>JALVPF010000115.1 GCA_027031935.1 Myxococcales bacterium | reverse complement strand
GAGGTATACGACACTCGTCTCCTCTTCCACTGCGATCTCGTCTCCACTGAAGGTCCAGTCACTATCGGAGAGGATTATTTCAGCGTAGGAACTGTCTTTTTCGATCTTTCTGGCCTTTGCCCATGCAATCCTTTCGAGTTTCCCGGAAGCGTCACGTCTAAAGATATCGAAGGCATCGTCGAGTTCCACCCCAAGATCTTTTCCCATGGGTATGACGAGCATGTCAGCAGAGCCGCTCTTGACGGTTGCCTGCGCCTGGAATTGCGGCATTTTTCTCAATTGCATTCCCAGGTATTTGCCTACCTTGTCTGCTGCCTTTTTGACCACTGGAGCCATCTGTTGATCCAGCGCACCCTGTTCACGCAATGGCCCTGTAGCCCGAACAGGCACATTCTTTACTGCAGAAATCAGAAGTTCGTATGAAGCTGGTGTCTTGTGAAAGTCGAGCTTGTAGATCTCGATTCCAGCGGCCAACTCCACGCTTACCTTCTTTTTACCCGAGTCCATGTCTACATTGAATTTGGTCAGAAACAAGCTGTAGGCAAATTCTGCCTTTTTCAGCTGTTCCAGTTTGTCGGCCAGGCCGGGGATGTTTTGGGCCACCAGATCGTCTATTTCCACCGAGCCAGTTTCAAGCAGATCAAAGACCTTGTATGGCCTCATCTGTACATCGGAACGGAGCTGTCTCTCTGCGATGCCCAGAAGAAAATCCGACATCTCAATATTGTCTTCCTTGCCCATTCCCAGGTATGCCATGGCCGGAGAACTGTCCGGCTCTATGGCAAAAAGAAAACCAGGTGCAGCAAAAGCCCCAAGGATAGAGACTGCAACGAGCATTATCGTAGGTGTTCGTGTGGGCATCTTTTCTCTCGCCTCCAGAGTGAGCTGTTGTGGCAGATCATAATAGGTTAGGTGGACTACATTTGTCATTCATTGATTTTGGTCACTTGTTGCCATCTGATCATTTCAATTCCTGTATTACTGTGTTACCCAGTGTGCATGAGCAGGCCGGGTAAAAGTGATTCTCCCAAACAAGGGAGCAGCTCGCAAAAGAGGGGATATATGTGTTTTACGTCTTCTGACGGCTTTGAGATACTGGTTGGCAAGAGTGCCTCGGACAATGACCATCTCACCTTCCGGGTAGCCGGGCAGAATGATTTTTGGTTCCACGTGGCACCCACGTCCGGTTCTCATGTCGTGGTGCGCAACCCGGATGGTCTCAATCGACTGCCAAAGGATACTGTGAGGCAAGCTGCTCGTCTGGCTGCATGGTATTCAAAGAGCAGGGGAGGTAAAAAGGTGGCGGTTCATTATACTAGAGCCAGGTTTGTCTCAAAACCCAGAAGTTCGCCACCTGGAACCGTTTCATTAAAAAAACACGATCTTGTTTTTGCTGATGCCAAGCGACAACCGGATTTGAAACCCTGTGATGAGCAGGATTGATGACAGTTTTTTCCTGGAGGTGACCTATGGCTCTTGATCCCATGGCTGGCAAACCGGCCACCGAAGATCTCCTCATCCATGTGGATAAACTGATCGGTGATTACTACGATCTCAAACCCCAGGTTTCACAAACGTCCCAAAGAGTGTCGTTTGGAACCTCTGGACACAGGGGGTGTTCCCATGAGCGTTCTTTCAACGAAGACCACATCCTGGCCATTTGCCAGGCCATTTGTGAGCACAGGAAAAAAGAAGGTGTGAATGGGCCCCTGTTCCTGGGAAGAGATACCCACGCTTTGAGCGAACCAGCACTCAAGACTGCACTGGAGGTATTCTCTGCAAACAATGTTACAACTGTTTTACAGGACGGTATGGGACCGACTCCCACCCCTGTCATCTCCCATAGCATTCTCGTTCATAACGCAGGAAAAGATTCAAATCTTGCCGATGGTGTGGTGGTAACACCATCCCACAATCCACCCAGGTTTGGAGGGATGAAATACAACCCTCCACATGGTGGTCCATCCGGGACAAGCGTGAGTGCCGGTATAGAGAAGAGGGCGAACGAGATCTTGGCCGGGGGAGTGGACAAGGTAAACAGAGTTGCCTCAAAACGTGCCATGACCATGGATAGCACGGTGTTCGAGGATCTGGTCTCTCCATACGTGGATGATTTGGGGAGCGTGGTGGACATGGCCCTTTTGGCACAAGCAGGGCTCAAGCTGGGAGTGGATCCTCTGGGTGGTGCCGGTTTGCCATATTGGGCACCAATAGTTGAACGATGGCACCTGGACCTGGAAGTGGTCAACAAGTCGCAGGATCCGACTTTTCGTTTCATGACTGTCGACAAGGACGGTGAAATACGAATGGACTGCTCTTCTCCATATGCCATGGCCGGCCTGATAGGCCTGAAGGACAGGTTTGACGTCGCCTTTGGCAATGATCCTGATACGGACAGACACGGTATCGTCACACCCAAAGGAGGCTTGCTGAATCCAAATCATTTTCTGAGCGTTGTCATATGGTATCTGTTTGCCCATCGAAAAAGATGGGCATCGCATGTGTCGGTTGGAAAAACCTTGGTGTCATCTTCAATGATGGACAGGGTCGCAGAGCATCTTGGCAGAAAAGTCGTGGAGGTCCCGGTCGGCTTCAAGTGGTTTGTACCAGGGCTGCATGCTGGACAGCGGGGTATTGGATGCGAGGAGAGCGCTGGTGCAAGTTTTTTACGCCAGGACGGTACCGTGTGGACCACTGACAAGGATGGGATAATTCTGGATCTTCTGGCCGCAGAGATTACTGCTGGGACTGGCAAGGACATCGCCTCCATTTACAAGGAGCTTACGGAAAGGTTTGGCGATCCCGTATATGAACGAAAGGATGCTCCCGCAACGCCCGAGCAAAAAAGCAGGCTCAAGGCCCTGTCGTCGGACGATGTGAGTGCTGATATGCTGGCTGGAGATCCCATAGTTGCCAAGTTGACGCAAGCCTCTGGCAACGACGAACCCGTGGGAGGTTTGAAGGTAGTCACAGCAAATGGCTGGTTTGCTGCCCGTCCTTCTGGAACCGAGGATATATACAAAATATACGCTGAGAGCTTTTTGAGTGAGGAACATTTGCATCTGATCCAGAAAGAGGCACAGGCGCTGGTGGATGATGTGTTGAAATAGGGACAAATATCATGCAACGCATTTCCATAATCCAACAGGGGATGGACGGAGAGACGAAGGTCCGTTGGCTGAGCGAGCATAAGGCCGGGTTCGAAATCGTGCAGGTGATGAAGTTGCCAGCCGTCCTGCCTGTAGTCATAGATGAACCGGAACAGTACCTGGCAGAAATCAGGGATACCGATCTTGTCATGACCTTCGTAACCCAGGCCGATATACTTGAGGAGATAGCCCGCTGGTGTAAGGAACATGACGTGGTTCTTGTCGCATCAGGTCAGAAATTGAGTGGACGTGGTGTGTTTTGTCCTCCCATTTGTTGTGCTCTTGTTGCCAATGATGTCCTGGGTCCATACGCGAAGCTTTATGGAGCGCCCGTATTGAAGGCCAAGGCAGAAGGTGGGGTGTTGAAGGAGATCCACGTAAAAAGGGGTGCTCCTTGCGGCGCTACCTGGCTGGCCGCAAAAAAAGTCATTGGCATGGCAGTGGAAGAAGGTATCACCAGGTTTGGCCTGGAGGTCCAGTTCAACTGCACAGCAAATCCTGCAGGCTGGGACCCCCTTTGGGGTAGCAGCCCTGTACATACCGCTGCAAAAGTTCATTCAAAAGCTCTGGAGCATGCTCTGGATGAAGAGTTAGAATAGCCCGATGGGTTGGATGGATTGGAGGCAGTCATTTTGGTGGAGAGGGTGCAGCATAGCACAAAGTCATCTCAAAGGCTGATCGCAGCCAGGGTGCTTGGTTCTGCACCCATGGTGATCATGGGGCAATTTGTAGTCCACATGCCCATGGGATTTTGGGGCCCTGCCGGGCATAGCAACAGCTTTGGCTTTTATTACAGCATCGCAACCGCGTTTTTGAGCATAGTGCTGGTTATCGCTGCGTTCAAGGGAGCCAGTTGGGCAAGGTTTGTCTCATCTTTGCTGTTTGCAGTGCATTTGTCCTTCTTTGTCCCACCCCTCGCTTCGGATACGGTTATCGCAGGCGTCATTGTTCTGTGGCACTTATTGCTCTTGCTGTCTCAGGTCTTGGGTTTGGGCTTTGGCCAGGTCAGCGAAGAACCCGCTCAATTTATCCTGTCGAAGAATCCTATAGATGAATGGCTTGTGACGAACGCTCCTGCGGCGAGACATCTTTTGATGGCAAGCTTGCTGGTAACCATCTGTGGAATAGGTTTTGGATACGGTAAACTGGATTTCGTGGTCTGGCTTGTCCTCTCCTTGCATTTTATTGCCATACTCGGATGTTTGCCGTTCTGGCGTTTTTTGTTCTTCCATGATCGCAGAATGGTGATGGTTGGCTTGTTGCCTATTCTGGGGGCTGTGCTTTCCATGAGTATTGCCGAACTGGCCATTGGCATGTTGGCGGTTCATCAACTTGTTGCCCTGATGTTGCTGTGGTCGCGTGGTGCGGTATTTCAAGAGCTCGTTGATTTTTTCTTCAGGCGCCCTGCTGCCTTGGCCATGTCAAGTTTTGCTGCCGTTATCGCGCTTGGTGCACTCCTTTTGAGTTTTCCCGTGGCTTCAGCGGATGGCTTGGGCGTATCTCCTCTGGATGCTCTGTTTACTGCAACTTCTGCCACCTGCGTGACCGGTCTGATCGTTGTGGATACCCCGACGGTTTTTTCGTCTTTTGGTCACGGAGTGATACTGGGTCTGATACAGGTGGGTGGAATCGGGATTATGGTCCTGTCTGCATTTGCAGCCCTTTTGCTTGGTGGCAGGCTGGGACGAAAGGGTGAGCAGGCCTTGGCCCAGTTGCTTGATTCTTCCGGCACTCAGGAAGCCTACCGTCTGACTATTTTCGTGGTTTTCTCTACCCTGGCCATCGAGTTTGTTGGAGCAGTGCTGCTCACATTCAGTTTTTTGCACCATGGCCTGGAACTGCATCACGCCATCTGGCGTGGCATCTTTCATTCCATATCGGCTTTTTGCAACGCCGGCTTTTCCCTGCAGACTGACTCGCTGGTAATGTTTCAGCACGATCCTTTTGCTCTCATGGTCTTTTCGGTGCTGATAACCCTTGGTGGTATCGGATTCCTTGTACTTGCGGGTACCTGGCGGTGGGTGGTAAGCCGTCATGCACCCCCCTTAAAGGTTCACATCAAGGTGGTGTTGGGCATTTCCACCATATTGGTAGTGACGGGTTTCACCTTGTACTTGATAGGAGAATGGAACTCTTCGCTGGCCGGGTTGAGTTTTGGAGACAAACTCGTAAATGCTCTGTTCCAGAGCGTCACCCTGAGGACCGCCGGATTCAACTCGGTGGACATGGGTGCATTGCACAGCGGTACGAGTATCATGATGATAGCCCTGATGTTCATCGGGGCCTCGCCTGGAGGCACCGGTGGTGGAATCAAGACCACCACTTTGATGGTAATCCTGGCAAGCATTCGGGCTACCGCTTTCGGTGAGAATCGCCTGATAATAGATCGTCAGAAGATTCCCCAAAGGGTGATTTTTCGTTCCATGGCCATAGCAGCCATGGCCCTTGGGATAATGTTTCTTGCCATTTTCATCCTGGCTTTTTCCCAAGGAGGATCCATAGAATCGCTTGCATTTGAGGTTACCAGCGCTATCGGTACGGTTGGCTTGTCCCTGGGTATTACACAGAACCTGCAGCCGCTTGGAAAACTGGTGATAATTCTTGTAATGTTCGCGGGGCGTCTTGGACCTTTGACCCTTGCCTTGTTGCTCGGACGGAGTACGGAGAGCAGGGTCTGGTACCCGGAGGTGAGGTTCTTGGTGGGTTGATGCGAACTTCATGATTGATGGAGGGAGAAAAAATGCCTGGAGAGTACGCGGTTATCGGAGCCGGGCAGTTCGGTAGAGCGGTCGCATTGAGTCTGGCCGCAAAGGGCCAATCTGTAATGGTTTTGGATCGCAGGGCGGATATTCTTGGTGGACTTCAGGATGAGGTGGATGCGGTGCTGGTGTTGGACTCCACAGACGAGAAGGCCTTGGTGGAAATCGGCGTCCAGCGTGTCTCCACTGCCATCGTGGCCATAGGAACGGATTCTCTGGAAGCATCGATTATGACCACCGCGCTGTTGCGACAGTTGGGTGTCCCGAGGATCGTGGCGAGAGCGATCAATAACCTGCACGCCAGGGTTTTGAGGTCTGTGGGTGCCCATGAAGTGGTTGACCCGGAGGAAGAGATGGGACGCAGGCTGGCCCAACGTCTCATGCAACCTTCCATTCGGGAACAACTGGAGCTTGGAAATGCGACGCTGGCAGAGGTGCAGTTGCCAGCACAATTCGCAGGCAAAAGTTTAAAAGACCTGGACATGCGTAACAAGTTCGGGCTCTCTGTTGTAGTTGTAAAAAGGGGGGACCAGGTCGTCGCCAACCCCGCCGCATCCGAGCTTTTGAAGATAGGTGACATATTGGTGTTATTCGGCACCCATGAGTCCATTGAAAAGCTTGCAAGGTTGGTGTGAGTATGAGTC
>JALVPF010000114.1 GCA_027031935.1 Myxococcales bacterium | reverse complement strand
ATTTCCGGATGTGGCAATTGTTTTTTCTCTTCGGGGACTCATTCATTCAAGGATGGAAAACAATGCCGAGGCGATTGTGGCCTTCGAGCATGCCTTGAAATTGAAACCCAATGATCCCTTTTCTCTCGTTGGATTGGGCGATGTATACATGGGTTTGCAAAAATGGGACGAGGCAAGGCGATATTTTGAACAGGTCCTGGGGGTGAATCCGTTCAACCTGGACGCATATGATCGATTGGGGACCATGGCCCTGAAGCTGGGAGACATGGAAAGGGCCGCTCATTCCTATGAGATGTTGATGCTCTTGCAACCCGACAGTTTGGATGCGAAGCACCATTATGCCGAAATCCTGCTCCGTGCCGGACGTCTGGAAGAGGCAGTGGGTCTGTACAAGTCGATTTTGGCAATGGACAAGGATAACCTTATCGCCCTGATCCGTCTGGCCAAGACTTATCTGACCATTGGAAAGCTGAAACCCGAGACCATGGCGCTTCACAAGAAACAAGCTCGGAAGTTGCTGAAAAAGGCCCATGACTTGGCACCGGAAAACGGGGCGGTGAAGGACATGTTGAGTTCCCTGGAGGACTGATGCCCATATATGAATATATCTGCGATAGCTGTTCTGACAAGTTCGAGGAACTTGTTCTGGACCAAAACGCTGAGATCACCTGCCCGGAATGTGGATCGAGCAGAGTCTCCAAATGTTTGTCTGTGTTCGCACACAGGATGGGATCTGCAAATGCCTCATCTTCTTCTTCCGGCCCATCATCCTGTAGCACTTGTAGCTCTTCTAGTTGCTCTGGATGTTCCTGCGGATAGTCCTGAGTATACCCCAGAGCAGGAAAAACAGAATGATTGGCCTACCAGTTCCATCGGATTTGATCCGGGAATGTTGAATTAGATGTGAGCATCCAAATCCGCCTCCTCTTAGCGTACCTTGGCTTGCCTCTTGCTCTGTTGCCGCCAGCACTACCTGGGGGCTGGCCGACACCCATGTGGAAGCGAGTTTGCAGATGGGGCGGAGTATCTGCCCTCTTCTTCCCACTCCGTTCATCGTTCTTGTATACAGGCCATTGCCATTGTCCACGGTCCCAGAGGTGAAGTTGCATTCATCGCACTGAATATTTGCTTGCAATGCAGGGCCGAGGTTCTGTCCGACGGTCGTCCTGGGGATGAAAGATACGGTAACATGCTGTTGAGGATCCAAAGGCAGCCAATGCCTGGATACACCGCATAGACTCTTGTGAGTGTCCATGTCAAGAGGTGCAGGGGAATCGGCTGTTTCGAAAAAGTTCATGACTTGCAATTTGCCAAATCCCCATCCCTCGTCGAACAGCTCTGTGCCCGTGAGGTCATCGGATTGCCCGGATACCATGAGCCTGTCATGCAACTTTTTTCCGCTAATGTTTTTTCCGAAGCTCTCAAAGGCCAGGGCGCAAAGTCCGGCTGCAAATGGAGATGCCATGGAGGTCCCGCTGGCAAGGGCGTGTATGCCGTCAGGCATGACATTTCGCATGCTTCCTCCTGAATAGAAGATAGACCCGACCATCCTGTAGTCAGCCTGGGCGGACATGCTGGAAGCTACCACCTGGCCTGGTGCCACCAACTCCGGCTTCAGTCGTCCGTCTGTGGTCGGGCCTCTTGCACTAAATCTGGAAAGTTGTCCCTCCTGCGCCTCCGACATGTTCCTGTCTTTACCATCGGCGCTGGTCCAGGACGTTCTGCTAATCATGGATCCCACGGCTATCACGCCTCTTGCGGTAGCAGGAGGTCCTATGGTCTCATCGTGATCGACGTGGTTTGTAAACCTCGGTCCTGGCCATCCACCCAGATCCCATTGTCCAATCCATCCATCCAGGCGCGTGGCATCTCCCGTGAATTCGATATCCCAGAGTCCACTGGAGAGAGCTGAACCGGATTCGCCTGTAAGCGTTATGGTCATGTTGTGCAGCCCATTATGCATGGAGGTGTTTTTTTGTTGTGCGATATTTACCAGTCCGTCTGGAGACCATGCACTGCTTTCCCATCGAGACTCGGCAGGACCTATGGTGTCCGATTTCCAGCCTCCAGGGGATGAGACCTTGACGTCCAGA
>JALVPF010000113.1 GCA_027031935.1 Myxococcales bacterium | reverse complement strand
CCACGGTCTGCTGTGGGCCCTGACCTTTTCAGCTTGCTTTCCGGAACCTCGGGCGCGTTTGGAGTGGTGACATGCGCAAGCCTCAAGCTGGAACCTTTGCCCGAGGTCTCAATCGTGCTGTCAGCAAGTCTTCACTCTATTTCAAAAGCATTGACTCTGATTCGATTTTGCCTGGATGGCCTGATTCCTCCTTCAAAGATCATCTTGACAATAAAAGGAAAGCCAGGACGAAGAAGAGCCAGGCTTTCTGTCTTGCTCGAAGGAAGTGAACCACTTGCCAGCGCTGCTTCAGACGCTGTTGTATCCATGGCACATCGCTTGGGGGGAAAATGCAGGCAGGGTAACGTGCCTGGTGCGACGGGTGAGATTGCTAGTTTTGATGGCAAGAGGGTTTTACGTGGAAACATTGCCTGGTCACGGCTTAGGGAGGTATTGCGTGGTGTGGATAGAAAAATCGGAACATACAGGGAGGCTCTCGTGGACTTGGCCGGGTTTTCAGGTTGCCGTATAAATGTTGTTGTTCCTTCCGATGCACATGCTGCAACACAGCAGGAGACCTGGGTAGACCTGCTGGATCCGACCGGAGAAAAACGCAAATCCTTTGAAGATGATCTCAGGTGGATACAAGGTCTATACAAGCGCATGGATCCAGGTGCTTTGCTAAACCCCCAGGCTTGGCCCTTGAGACGGTGGGAGTTTGAGTATTGAGTTCTTTATTGGACGAGTATTCCAGACAGTTGTCCAACTGCACCTGGTGCCCTAAGCTTTGCAGGTTCAGTTGCCCTGTGGCTCAGGCTGAACACTCGGAAACAGTCACTCCATGGTTCAAAATGACTTTGGCGCAAATGGTTCGCCAGGGCGGAATAGATGCCGGCAGTGATGCTGCCGAGGTCTTCCTTCACTGCCTGGGCTGTTTGCACTGCAGAGAATACTGTAAACATGAGAACAATGTTCCAGAGGTGTTGATGGCAGCACGCGCCGTGTCTCAGGAGCGAGGGCCTGCTCCAGGTGTGTCTGAGGTGTTGGAAAAAATGCGTTACTCAGGAAATCCATGGGGTGATGCGATCATGGACAATCTTCACGAAGCGGTGGACACCAAGTTCTTGGTCGATGAAGCCCAGGTGGTCATTTTTGCAGGATGCCAGGCATTGCGAAGACCTGAACGCCATCTGACACCCGTCCTCTCCCTGCTGGATTTGCTGGACGTGGATTACGTCGGGGTCCATGGAGGTGATAGCCAGTGTTGTGGTGCGCCCCTGTGGTTTGCGGGCGACAGGGAGGGATTTGCCCAAAATGCATCGAAGCTTCGTGCATCCTTTGGAAATGCGAAGAAAGTGATCAGCTTGTGCCCAACATGTGCCTACGTGCTCAAGGGTGGACTGGGAAATGAAGTGCTGAGAGACGGAACACAAGTAGTGACCCTGGACGAGTTCATCCTTCCTCTCGTGAGGAAAACCCCCCCTGCAGCAAGACTTGATGCAAGCATTGCCTTCCATGATCCGTGCTACCTGACCAGGTATTTGGATAGAGGTCCTCAGGTCAGGGAGTTGATTGGAATGGTCTCGGGAAATGACCTGATTGAAACGGATTGGAGTGCAAAGGACGCCACATGTTGTGGAGGTGGAGGAGGAGTGCCATATTTTCTACCTGAAGTGGCAAAGGCTGCTGCCGACCAGAGATTGTCGCAACTGCAAACAACAGGTGCCCAGAGCATAGTCACCGCTTGTCCCAATTGTGTTCGTCAGCTGGATCGGGAAGGCAAGACTCAGGTGATGGATCTGGCCGAGTTGATCCTGGAGGCCTATTCATGCAACAAATGAGATCATGGGGAGAAAAATGAATCGGAAGATGTTAGCCTGCGGTGTCTTTTTATTTGTGCTTGTGGTGTCGATGATGGCAGGTCGAGCACATGCTGTGATGACGCAGGGCTCTTGTATCTACAGACAGGGTGTATGCTATCGGGCCCTGGATGAAGTGGTGGATCGCACCACGAGCAAGGAATACATGACTACCGTCCCTAAAAAACCCTGGGGATGGATTTCCCACGATATGGTCACCGGGCAGAATTCCAGTGCACACTTTCAGTCACCTGGTGATGGTTCCGCTGGGGTTTCTGGTTCAGATGAGATGCTGCGTGCTTTGAGTCTCATAGCCAAACCCTGGCTGGATGAGTTTTTTACAACTTTGGTGAAGGTGGAGTCCCGTTTTCCGAATCAGCCATCCGGTACCATATCCTTGTGTTCCGGTACACTCCTGGGTTCGCACACGGTACTCACTGCTGGCCATTGCATTTTTTCACACGAGTATGGAGGTTGGGCTGAAGAGGTCTGGGTCTATCCTGCCATGGCAGGTTACCATCTTACTCCCTTTGGTGAAGCCACAGCTGCTTCTGTAGAATCAACTACATGGTGGGCAGAAGACCATGACCACAGGGGAGACACTGGAATTATTCGACTGAATGAAAATTCCGGCGATTTGACGGGATGGCCAGAGCTGATCTGGGGATACAGTTCCCTGAACGGGACCCTGTATTCTGCCGGTTACCCCTCCGAGGGCAACTACGATGGGCAGCAGTTGTACCAGGATTCAGGGTCGGTGGAGAGTTTGACCGATTACCTGATTTGCCACTCCATGCACACGGTCAAGGGCATGAGCGGTGGTCCAGGGTGGGTTGTGGATCAGAGCGTAAAGAAGGTTACAGCGGTCAATTCGTACTGCGAGACCGATGGGCTGTGTTGCATGGCCAGGTATATAGATCTGGTGGAACAACAGAGAAAGAACTCGGAGGCGCAATCAGCCGATGATCCTCCTGCACACTGGACTTGCCCCATGGCGCAATACAGCAGTGGTGATGGATGCCACTGTCTTTGCGGAGCCTGGGATCCGGACTGTGATGTGAGTTCTTATCCAGCCGAGGGTTGTGATTCTTCCGACCACTGTATAAAACCCGGCCAATGTGTTTGTGCACCACAGTGCGATGGCAAGGAATGCGGCCCTGATGGTTGTGGTGCTGTGTGTGGTTGGTGTGATGGCGGAGCACCCTGCACCAACGGTATTTGCAACTGTGTTGCTGACTGTACCGGAAAGCAGTGCGGTTCGGACGGATGTGGGGGTGACTGTGGTACTTGTCCGGAAGGAAGCGTCTGTGAAGGCGGGCGATGTTCATGCTCTGCCGATTGCGAGGATAAAGAGTGCGGTCCTGACGGTTGTGGAGGATTGTGCGGGCAGTGCGAAGAAGGCTTGGGCTGTGTATCGGGTAAATGCGGATGTGTACCCGATTGTGCAAGCCATGAGTGCGGTTCTGATGGTTGTGGAGGCGACTGCGGCTCTTGCGCTGAAGACCAGGATTGTGTCGATGGCAGATGTGTCTGCACATACAACTGCATAGACAGGGAGTGCGGCTCTGATGGTTGCGGGGGCTCCTGCGGTTTTTGCGAAGAAGGGCAAGTGTGCAAGGCTGGATCCTGTGTGGGAGATGGAAGCGGGCAAGGGTGTGGATGCGGAGTGGAGAACCCCTTTGTTGGGAGTTCTTATCTGATTCTAATTTCAGCCCTGTTGTCGCTTCTTGTCGCTTTCCGAAGAAAATGACTACAGGAGTTGCGATGCGTTTGGATACCACGGTTGCAGTTTTAGCCTTTTTTCTATCTATGCTTGAGCCAACAATGGGGCGTGGGAGTACACCCCCTGGCAAGTTGATCATGCTTGATGTGTCAAAACTCTCCAATGTGACCAGCAAGGCACCGACCGATGATGAACATCTTTCTTGGCAGGAGTTGGTCTCTGCAGGTATAAATGGTGTTCAATTTCGCTCCTGGTGCTTTTCCGGTGATTCAGGAGCGTACAGCCAACTCGAGTGGGTTAGGGAGGCTCACCAGTATGGACTTTGGGTCTGCGGAGGAACTGGCAACAACACAGAGCAGATGATCTCTGATGCCGCTTACCTCGCATCCTTGGGGGTGGATTTCATACAGCTGGATGAGCCCATGGGCCATGGACTCACCGAGGCAGATTACAACGCGATCAAAGCTAGAGCTCACAGCGTAAATCCAAACTGTCCAGTGATAATCACCGATGTTTTTTACAATGACACTATTGCCACATGGTCTCAGTGCGACGGGTTGATGCAAGAGGTGTATGTTGATCAGTGGTACCCGACAATGATAGACGCTGCGGTCAACTACAAGAACAGTCACCCAAACCAGGATGTGTTCATGTGGGTTTGGCTTCTGACCCAAAATCCCGACACCTGTACTGCCTATCCTGATTCCAAGTTCGATACCTGGTTTACTGACAGTTTCAACAGGGTCGGCAAGGTCTTGTTGTTCATTTTCAATAATCGACAGTATGGAGATCCGGCAAATTGTATTAATGGTACCAACTGGCAATCTCGGGTACAGACCATGCAGGCTGCTACCGCTAACCTTCGCGTAGCCTTGCCTTCATGGCGCAATTTTTCTCCTGCTGAGGGTGTATATGGTGGATTGGTGGATTGTTCTGTGCAGGTGCGTAGTTCGGTGGCCGGGCTGGACCCTGGCAGCGTGAGATGTGAGTATTCTAACGATGGAGGAGGTACCTGGAACGAATGTCCTGATGTCTCCTGTTCCGGAAGTCATGGAAGCAAATCCTGGGAAACCATTACCGCTCCTAGGGTACCATTCTCCAACGCAAGCTCGACTGAAAATCGAATCAGGTTCTGGATAACAGATTGCTACTCGGGGGACTACTATCGAAATCCAAGGACAGACAGGGCTGAGTTCGGTGTTAATGTGACAGGACTTCATTGGTCTGGATTTTCTCCGTCCGGTCCGGTTGCAGGTAGATCGCCTGATTGTTCCATCAATATTCAGGACTCTGATTCCGGACTGGACCCATCTACTGCCATTTGTGAATACAGCACAGACGGTGGGGTGAGTTGGCAGCAGTGGCCTGTGGTCTGTTCAGGTCCCGATGGCACCACCGACAAGGAGACTATCGAAGCCAGTGGCCTGCCTTTCAACAAAGAGAGCTTCTTTGATAACAAAATTCGTTTTTCTATCCGAAAAAAGAATCAAGAGGTCTTAGTGAGCAAAGACTACACAGTGAAGGTCTTGATTCCACCAGAGTTTTCTGATTTTGCTCCGTCACATACCACAGACCAGAATCCTGATTGTTCGGTGAATGTTCAGGATTCTGCAGGGCTGGTGTTGGGGACACAAGAGTTGAACGTGGGTGCTGACACTGTGCTCTTGCTGCATCTGAACGGGGATGCATCGGATTCATCCAGAAATTCTCACGATGGCACACTCCAGGGTGGTCTGGCCTGGCAACAGGTGACTTCATGGAAAACAGGGGCAAGGGACGAACAGGTTCCATATTTTGATGGTGTGGACGATTACATCGAATTCGGTCCGATAGCTATAAACTCTTCAGATTTTACCATATCGGCCTGGGTGCAGGCATTGAATAATAGCGAAGCAATTGTGTACGGGGGTGTGGAGGAGCCAGGGTCAATCTATTTGAGTTTTGCAGCTGATCGAGCTGCGGTAAACGGAAGGGGGAGTGGCGGCCAGAATTTTTCTCTAGGCTCTACTCCTGGCTCCTTCGGCTATGATGGAAAATGGTACAACGTGGTCATGACACTCTCGGGAGAGAACATTAAACTGTATTTGAATGGTGTGCTGGAAGGCGAATCTACCTGGAGCGGTTTTGTGTTGCGTCCCGAAAAAGACTTTTTTCTGGGCAGGGCATTGAACCGTCCGAGGTTTTTCAAAGGTTACCTCGACGAGGTTTCTTTGGAAAGGCGAGCTTTATCTGACGAAGAAATATCCTGTAGATATCACTCCGGCCTTTATCGGTATTCTACCGATGGGGCTTCTACCTGGAGTTGTTCATGGTTGCCCGCTGAGGTTTCCGGCAACAATGGAACAACTTCAATAGAGACCATGTTGGCAAGGGATGTTGCGTTTGGACAGTATTCTGATACGGACAACGTGGTCGAATTTATGATCATGGACAGTTTTGGAAACCTTGCGTTACATGAATTTACGGTCAGTACCTCAGAGTTTGTCGAGGAAGATGGCGGAACTTCGAATGATCAAATGCTGGATGGTGGAGACCCCACAGGCGAAGAGGATACCGATGGCGGAGAAATTACCAGCGATAAAGTCGGGGCGGACGATGTCCATCTGTGCACAACTGATGATGACTGTAATGACGGTGAAGTATGTCGGCATGGTGCCTGTGAGATGATACCTCAGTTGCAAGGGCAGGGCTGCGGTTGCCGATCAGGCGGATCCCCATCCCTTTCTTTATTATTGCTTTGGCTTGTTTTGGGCACCTTATTGGGGAAAAGAATATTATAGAAAAGCATCTGCTAGCCTGAGATTTGGGTTAAGGCTGGGAATCCATTGGCGCAATAATTCTTAATGCCCCGGGAAGCACCTCCAGGCTGATGGGAAGTGTGCCCGGTTGTTCTCCGTCCATGTCGATGAGAGTTTGCTCGGGACAGGTAGCTTCCACCTTGTGCCCCCGCAAAGAAATGATTTTCTCGTGTTTGAGATGGGTTCCCTTGTAGATCTTTTTGCTCAGG
>JALVPF010000112.1 GCA_027031935.1 Myxococcales bacterium | reverse complement strand
TTTGCAGTTTTTTTTCACCCAAGCTGTGCAACATGTCACAAAGTGACATGGCCATATGCTACGTATATTGTATATCAAGGATCGCTTTTTTATTTTTGAGTCATTGAACTCGGCTCTGTCATTGTTATCTTGGGAAACACAAGCTTTATGGACTGCAGGAGCATCATGCAAATCCGTACTTTGAATATAGACCCTCCAGTATGGATGGCGCCCATGGCCGGGATAACAGACTCCCCTTTCAGGAGGCTCTTGCGCAGACTGGGTTGTCCCGCCGTGATTACCGAGATGGTCTCATCAGAAGGGCTCATCAGGGGTGGCAAGGGATCGATGGAGTTGCTCAAGTTTACTCAAGAGGAACACCCCATCAGCGCTCAAATATTCGGAGCCAATCCAGAGGTGATGGCAGAAGCAGCCAGGATTGTTGCCGGACATGGCTTCGATGCAGTGGACATTAACATGGGATGTCCTGTGAAAAAGGTCGTTCGCTCTGGCGCAGGAGCTGCGCTGTTGAAAAATCCCGACCTGGCAGCGAGGATCGTCTCTGCCGTGCGCAAGGCTGTGGATCTTGCTGTTACGGTAAAAATGCGTTCAGGCTGGAGAAAAGAAGAACAAAACGCGCTGCATGTGGCAAAGGCGCTGGTTGATGCTGGTGCGGATCTCATCACCCTGCACCCAAGAAGCAGGGCCCAATTTTACTCTGGCAATGCTGACTGGAATCTCATTAAAATCCTGGTTGAGAATTTATCTGTACCGATCATTGGAAATGGTGACATCAAAACCAAGTCAGATGCCATGCGCATGATGAAGGAGACAGGATGCGCAGGAATAATGGTGGGAAGAGCTGCTATGGGTGATCCCTTTCTGCCAGGAGCACTGGCTCAAAGGCCTTATCCACCGGGTCGGGCAGAAAGATATGAGGCATTTTGCACCCACCTCGACCTTGTGATAGGCTGGCTCGGCTCAGAGCAAAGAGCAGTGCTTCGCATGCGCAAGCATCTTGCATGGTATGTTCGCGGAATGCCCGGCGCTGCAAAGTTACGGCGATCATTGGATAGCTTTGAAACCGCATCGGAGATGAAAGCGGCCCTAGAGCTTATAGCATTCGACTCCGAGTTACATGAAGGGGAAGGAAAGAACTAATCATGATCAGCAAGCATATTCCCGACAACATCAAGAGTCAGGCATACAAGACTTTCACCACGATTTTTGGTGACCCTGAAGAACTCATCGAGTTGCGCCAGAGTTTAGAAGACCACATAAGGACATCTGGCCAGACGCAAAAGAATCTCGAGGCAGAACTAGAGATGGTCCGCCAGGAAAAACTGGAGTGGATGGCCAAGGAGGCAGCGGTCAGAAAAGAGCTACAGGACTGCCAGGCACGTTCCGAGGATCTCCTGGAGCAGGTGGTGCGCCTGACTCATCAGAAACGCGCAAGCGCCAAGGATCTTCTCGACCAAAAATTCAAGACCGAGGCAACGCCCCTGGAACGAACCAGGTTCGAGATGGAGTTGACCGAAGCGCGAGGCAAGGTCAGGCGTGCTGAGGAGGCAGTGAAAATAGCCGAGCAGAAACTGGCCAAATGTCAGTCGGATCGCAGGCATCTGCAGAAGCGAGCAGACCGGGTCAAGAGGCTTGAAAAGGATCTGGCATGGGCAAAAAAACAATCATCTGCTCACCTCCAGGCCCTTGGCGCGACTATCGCCAGGCTAAAAGTGGTTGAGGGCAAAATGGAAGGACTGCAAAGACAAGCCTCTCTCAAACCTTACAAAAGGCCCGCCATAAGACAGGCATCCAGCTCGCTTATAGAAAAATACTCGTCTGTTCAGGCGTAGTACTTGTCCAGCAGATCAGACAAACCCGGCACCGCTTCTTTGACCGACTTCACCGCAGTCTGGCGCAGCTTCTTGTATCCCCTGACCAGATTCTTGTGTTTGGAGTTTTCAGCTTTCCTGTCCGTAACCTGCACCAGCGCCTCTGCAACATCACCATCGCGTTGCTTGAGGTATGAACCAAAGGACCCTTTTGAACCCTTCTCCTCATATTTGTCATGAAAGGGTTGCAGAGCCTGAATGAAATCATCCAGCAGACCATCCATGGCC
>JALVPF010000111.1 GCA_027031935.1 Myxococcales bacterium | reverse complement strand
ACTCTGCACAAGCTTGAAAAATATTTTTGGGCCTTGATGCGAGTAATGGCCAAAAAGGGTCTAATTTCAAAAGAAGAGTTTCTAAAAGAACTGGACAAGTGATAAAAAGCCAATTGGTATTGATCTATCTTTTTATCAGGGGAGGTCACATGAGCACTTTCTCACAGGTCAGACTATTGATGGTAGTTGCATTGCTTTCAGTTGGGCTCTGGTCGTGTCCGGGTAAATATGAAAACGTTCCGGACGCTACCGAAAAAGAAACACACGCGATGAAAGAGCGTTATACCGCGCTCATCGATGAGGCGAAAAAGGTCGAATCAGGCCAGGAGACGAATCTGATTCATCATTTCAGTTCAGGCATATTGTCGAGGACGACCCCTGCAGACTTCAAAGAGAAAGCAGCAAAGTTTGTCTCGGAGGTAAAGACTGGAAAATTCGATTCAGTCGATTATTCAGGAGGCAAGTCACCAGGTAAGGTTCGCTTGCTCATAGTCTCACTACAGGACAAGAAGGGCGCAATCCCCTTCGTAAAGGGAGCAGAGGGATGGAAAATAGACGATATAGAGGCAGCCTTTGGAAAATATGACAAGGAACTGAACATCAAGGGTGTAACTCCCGCCGATGAGCCATCTGCCCTCGCTTCTCTTGCAGTTCTCATGGACTCTCAGTCATCATCCTTGGACAAGGTTCAAGCCGCTTTGGACCTCGCTATCTCGAAAGACAAGGCAACCGCTGAAAAGTTTTCCAAGAATGAAAAAGACCCATGGGCCAAAACCGCCCTCCTCTATGCCGTCTGGAAATCCGGCGGTTCTTGCGAGCCTTTTGCCGCTGCTTATCCATCCAGAAAAGAAACCATCAGCGAACTTTATGACAATGACTCGGATTCATACACGACCCTGACCATAGGACTTACCACCTGTGCAGCCTCTTCGAAAAAGCTAGCTCCAATGCTAAAGGTATACAAGGTTTGCTACGAAGCCGAACCTGGACCGAGAAGTATCTTTGCCGGGCCTCCTGACGACAAATCCAACCCTCCCCTGGTGGACCTTGCGGACGCGCAACCCATGCTAATTCTGAAAGCAGCTGTCAAACAGGCTATTGCCTATGAACAGGATCCTGTTGCCAATATCCTCGTGGGATCCCTGCATGGAGAAAAGAAATCAAAATTCTACCAGTTCGTGACAAAGCGAGCCAAAGGCCGGGGAAAAATCGCTGCAGTGGCAAAACTCTGGACGGAGAAAATGGCGGCACGGGATGTGGAGGAGCCAGCGGGCACTGAAGAAGGGGGCGAACCAAAGGCCGACCAGAACAGCGGGACGAAATAAAACATTCCAGCTTCTTCAGCATGGAGCACGCAAACCAGGTGAGAGTCTTTGGCATCATCCGCAGATGATGAAAATCCCCCTGGAGCGTGTGGTACGGCCCCGTCTACGGCTAGCTACCCTTGGCTTCTCGGCAAGCTCGAAGCTACGGGCAGCTACGCCTGCCGCGGGCCTATGAAGATGCTGCAACTTTATAAATTTTCGAGGGAGATCCAGGGTCACAAGGCTAGATGCTCATATTTTTCCAGGACCTCATTCATACCGCCCATGGGCACTCGGCTCAATAGCTTTTGGGTCAAGGCGTGTACGCGTTTTTCCTCCAGCAACTTGTCGGAATCTCCCTGATGAAATGGGGTAAGGAATTTCACGAATCTGATCACGTGGATCAACTCGTGGGTCAGCACGTACAGCATCAATGGAGAAAAATCGATTCCGCCTCCATCTGACACGAGTCTTTCCAGAACATTATGGTCTTGTACGTTTACCTGATAAAGATCCCTGCCTCTTCCCATGCGTGGCTCTGCATAACCATACCTGGCGATATAGGCGAGCACCTGGCCAGACTGTATCTCAAATTCCTGCAGATTGGCCAGTGTTCTGACCTCCACCGGCAAATTGACAGACTCTTCATCGCTGAGCCTGTAATGGTCACCGGTTATTTCACGAGCCAGCTTCAACATTTTGGCCAAAAGCTGGAGCTGGGCTCTACCAAAACCTTGAACCATCGTTTGTTTGGGTAGTTCTTTCACATCAAGCATTATCAGATAATTTCAAAATGTTCACAAGTCATACCGGATCGTGGATTTTTCTCGGATTGCTGCCCAGTTCTCTCTGCAATATGCAAAGTTTTCCGTAACATTTATATATAGAAACCCTTTTGGCATGGTATACGTATAAGATCCAGCAAACAATATTTTGGAGGTGACCGGATGCGGATGAAAAATGTCCCTGCTGTATTGACAGCCTTTAGCCTTTCCCTGTTTTTTACAGCATGTCCGAATGGTGAATTTTCGACAAACGAACCTAGTTTGACTTCTCAAGGCACTATCACGCAACACAAAAAGGATCTTTCTTCCAATGAAGGCAGGAGCAACAAAGAACCTCCTGTCAAAGACCTCGAGGTTCTTCCGTGGACAGGCAAGTTTTCCAAGGACTGGAAAAAGTATGACAAGCTTGTCAAGGAGCAAAAATACGAAGCTGCCACAAAGATAGTCGACAAGATCGAAAAAAGTGCACAGGCTCAGAAAAACTCTGAAGAATTGGTCCGCTGTCTCATCCGCAGAGTGATGCTTCGCATATCTCTGCATGGTTACGAGACGGCTGTCAGATATTTCAGCGAGCAAACCTGGCCCGACGACCTGCTAGGCTCCACCGTACTAAATCTCTATTACGCAAACACCCTTATCACCTATGCATATAGCTATTCCTGGGAGATCAGAAAACGCGAAAAAGTTGATACCAAGGGCAAGGTGGATCTCAAGGCATGGACCATGGAGCAGATCTACGAAGAGGCCCTGCGTGCATATACCAAAGTCTGGGTTCATCGTGAGCAGTTGCAACGACATCCCATCGAGCACCTGGCAGACTACATATCAAAAAATTCTTACCCCAAAAAAATCCGCCCTACTCTACGTGACGCAGTCACGTACATGCTTGCGGAACTCCTGTCCGATACTTCCTTTTGGAGGCCTGAGCAAACCAACAAAATCTATCAATTGGATCTCAAAAAGCTCCTGGGAAAAGTCGAGCTTTCTTCAAGGCAACTGTCTGACTCATCAGTTCATCCCCTGTTGAAAATCTCTGCGGTCCTGGATGATCTTGAACGATGGCATGCCGCCAATAAGGATGCACAAGCAGCCCTCGAAGCACGGCTGGCCAGGATACGCATACTGTATCAGAACTTCACCCAGGCACCTGATCGTAAAGTCATAAAGCAAAACCTCATGGACAAACTCAAACCCATGCGCAACTACCCTTGGTGGTCTATGGGACAAGCCTTGTTGGCAGAGTTTATCAAACAAGAGAGCAGTCCCGACAGCCTCATCCGCGCCAGGGCCATTGCCGCAGAAGGCCAAAAGGCCTATCCTGATTCCATTGGCGGGCAACGATGCGAGTACATTGTCAAATCCATCGAAGCTCACGATTATTCCCTACAGGGCATGTCCACCGACTCTCCCCACAAAGAGTCCATCCTGGTCACATACAAAAACATGGATAAGATATATTTCAGGGCCTACCAGGTAAACCTGAAAAAACGAATCGAATCGGCCGACGATTACAATCTTTTTCCGGAAAACCGTGCGTTGAACAGGCTACTGAAAAAATCCAGGCCTGCAAAAAGCTGGAGCGTAGACCTTCCGCCGACTCCGGACTACAAGATGCACAAGCGTTTCGTTGTTCCACCCATTAAAAAACCCGGTTTTTACGTTGTCATTGCTTCTGCTCACAAGGACTTTCGCAGAACCGGCAACAAGCTTCAGGGGATCAACATCATCATCGGTGACCTGGTCATGGTCACACAGTCTGAACAAGGAAAGACACGAGTGACCATGGTATCTGGTGAAACAGGAAAACCCGTGCCAGGAGTCAGGGTGTATCTCTACCGATATAGTTGGAAAAACGGACACCATGTAGCGTCCAGCAAAACCAGTAATACCAATGGAGAAGTGGTATTCGACATTATCAATAGATCCTACGAGTATTTTGTATTTGCAAAAAATGGTCCTCAGGTGGCCATTGATCCAAACTATATTTACAACTCCGGAAAACTCGTGGACCTAGAGTCAAAAGAGTCGTTGATCTACACGGATCGAAGCATATACAGACCCGGACAGAAGATCCTGTTCAAAACCATCGTATACCGGGGGCACGCCAAGCGCGGAGACTACAGGACCGTACCTGGATCGAAAGTGACAATGTATTTGAAGGATGCCAACTACCAGACTGTTGCCAAAAAGACCCTCACCACAAACTCCTTTGGTACAGCCTCAGGCGAATTTTCAATTCCCTCCGGCCGGCTCCTGGGAAATTGGAGTGTACAGGCGTCACCCACAGGCAACGCCTACATAAGAGTTGAGGAATACAAGAGACCAACCTTCGAGGTCAAGTTGCTTGACAGCAAAACACCTTTACGCCTGAACCGGAAAGCAAGGATCGAGGGTGAAGCCAGGTACTATTTTGGACTACCTGTGACCAGCGGCAAGGTCAACTGGAGAGTGGTCCGCACCCCTGTATATCCCTGGTGGTGGGGATGGTACTATTATAGCGGCTACCAGAGCCCGGGAGCCATGACCATCGCCAGTGGATTATCCGATATTGATGACGATGGTAGATTTACAGTGGGCTTTGTTCCGCAGGCCGATGAGCAACTATCCGGGACCGCAAGAGGTTTTTCCTACCGGTATAAATTATCCGTGGACGTAACTGACGAAGGAGGAGAGACCCGCTCTGCAACTCGCAGCTTCAGGTTGGGCTTTGTGGCAGTGGAAGCAAGCGTGGACATGGAGAAAAACTTTTTCATGGAAGACAAGGGCTCCAGGCTGACCATTTTACGTACCAACCTCGATGGCAACCCAGCACCAGGCAAGGGTAGCTGGAGAATTTCTGCACTGAAACAACCGGCAAAGACGCTGCTTCCTGTACAACAACCCAATCCCCTTCCCCCTGGAGCAAAGGTCAAAAATCCCTACACGACCCCTGCTGACAGGCAAAGGACTCGCTGGAATGCAGGCTACAGTTACCAGGCCGTGATGCACAACTGGGACGACGGCACGGAAATAAAAAACGGAAAAGCCCTGCATGACAAAGATGGCAAGTTTGTTCTAAACATTCCTCCCCTTGCAACTGGTGCATATCGCCTACACTATGAGACCACCGACTCCTTTGGTGCCAAGTACGAAATGTCCAGAGAGTTTGTCGTTGCAGGCAAGAATTCCAAGATTCCCTTGCCAGGCTTGTTCATGGTTGAACGAAACTCGGTCAAGGTGGGAGAAACAGCCAGGGTATTTATACTGTCCGGACTCGAGGACCAGACGATCTTCTATGACACATACAAAGACTCAAAAAGAATACGAAGGAAGATCATTGCGTCTGGCGACTCACCTACTCTCCTGGAGATACCCATCACCGAAAAAGACCGTGGAGGTTTTGGGCTTACCTTCTGGCTCATGCGTGATCACCAGTTTGTCAGTCTTACTCAAAGCATATTCGTACCCTGGGACAACAAACAACTGAAGATCGAGTTCTCAACGTTCAGAGACAAGCTTCGCCCAGGCAGCAAGGAGCGCTGGACGGTCAAGGTCACAGGACCTGCTGGCAAGGATTCGGCCGTAAGCACAGCAGAACTTCTCGCCTACATGTATGACAGGTCCCTGGATACCTTTGCACCCCACTCATTCCCTTCTATTCTGGGCCTGTTTCCCAACCACACTGCCTATCCCTGGTCAAAAAGCAGCGTATTTCCTGCCAGGGTGTCCTATGCCAACTACAAGGGATGGATCCAACTCCCTGCTTACCCCACTGTCATGGACGATACTCTGAAATCATTTAGCGGGTATGGAATCGGGGGCATGGGCAGACGCGGACCACGCAGGTTCAGAAAAGCTCTTGCTTCCGGAAGCCGCGCGCTACGGATACAATCGGCACCCTCAGCAGGCAGGCTCGATCTTTTGACCGCAACCATGGACGAGGAAGAATCGGCTCAGCAGTTTAAAGCACCTTTGGCAGCTGCAGAGCCTGATGTTGCAGGTGGATCCGAGAGGCTAACCAATACCATCGGCAAGGGGGGCGGTGGAGCTGGACTCATGAATGGCAGAAGCGCAAAACCGGTCCAGATACGAAAGAATTTTTCCGAGACCGCGTTTTTCCAGCCGCATCTTCTGTGCAGCAAGGACGGCTCGTCTTCCATCGAGTTTACTGTCCCTGACTCCGTGACCTCGTGGAAAATCTATGTTCACGCCATAACACGTGATTTCATGTCCGGCACCGTCAGCAAGGAGGCAAAGAGCGTCAAGGATCTCATGGTCAGACCTTATCTGCCCAGGTTCCTCAGAGAGGGAGACGAAGCCAAGATAAAGATTGTGGTGAACAACTCATCGGACCACGAGTTGAAGGGCAAGCTGGATTTCGACATCATAGACCCTGACACAAAAAAAAGCCTGCTTTCGGATTTCGGCCTTTCTGCAAAAAATGCCTCAGGCCGTCAATTCTCAGTGAAGGCAGGAGCTGGTGCAAACCTGTCGTTTTCCATAAAGACCCCCAGCAGGCTGGGCCTCGTGGCA
>JALVPF010000110.1 GCA_027031935.1 Myxococcales bacterium | reverse complement strand
GAACTTTTTCCGATTTACCCTGAAATCCAAAAAGCTCCAGGGGTGTACAAGATCACTACACGAGTGTACAAGATTCGGACACCCTCAATGTTTTCACTTTGGCTGCCATCTGCCAGTGTGTTTCTGTATCACTCTGTTTGCGTAGCACCAGACCAATGATGTTATATTTGCCAGGCGGAGGATTTCCATGCCAGGAAAAACCACATATCCCAAAATACTTTTCCTTGCCATGATGGGCAGCATGGTCATTATTGCTTGCTCGGCTTCGAACACTCCACAGTGTGAGCACGACACAGATTGCCCTGATGGACAGGTATGTATTCAAAAACAATGCACAGCACATGACCCTTGTGCTGGTGTGGAATGTACAGACCCACCGGGCGACTTAGCCTGTTACGATCTTCCTGCACCATGCGAACAGGGCGCATGCCGCTACAGTCCATTGGAGCAAAGCTCCTGCGATGACCACGATCCATGCACCCTGGGTGACAGGTGCACCGAGGCTGGACAATGCACGGGCACCCCCATGATCTGCGATGACCTGCCACCGCCAGAATGCATAGACAACGAAAGACTGATTACCTACTCCGCAGGCGTGTGCGAAAACGGCGAATGCACTTTCGAGTCCCACGAGACCCCTTGCGACAATGGCTGCCTGAATGGACGATGTCAGGACTGTACACCCGAGGGCACATGCCCGCAGGAGCAGGAGTGTGGAGAATACATAGACGCTTGTGGCTATAGCTACAACTGCGGGGATTGTCTGGCTTGGCAGACATGCCAGGACGGGACCTGCATTGGAACGGCAACTGAATTCTATGTATCCCCCCAGGGCAGCGGCGATGACTGTACAATGGAAAAGCCATGCTTGCTAAATAGCGCTCGTGCTGCGGTACGTGCATGCAATCATGACATGAACGCAGATATTCACGTCATCCTGCGCGGTGGCACATATACACTGTCGCAGACCTTCGAGTTGGGAGCGCAGGATTCGGGAACCAACAATCACAATGTCATCTACGAAGCCTTCCCCGGTGAGGCGCCGGTACTCAGTGGAGGGGTGCAAATCTCCGGCTGGAGCATTTACGACAACAACAGAAACATCTACAGGGCCCAGGTGCCTGATGGACTCAGGACCAGGCAACTCTATGTCAACGGCATCAGGGCCCAGCGTGCCCGCAGCGCCCTGAACCCGCCCGGCTTTGTGGAGACCGAAAACGGATACACTGCACCGGACTCATCCATGGCGTCCTGGACCAATCCTACGGACGTAGAATTCGTGGACTTGGTATATTGGAAAACATTCAGATGTCCTGTGGCATCCATAAGTGGCACTACCATCACCATGGCGCAGCCGTGCTGGACCAACGCACAATTTCACCAGGGCTATGACATGGGCACGCCATCGTGGATAGAGAATGCATACGAGCTTCTGGATCAGCCAGGAGAATGGTACCTGGATTCCACCGGTGGATTCATATACTACATTCCACGCCCTGGTGAGGACATGCACACAGCAGAGCTGATCGCGCCTGCACTGGAGTCAATCATGGGCATCGCAGGCTCCCTGGAAAACCCGGCACACAACATTCGTTTTACAGGGATTGGTTTTTCCTACGCAACCTGGCTGCGTCCCAGCAGTCAATACGGCTATCCCTGTGTTCAGGCAGGCTACCAGCACGTGGAAGGATGGACCGTGATAAAAACACCGGGCAACGTGACCTTGCACAAGGTTCACGATGTTCAACTGGAACGATGCACTTTCGAGCACCTGGGAGCAAGTGCCCTTGTGATGGAATATGGAAGCAGGGACAACCTTGTCCAGGGATGTGTATTCAGGGATATCTCAGGCGGTGCCATACAAGTGGGTGATGTGGACAACCCAAATCCTGCAGACGACAGGGAGGTCACTCGCAACAACATCATCCGAAACAACCTCATCGAAGATTGTTCTCAAGAGTACTTTGATGGCGTGGGCATTTTCGCCGGCTATACGGATGGCACCACCATTGAACACAACGAAATACGAAACGTTTCATACTCCGGGATCTCTGTGGGATGGGGCTGGTCCACCGCATCCACGGTTGCGCGCAACAACCATGTACAAAACAACCTCGGCTCCCACGTCATGCAGAGGCTCAAGGACGGTGGACAAATCTATACCCTGAGCTCTCAGCCAGACTCGTCCATCAGCGGCAACTATTTTCACAACCAGGTACATGTCTACGGGTCCATCTACCTGGATCAGGGCACCCAGTACTACACCATCACCGACAATGTCATAGCCTCTGCGCCCTACTGGTATATCATGCAGCCCCAGGTGGCACCGCGCGCCCAGAACAACGTGATGAGCTCCAACTTCTCGGACACCTCTGATGCATACTGCTGTGGTGGCCTGGGCTGCTGTACTGACGTAAACACCCTCAGCAACAATTCCATTTTTTCTCCTGGCAACTTTCCCATACAGGCCCAGCGCATCATGGCAAATGCCGGGATACAGAAGGCATACAGGGACATACGCGGAGACCGGATACTCGTGGAGGCGGAAGACTACAACCATGGAGGGCCTGGTGTCGGATACATGGATCTGAACAGCGGTAACCAGGGAGGAGCCTATCGTGATGATGACGTGGATGTATATCCCTGTCAGTCTTGTTCCAACGCTCACACCATAGGTTACACGCAGACAGGAGAGTGGCTCGCCTACTATATAGATTCCCGGCCAGGTGGTCTGTACGACTTCAAGTTCACAGTGGGAACACAGGATGCACAATGTGCTCTGGAGCTTTTCGTAGATGGTGTTTCAAAAGGAACACTGGATCTTCCAAACACTGGCAGCTGGAGCAGCTTTGAACAGATCACAAAATCAGGAGTCTTTTTAAGCGCAGGTGCGCATCTCATAAGACTCGTGTTCACAGGTGGTTTCAACCTGGATGCCTTCGAATACAATCTTGTAGCTGACAACTGCAACCCAGGCGGCAATCTGCAAGCAGCCGACGTCCTCGATGGAGATTTCGACGGTGATGGCCAGACAGATACGCTCTCGATCTACCAGCAAAACCAATGCTGGGATGTCACCTCGCTGGGCAGCACCTCGGTGTGGCATACCGCATGGGGAAGAGGGAGCAAGGATCTGGTGGGTGACTTCGATGGAGATGGCATGGATGATCTTGTGATAATCTTCCAGGATGCTTCAGACCAAAGCTGGCACTGGCACCTGGGACTGTCTACCGGTAGCTGGTTTGCGTCTTTTCCAGATGCCCACGTGGGCTATGGGTATGGAGACGGGGCCTGCGTCCGCGACTATGACGGAGACGGTGTGGACGAGGTGATCGTGCTATGGACTCCCTCGAATATCTGCGCTGACCTGGATCCAAGCTCCGGCACATTTGTAATGAACAGCAACTGCTCCCATGGGTGTGATTGAAAGGGTCTGGATTGAATAACACAAGTAAAACCAAATGGTTTCACTCGAAACAGGAAAAACTTCCAGGCAGGAATAAGTCCTGGAGCCATGGAAATTAAGTCAGACTCAAAGGAGGCCTCCTGATGTCCATCATGCAGCTCGGTAACTTCTCCACCTATTACGAAGTCAAAGGTAAAGGCACACCGGTCCTCTTGATTCACGGCCTCGGCTCATCCACTGAGGATTGGGAATACCAGGTTCCCGAGTTTTCAAAGACGCACAAGGTGATAAGCTACGACGTGCGAGGTCACGGACGTTCGAGCAAATCGCCGCCACCATATGGTATAGACTTGTTTGCAAAGGATGTTTCCGCACTCATCCGACACCTGGACCTCGGGCCCATGCACGTGGTGGGTATCTCCATGGGAGGCATGATAGGACTCGAATTGGCGCTGGACTTCCCCGCAATGGTTCGCTCACTGACCATTTGTAACGCGGGACCTTCACTTCGCCTGGAAGGATTGCGAGCCAAGTTCATGCTGGGAACCCGCCTTGTAATCATGCACATGCTGGGGATGAAAGCGGTTGGGAAAAAACTCGCCAGGGAGATGTTTCCCAAACCATCACAGGTGGACCTCAGGCAAAAAGTTCAAACCCGGTGGGCTCGCAACGATATAAAATGCTATGAGGCGGCGATCAGGGCCATAGTGGCCTGGAACGTCGAGGACAGACTCGGTGAACTCAAATGCCCTGTGTTGATCGTAAAGGGCGAAGGCGACAAGACCCCCAGCGAGATTACGGACGATCACATGTCTCGCATGCTTGATGCCCGCAAGGTGGTGATTGCCGATTCTCTACACGCAACACCCGTAGACCAGGCAGATGCCTTCAACGAAAAGGTGCTGGATTTCATTACTCACGTGGACAAGCGCTAAGCAGCTCAAGTATCTGTATCGCTATCGTCTGTGAGTAATGCAAAAAGGCCTTCCTGCTCCTTGGGCGAAAGATTGAACCTGGGGCCAGCCTCTGAAAGCAACAGGCCCAAAGGCTTATCCGGTTTAATCTTCCGTTGTTCGGATATCCAGCGCACAGCCTGGCGGACCTGTTCCGAATGTTTTTTCACGGTTCCATCGTTCATGAGCCTGACCATATCCCATACATCATCCATGGACAACAATCGCAGTATTTCAGTTGCCAAGTGGTGAAGGAAAAGGGATCATCACAGAACAAATCTCTATAAGGGCAAGACATGGAAGAAAAAACCAAAGGCTACTATTTCGGTACTGAGATAGATCGCAAATGGTGGAAGAGATACAAGGCGGACAGCATGTTCGCCAGGGGCAATGGAGAATTCTGGATGGATGAGCAAGGCATTCATTTCCGCAAGTTCCTGACAAAGAAGCCCTTGCTTGTTTCCTGGAAAGAGATGCGAGGAGCAGAGTTGGGCAAGTGGCATGCCGGACGATGGGGAGGCGGTCGTCCGGTGATGAAGATCGATTTCGAACGAAATGGGAACAAGCTCTGCGCTGGATTCAGTATTTCAAAAGCATGGGATCAGATGGAGGCTTTTGTCAGGGACCTGAACGCAAATATTCAAAAAGCTTCCCGGTAAACAGCTCGTTACTGGGTGATACCAGTGACCGTGGCCGAGGTTGCCGAAAAACACATGCCAACACTCATGGAATCAGCAATACCATCCGAGTCTGTATCCATGTCAGCGTTTGAAAACATGACAGCAAAAGCATTGCAGTACGAACCCAAACTGTCGCAGGTGGAACCCTGCTCGCAGTTGGATGCTGCTGAGTTACACTCGACATTGTAGCTATCTCCATCCACACCACAGGCAAGCAGCGGTCCATCGAGACCAAGGCATTCACAATTGGCAGCCACATAGTCATTGACTTGCGTACACATGTCATTGACGGGAATTGCGCCACCTATCTTTCCGTTTTCCAAAATGATGCCATTGGCACCTTGGCTGATTTCAGCAGTCAACTTCGCCAAGAACAAGGGAACCGGGCTCAAGGTCTCCGGATCCAAGAAGGATGGAAGTTCAATCCCATCTAGCGATTGGGCTTGGGCTGAAACCACTCCCTGGCTTACTGAAGCCACATCAAAAATATTCATTGGTTCCATGGTGCACGTATCATCCTCGAACACGAAAGACTGCGCGTCCACTGTAAACTCCTCGCTGCCATCCAGGTTGTTTTCGTAATTGTCATCACTGTCTGTACCCTGCATCAGGCTCAAACCAATAAAATCATCATTTTCCACCGAATCCAGATCCTGAACATCATACACCTGGCACAAAATCCCAGAGCTAATATTGTCCGTCAATAGCTGGTTTACATCTGTACCGGTCAGCTCTCCCATGGTCGAGAGCATGTGCCCATAGGCATTGTCAGCAATGCCGTCCCCTGTGAGATCCATGGCGCAGGGGTTGTTTTCATTGCCGTTACCGATGACCAGTTCGTATACATAGGCATCATCCACAAATACAAAGTCCTGGCAACTTGTGCCACGTTCGCATCCATTGCCCAAATCAACGTATCCCGGAGCGCATTGGTCGCACAACGCACCACTGTAACCCTCGTTGCAGTGGCATGAGACTACACCGCCTGTGTCGTCACACACACCACCCGGATCACATGGGTCTTGAGCAGGGCAATGCTCGTCTGCAACGCACTCCTGGTCTTCCAAGTGATATCCACTTGCACAATCGGAACAGGTGGAGCCACCGTAGCCCGTGTCGCACTCGCAATAACTTCTATCAGCTCCGTCTATACAGGTGCCGTGAACGCCACATGGATCGGAGTTGGAGCAGTTCACATCTTCAACGCAAGCACCGTGGTTGTCCAAATGAAAGCCTGATTCGCAGGCATCGCACCTTTTGCCTTCGTATCCCTCATCGCAGGTACAGACGACTTTGCCAGTGCCATCGTCACACCATCCGTGGCCAGAGCATGAGTTGGTGCTGCAGGTAGTTGGATCATCCAGGACAGGAACACAGTTACCCAAACCATCGTCTTTGTAGCCGGCAGAACAACTATCACAGGCCTCACCCTGCCAACCAGGAAAGCACTGACACACAGCAGGAGTTGAAAAAGCGTCACAAACACCGTGATCCCCGCACGCAGGGCTGCACGCATCCGGCAATCCAGAACCATCAGCACCTGCACACGCGAGCAAGGAAAAACCA
>JALVPF010000109.1 GCA_027031935.1 Myxococcales bacterium | reverse complement strand
AAATACGTGCGCGCCAGGCAGTTGGCAGACGAGGGAGCAGTCGGCAGGGTTTATCGGGTCAACCAGGTCGAAAAGCACGCTGGACCATATTCGGATTGGTTTTTCAAACCTGAGACAGCAGGAGGTGGCATAGTCATGGACATGGCTTGCCACAGCATAGAGTGGGCTCGCTGGATGTTTGGCAAAAAAAAGGTCAAGGCAGTGACTGCCATGATGAACACCGTCGTCCACCAGGAACGAACGTCCATGGAAGACGATACGATAATTCACCTGGAATTCGAGGGAGGCGCAAGCGCCTTGCTGGAATCTTCCTGGGCATTGCACGGCGGCATGGACTCCTATGGTCACGTGCTTGGCACCGAGGGGGTCATTCACGTAGACCTGCTCAAGGGCCAGGGACTGCTCATGCACTCTGTCTCCGGCTTTGGTGACGATCCCGGCGAGACCAAGGGATGGACCTGGCCAGACTATGAATGGAGTTGGAACAACGGATACCCGCAGGAAGACGAGCATTTCTTCCAATGCATAAGGGACGGGGTGCAGCCAAGGGAGACAGGCGACGACGGACTTGAGGTGCTGAGGATCATCTACGCCTGTTATGAGTCTGCTGCCAGGGGCTGCAGGATTTCACTGCCCTATGATCCACCATCAGACATCAAGGCTCCGGTGGAACTCTGGCTCAAGGGCAAAGAGGATTGATGCCCATGGCCGATTGTGTCCTGGGAGTGGACGGAGGAGGCACCAAGACCCTTGCTGCCATATGTTCCATGGACGGCACCATACTTGGCATGGGAAAATCGGGCTGTTCCAACTTCCAGTCCTGCGGTGAAAAAGAGGCACACAGACAACTGGCGCTTGCCATAGAGCAGGTCATGAAAGACTCAGGCGTATCCCCAGGACAAATCAAGGGCGCCTGTTATGGAATTTCAGGTGCCGACAGAAAAAAGGACTTTGACACGGTTCGACGAATGATAGAACCGATCAATCCCTGTGCGGAATTCACTCTAGTCAACGACACCATCATCGCCCTGAGGGCAGGCACCGATGATGGTGTAGGCATAGCCCTTATTGCAGGCACCGGTGCAAACGCCATAGGCCGAAATGCAAAAGGCAAAACACTTCAAGTGGGAGGTATGGGAGCCTTGACCGGAGATTATGGATCTGCCGGCCAACTCGCTGAAGCAGCCATAGTAGCGGCGTTCAAAGGACTTGATGGCCGGGCAGAAGCCACCGTTCTGTCCGAGATGTTTTGCAGGCACCTGGAACTTTCACATCTTGAAGATATCATCGAATATGAATTTTTCGATCTGCCCAGGGGGCCTCTGGAAATGGGCTCCCTGGCTCCACTGGTGTTTGAAGCAGCCTCTCGGGGAGACTTTGTTGCATCGAGAATCCTCCAAGAGGCAGGCCGGGAAATAGGCGCAGCCGCCATGATCGTAATGGATGGGCTTTTTGACAAATCTGAGATGGTCACCCTGGTTTTCGGGGGCTCTGTTTTCACCAAGGGCGTAAGCTCAGTAATGATCGACACCATAAAACAGCATATTCTCGAAGCACACTCCCTTGTCAGATTTGTAAAGCTGGAGGACGAGCCGGTGGTAGGAGCACTGGGCTTTGCCTTCGATCATCTGGGATGGACGATAAATCCAAAGATAGCGGACAATATGCGCAGTGCTTTCAGATAATACGATCATACAATACCGATCGCTTGTGAGGTCACGGAGATGCAAGGAATCGTCCGCAGTCGTGGATTCACCACGTCGAGGCCTCACCTCACCGAGAAGGATTCTGCAGCATCGACACAGAGATCGCAAGCGAGGTGGGAAATCCGGGACAAGTGGATGTCGTTGCGCTCCATGTAAATCCTGTGCAATGATTTGTATTGGCACAAGAAGTCCTCTGGTAAAAACCCTAGCCTGAAACAGGAGTACTTTGATCATGATCCACAAAACAACTCTAAAACAATACCTCGAGCTGTTCATGGCTGGCTTTGCGATGGCATTGGGTATCCTGCTCCAGGCATGTGGGGGGGACGAGAACTGTACGAACAAGTGTGATCCTGAAGATGGCCTTCGATGCCACGACGCACAGGTTCAAGCATGCACCAAGCAAGACGATGGCTGCTTTGACTGGACATTGCAAAAAGACTGTGGGGCAAGTAACGCCACTTGTGACGACACCGGCGACAGTCCTGTTTGTGTCCCTAACGAAAGCTGCACGGACGACATAAAAAATCAGGACGAGACCGACACAGACTGTGGTGGATCCTGCCCGCCTTGTGATACGGGTAAACAATGCAGCTTAGACTCGGATTGCCAGAGTGACTCGTGCATGGGCGGGACCTGCTCCGAGTGCAAACCAGGTAAATTTTCATGTTTGGGCAACACTGTGCGTCAATGCGCTGATGACGGCGGAGCATGGGTCATGGGCCAGGACTGTGGCATGGAGCAAAAGTGCGATCCTGCCACCGGGGCCTGCGGAGAAATTCCCACGGTGGGCAGCTCGCCTGGTGAAAACAATGAAAACGTTACCGGTGAGTATTTCAAATACGCCCACCTGACCAAAGACGATGGTTTGATAAACTACTGTTTCGTCTCTGACGTGGACTCCTTTGGCGATCTGATTTATGTACACGCCGTAGCCGCCCCATGTCCGGATTCATACGACGGAGTGCAGGGACAGATCGACGTCTATAGAATTACAATCGAAGACTCCGACGGTGACGGCACACCGGATCCGGAGCAGCACCCTGACAACCCGGACGACACGGGCCCCATAGAAAAGCGTGTGCTTACATATATCACCAGCTATCAGGCTCCCATAGGGCCTGTCCACCACAGCGAAATCTATGCCACAAAGGACAAGCTGTTCTTTCCGACCATGGATGAAGACTTTGTGGAATATGACATGGATTCGGGCAACACCACCGACATTGTGGATGGATCACTGCTGGGCAATTGGGGCATAAGTCACGTGGGTCTCGATAAGGACAATGGCATATGGTACTTCTCCAGCGAAGCAGCACGCAGAGTCTACTCCTACGATCCGCAACTTTCAGCGTGGGTTCCTGAATTCAACTATCCTGACATGACAGGTCATCACATGGACGGCATGGAGTTCGTCAAGGACCCCAATACAGGCATCGGTTATGTATATGTCTCTGACATGACCTCGGACTATATAGGCCAATACGCCAAGGATTCAGATGGCAACTGGCAACAGGTCAACCTCTTCCATTACAACGACTCCGATGTCGAGTCCGTAGAGGGCATAGGCTTTGGCGCCCTGAACCACTTCTGGGTAGGAGGGTGGAGTGCCGGATCCATATACGAACTGGGTGGAGGAAACCTGGGGCAGTATGTGCGACCCGACTGAGGGTAAAAGTCCCCCCGCCGAGGAGTTGGACGAAAACAAGAAAAAAGGTTAGTCTCTGGGTCTGTAATCACCCATCTCGGGAGAGACCCATGAAACAGTCCCTTTCCCTGTGGCTACTGCCTGTTGGCATCATGTCAGCCATATCCTTTTTTTCTGTCGCCTGCGATCGTAAAAGCACTGATTGCATCAGTGAAGGAACCTGCGAATGTATCACCGCAGAGCAGTGTCCGGACAAGCAACACTGTGTCAATGGCAAGTGTCGAAAGGTCACAATCCCCGACCTTCCCCAGAGGCTGTTTGCCGAGCCCTGCCTCTTGGACGATCAATGCATAAGCGGATTCTGTCTTCCTGAAGGACCAGGTAATGGCGGTGTGTGCAGCATCGAGTGTGCAGAGCAAACTTGCCCTGATGGCTGGGAGTGTAAATCGACCTTAGACGACGCGGGTGCTGCCAGATCCCTGTGCGTTCAACGCATAAGCTCGCGATTATGTCAGTCCTGCTCCGTAAGCTCTCAATGCAATGCCATAGGAGACCTTTGCGTGGAGTTGGCAGGAGAGTTTGTATGTGGCTTGGACTGCACGAACACAGCATGTCCCGACAAGTATTCATGCCAGGAAATTTCTCTCGAAAACGGGGTGGTGCATCAGTGTTTGCCGGAGGGAGGTTCCTGCAGTTGCACAAGGAGCACCGTGGGACTTACGAGGGCTTGTGCCACAACAAATGATTATGGAAAGTGCCTTGGACAGCAGGAGTGTCTCGATGTGGCGCCATCGCCTGACTGGGGAAAATGTGACGCATTGACACCTTCAGAAGAGATATGCAATGGCATAGATGACGACTGTGATGGTCTGACCGACGATGAAGATCCGGGTGTAAACACGGATGATCTTCCCGAACAGCCACCATATCCGAACTGCAAGAAAGGCTCAGACCAAAGCCAGTGCATAGGCAGGTGGCACTGTCAACCTGGTGATGCAGATGCCTGGGAGTGGGTTTGCGGTGCAACAGACCCTGAAAACGAGACCTGCAACGGCATAGATGACAACTGTGATGGTATCGCCGACGATCCATTCATCGACGATCAAGGAAGATACATAAGCACCGAAAACTGCGGGGCATGCGGTACGGACTGCATCGGGCTGCTTCAAAACCTCAGGCGCGATTCCAGTGGGCAGGTCCTGCCTGGCGCAGCTGTATGCCAGGTCAGAAACGATGTCCCCACATGTGTTCCCCTTCAGTGTGCGCAGGGTTTTTATCCGTATCCTGAGGACAAGCCCTCTGCCTGTGCGCCGCTAATCTCTCCAGCGTGTCAACCATGCTCCAATGACACCGACTGCAGGATAAGCTCTGACAGGTGCATCGCCCTGCCTGGAGAGCCTGGTGGCTTTTGTGCACAGAGCTGTGACCCTGCCTCACCATATTTTGCCTGTACCGGCCAGGAGGGCCAACAGGACTGCTGTCCCGACGGCTATACCTGCAGTGTTTACCAAGGCTTGAATCTGTGTTTGCCAGACTCCGGTTCATGCACCTGCGATGAAAATCATCTGGGTCAAAGCAGGACCTGCCTGATATCCGGCGCAGCAGGAGAACTCTGCCAGGGAGAGCAATCCTGCGCTCTCACCGACGGAGACTACGTTTGGGGATCATGCGAACAAAGCGACGTGGTGGTTGAGGTTTGCGACTATCTCGATAACAACTGCGACGGACGGGTGGATGAAGACTTTGTAAACGACTCGGGAGCCTACTTCACCGACGAAAACTGTGGAGCCTGCAATATCAACTGTCTCGCCAAGTGGGATCGCGACATTCAGCATGCCATCGGCGGTTGCGTCGGGGACGAGGAATCGTTTCAATGCCATATCGTCGCGTGCACCACTGAGCAAAAGCAGGCAGGCATGGCTTGTCATTCGGATGAAGACTGCGATCCTGCGAGTCATTGCGACCAGGTGCTTTGGATGTGCGTGCCGGACGACCCCGACCAATGCGGAGGCGGTGACTGCGGAATTCCATGCAATGACGACTCTGACTGTGAGCAAGCCTTTGGCAAGGGAGCAAACTGCGACCAGGCATCGAATTCATGCAGCGTGACCTTCGAATTCCGCAATCCCAACGGCCTGGAGGTAGACGGGTGTGAATGTGCACAGGTGCAAAATGGCGCCCCTGACGACCCAGATGTATTTCCTGCCTATCCGGCACCCGGCATCAACTACGTGGACCGAGACTGCGATGGCATCGATGGCAACGCTGCTACATCCATCTTTGTTTGGTCCGGCTCAGAAAACAGCCAGGGTACGAGAGACGCACCTTTTAGCACCATATCAGAAGCCATAGGTGCTTTTGATCCGGAAAACAACAGCGCCATACTGGTGGCTTCAGGAATTTACCATGAAAACATCACCCTGCATCCGGGTATAAAACTCTACGGTGGTTATCATCCTGACTTTTCCACGAGAGATATCGTCATTTTTCCATCCATGATCATGGGTTCTCAGCCAGTCGATGGTGATCCTTCCTCACTTCCCGGAACCATAAACGCCACCGGGATACACACCAGGACCGTCCTCAGCGGATTCGTAATCGAAGGCTACGATGTTACCGGCAATCCTCAGGCGGGACACAATGCCACGTCATCATACGCAGTCTTTGTGGAAAATTGCGATGGTTCTCTGGAGATATCCAACAACTGGATTATAGGCGGCAAGGGTGGAGACGGAGCGGACGGACTTGCCGGAAACTCCGGGGAAAACGGGGCGGATGGATCCGATGGCAACCAATCCATGGAGTGTCCTGACTCCCCTGACTGTGCCGGACAAAGCAACCTGGGAGGTCAGGGAGGAACAAATCAGTCCTGTCCTTCTGCTGCTGGACACCCAGGGGCAACAGCTCGTGGCAGCAATTACGATCCGCAGGATTACCAAAGTGGCATGCTGGACGGACGAGGTGGTTATAACAGTACCTACGTAAACGACGGCATAGACCAGTCCCTTTGCAAATATGACTGTCAGGTTGGCGTTAGTGACAGCAACAACGGCACGGATGCCCGGGCAGGACAAGCCGGGCAGTCCGGTTCACCCGGCTCCGGGTGCCAGGTCGCCACGGGAAGCATTTCCAACGGGAGATGGAACCCGTCAGCTTCATCAGCAGGAGGCGCAGGCCAGGCAGGTGGCGGGGGCGGCGGTGGTGGAGCCGGTGGTGCCGTATACAACGACAACTTCTATGACTCGCCTCCCTGCACAC
>JALVPF010000108.1 GCA_027031935.1 Myxococcales bacterium | reverse complement strand
CGCCTTGCAGCATGATTCTGTATCTGGATCGCAGGTGCAGTCGTTGTTGACGGTCGTGTCATCACAGTCACAGGCCCACAGTCCAGATATGAAAAGACAGGAGATAACCACTAATATTTTTTTCATGGGACCGCTCACGGTGCCGTCTCCTTTCAAGGGGTTCTTTCCAATATTGCCTGAAAATCTTACATTCGGCAAGCATACCCTCAGTCCATCAGATTCCTCGATGCCAATGCGGGCAACAAGTCAGCTTCCGGAGCCAGGGAAAATCCTTTGCCATCCAGTTTTACGTTCAGCATGATCCATGTAGCCTTGTCGTCGAACGACGCCCCGTTGTTTGTGTACAGCACGGCGATGCCCCTGGTTCCTGCCTGATAGATGTAGGTCTTTGTATTGTATTCGGTGTTTTCCTTAATATCCACCGGGGCACCGAATTCGTTTTGCCACATGGCGCGGGTGGTACCTATGCCGTTTCCTCCATCGGTTTTTCCATAGAACATGGGGTAGAGGATTATGGAAACAGTCCTGTCGATGTCGTACCAAAGATACGTGTCATCTCCTCCTATGAACTCCATGCCCTGAATCCTGTATGAGTCTATGAAAAAATCAATGGTGATTACCGTACCGTCGGAGAGGGTTATTTCCTGTTGATAGACAGATGCCATGTCCGGCTCACCGAGGATGCCCCTGTGCAAATCTCTCTTGGACCCGGTGGTGTAACCGTCCCCGCAAAAGGGACTGCCATCTGTGCCAAAGGTGAGTTTGGCCTCCTCGGGTATTATGATTGCGTCTGGTGGCCGGTATGACCTGGTGACCGTAATGGCATTTACCTTGTCCTGTTCGTCATATCCAAAGAAGACTCCTGTGGTGAAATACTCGTCTAACTTGCCACCTGGGAAATCTCCGGACGGATCCAGGATCGCGGTGTGATCAGGGCTTGAATATGTCGGGTTTGCCAGCACGCTGGAGCGTGGGTCGCCCACTGCCAAACCCTCCTGTGTCCTTGCGTTGAGTCCTGGATTGGCCACCACTGAAATGACATAATCGTGATCGTCGAAGGTCTGGTTATCATTGGCATCAATGCCGGAGATCCATATGGTGTCATTTCGAAAAGACAGGGTAAAGGGAGCGTTTTCCAGGGCTACTCCCTGTTCACCCAGTACCAGCTTGCTTTCCTGCAACTTGTGGGGGCTGCTTACCCCCTGGCTGACCAGTATTGCCTGAATACCAACGGAGGGGTTGATGGACCAGAACGATTCGTTGTCTGCCGGCATGTCGGCACCTGGATCTCCCGCCTGGTCGCTACCGGGATCGCTTCCAGGATCTCCACCATCGTCCAATCCATGATCAGACCCTGTATCAGATCCGGTATCCGGATCGCTACCAGGATCTGCTCCGGCATCGCCTGCATCCCATCCATCGTCTTTTCTTTGATAGCAGACCTTGGATACACAAATGAACCCGGTCATGCAATCAGAATCAGTGTCACAGCCATTTGTCTCGCTGCTGCAGCCAAACGCATGTAATGATGATAATGACCACATCAGCAGTAAAAAACTCAGTGCAATCCGATTCATGTTGCCTAGAATAGCAGCGGATGGAGCAAAGAACAATGCCTTCGTCTCTCCCCTCAGATTTCCCACCTCGCCTGCGAACCGGGAAATATGCTTCCAGGGGCCGGGAGATTCGTTGTTCCTTTTTATGGTAACTTTTTTGCACTGGATTGTGGAGAATGACACAGTCAGTTTGCATGAAAAGGGTGACATCGATCACGTTCTTCAGTAAAATTTTTTGATATAATACCAATAAGATTATAACAAGAGTTGGCAATATGCCAAACGGGTCCGTTATTTCTTCAAGAGTTGTTTTTTTGGGTCGATAGAAGCTTCTAGATAAGGTTTGGGCAGAGAATCGGCGGATTGGAGCAACACTTTTCGTGGCTGACAAAAATGACAATATTTACCTGGAGGAAATGGAGAGAAAGAGGAATCTTTTACCCCATATGCCACAGGTTCTTGGCGAGCTGCAGAAAAGATTTGAAGAAGGGGACACCGATTCCAATACTCTTTCCGAGCTTATCAGTTCAGACGCCGGCCTGGTGGGCAAGATTCTTCAGATT
>JALVPF010000107.1 GCA_027031935.1 Myxococcales bacterium | reverse complement strand
GATGTATCCTCCACAGAGCTAAAACGCTTCGTTCCCTGATTGCCCCCTAATGAATTTGACTTATCTGTAAGTTCCAAGTAGTTCCATGAATCATGCTCCTTCGCTTCTGCCTATATGGATTCCTTAAGAACCAGCAGTATTTCGAACCTTTCCTGGTGCTGGCCTTCTTAGACCGTGGCCTGAATTTTTTCCAAATCGGAATTCTCGTAGCAGTAAGGGAAGTGACCATAAACGCCATGGAGATTCCCAGCGGAGCCCTTGCGGACATCTATGGCAGAAGACGCTCCATGATGTTCTCGTTCGTGGCCTACATGGTCTCGTTTGGGATTTTCGCACTTGCCGACACATTATGGCTGCTTGCTCCTGCCATGGTCTTGTACGGGATAGGGGATGCATTTCGCACGGGCACTCACAAGGCCATGATCTTCACATGGTTGAGGATAGAGGGCAGAGAGTCTGAACGAACCAAGGTCTACGGGACCACCCGCTCATGGTCCAAGTTGGGCTCGGCCCTTTCGACCATTATTGGTGCCGGCATAGTAGTGGCAGGGGGCGACTACAGGTGGCTGTTCTGGGCGTCTTTTGCACCCTACACAATTGGGCTGATAAACTTCATGGCTTATCCTTCCCAGCTGGAGTTGGACAAGTCATCCAAAAACTCTAGCAGGAGTATATGGAGACACATGTGGCGGACCGTAAAAGATATCTCCCGGCCTGGAAAGCTCAGGGGCATAGTGATCGAGTCCATGGGATTCGAAGGAACCTTCAAGGTCACCAAGGACTATTTACAGCCCCTGCTCCAGTCAGCAGCAGCCATATGGCTGGTGGGCCTGTGGTCAGAAGCATCCATGAGTGAAGCCCGCAGGACCGCCCTGCTCGTGGGTCCGGTGTATCTCGGTATCTTTCTGCTTTCGGCTTTTGCGTCCAAGCGATCCCATGCGGTTGCCAGGTGGGCAAAAGGTGAGGACAGAGCAGCGACCAGGTTGTGGCTCATGACAACGGTGGTCTTCGCCCTGATGCTGGGTGCGCTTTGGTTCGGACTGAACGCTCTGGCCATTATAAGCTTTGTAGCCTTTTTCGGCCTTCAGAACATCTGGCGCCCCATTCTCATCGCCAGGCTCGACAGGGAGTCGGACCCGGCCCGAAGCGCCACCGTGCTAAGCGTGGAGAACCAGGCCAAGAGCATGGCCACCATGATCCTTGCACCAGCGGTGGGATGGGCCGTGGACTCTGTGAGCGTACACGGTACGGCAAACGCCCTGTGGCCTGTGGCATTGGTCGGACTTCTTGTTATGGGGTTCTTTTCTATATATTCAAGAAAAAGTGCATCTTGATATTGCTTGAGATCTGATTCATCCTCTCGAGAAAAAAGGGAATGATAATGCCAAACCACGAGGCACCTGTCATAGAGTATCCCGGCCGCGCCAAGGCCCTAATAGAACCAGCGGATATTCTCTCGAAAAAAAAGCCCATCCCCCAAAGATGCGTGCTTTGTTACTTTGCCGAGGTCATAGAAGGCATGGTAAGCCAAGGAGCCGTGCCCATAGGAAAACTCCACGGCGAGGGAGAAGCGGTGAAGATCTACCGAGTGGGCAAAGGTACTTATGCTACAGCCATCTGTTTTCCAGGTATAGGCGCTCCATTTGCTGCAGCAACCCTCGAAGAGCTGATCGCCATGGGCGCAAGCAAGTTCGTGGTGTGTGGTGGCGCAGGAGTCCTGGACGGGTCCATTCCCGCAGGCAAGACTATTGTCCCCACCTGGGCACTGAGAGACGAGGGGACATCTTACCACTACCTGCCGCCATCGAGGACATGCCGACCACACAAAAAAGCACTGGAGGCCATCCGAAAGGTCTGCAAGATCCGCAAGCTGGATTACCTGGAAGGCGGCACATGGACCACGGATGGTGTTTACCGGGAGACTCGGAGTGCGGTGCGTCGTCGCCGGGCAGAAGGCTGCCTGAGCGTGGAGATGGAGGCTGCGGCACTGTTTGCAGTGGCGAGATTTCGCAAGGTCTCCCTGGGGCAGATACTGTATGCAGGCGATGATGTATCGGGCCCCAAGTGGAATCACAGGCGCTGGAACCACTTGAGCGAAACCCGCAGGAATCTGTTCGACCTTG
>JALVPF010000106.1 GCA_027031935.1 Myxococcales bacterium | reverse complement strand
AAAAAGACCTGGGTACAGGCACCATCGAGAACAACGATAACCCTCCCGTGCTGACCATAGACGATGCCAGCTTATCGGAGGCTGACTGCCAGAGCGCCACCATGGATTTCAACCTGCACTTGAACACCCCCAGCGGCCTTCCTGCCTCCCTGTCCTACGAGACCGCAGACGGTACAGCCACGGTGGCCGACAGCGACTACCAGACCGCGTCCGGAACCTTGAGCATTGCCGCAGGCGAGACCAACGCCACCATCTCAGTGAACATAAACTGTGACGACAAGGGCGAAGCAGACGAGTCGTTCAAGCTGAACCTGTTTGACTCCAAGGACCTTACCATAGACGACTCCCAAGCCCTTGGCACCATCCTCAACGACGATGGGCCAGCCAGCATGTCCATCGCAGATACTTCGGTAGAAGAAGGAGATTCCGGCATCACGACAATGGTGTTTACGGTGTCTCTGTCCCAGCCACTTTCCAGCGACGAGTCGGTGGACTACACCACGGCAGACGGCACAGCCACATCTTCGTCCGGTGACTATGTCCCGGTACATTCCACCCTTACCATACCGGCTGGTCAGACCGAAGGCACCATTCAGGTGGAAATCCATGGTGATACCATCTTCGAAGCCGACGAGGTCGTCAACATGGTCTTGTCAAACTCCTCTTCAGTGGAGATCGCTGACGCCGAAGCCCAGGGGCTAATTCTGAACGACGACGATCCCCCTGTACTGAGCATCACAGCACCCCAACAGGCAGAGGGCGACAGCGGCATGTCCACCTTTGTCTTTACCGCGTCCCTTTCGGCTGCAGCAGAGTTGGATGTATCGGTACAGTACGCGACAGAAGACGGCACGGCCACCATCTCGGACGGAGACTACTTGCAAACCACAGGCGCTCTCATCATACCATCCGGCTCCACCTCTGGCACCATCGAGGTCTCTGTAGCAGGCGACACCAGGTATGAACCTGACGAGACCTTCTCCGTGCTGCTTTCGGATCCTGTGCACGCGACCATTTCACAAGCCCAGGCAACAGCTAGCATCATGAACGATGACGCAATCCCCGAGTTATCTGTCAGTGCAGCCTCTATAGCCGAGGGTACAGACGCACAGGCATCAATCATGACCTTTACGGTGTCTCTGTCCTCTGCGAGTGGAATGGACGTGTCTGTGGACTATGCCACGTCCGACCAAACCGCGAGCGCCTCTGATGCAGACTATCAGGCTGTTTCGGAAACACTCCTCATCCCGGCAGGAAATACCAGTGGAGAAATACAGGTGGTCGTACTGGGTGATGATCTCTACGAGCCGGACGAGACCTTCTTGATTGCTCTCTCCAACCCTGCAAACGCCACCTTGGCCAATACACAGGCCACCGGAACAATCCTGAACGACGACCCCATGCAGTCTCTGTCCATTGCCGATGTCTCAGGCGATGAGGGTAGCGGACGACTGGACTTTATAGTGACCCTGTCTGGCGAGCAGGGGGTCGACGTCTCTTTCGATTACACAAGCGGTGATGGCACAGCTACCACCTCCGATGGAGACTACAACGCAACGAGCGGTGGTGCTGTGATCCCTGCCGGACAGACATCTGCTGTAATCTCCATCGATGTAACCGACGACAACAGGTACGAAGAAGACGAGACTTTCACCTTGTCCATCTCTCTACCTGCACAACACGCCATGGCCACCATAGCTGACGGAACCGCCACCGGAACGATCACAAACGACGATCCCATGCCATCCTTGTCCATAGCCGACCAGTCCATATCAGAGGGCGATTCGGGCACGACACAGCTTGTGTTTACCGTGAGCCTCTCTGCTGTCTCGGGTGCTGACACGGATGTGGATTACAGCACCTCGGACATCACGGCCACGGTGGCAGGTGGCGACTATTCAGGGGCCACGGGCAAGCTGGGCATTCCAGCGGGAACTTCGAGTTCTACAATTACCGTAGTAGCCTATGGTGACGACTGGTACGAAGACGACGAGACCTTCGGTGTGGACCTATCCAATCCTGTCAACGCCACCTTGCTCGATGACACGGCCACAGGGACCATAATCAACGACGACTCGGAGCCCACCATGGCCATAATGGATGCATCCATGCCAGAAGGCACAGACGGCCAAAGCAGTGACATGCTTTTTTCAGTGCAACTGTCAAACCCCAGCGGCTTCGGTGTCAGCGTAAATTACTTCACCGCTGATGGTTCTGCCACAATCGCCAACAACGATTATTTGCAGACTTCAGGCACCTTGAACTTTGCCCCGGGCGAGACCACAGGACAGGTGGCGGTAAGTATAATCGGAGATGACACTTACGAACTGGACGAAAATTTTTCTGTGGGTCTTTCGAACCCGACCGGTGCCACAGTCACAGACTCGATCGCAACGGGACTAATCACCAACGACGATCCCGCCCTTTATTTTGTCGACCCCACAGGAGACGACACAGACGGCATGAGTTGGCAGACGGCTTTGAACACAGTGCAACAGGGTGTGGATGCGGCCGAGGCAGCAGGAGGGGGCCAGGTCTGGGTTGCCGCTGCAACTTATACCAACGGGGGTGGAAACTCCACGGTGGTCATCATGAAATCCGGTGTATCCATATTTGGTGGCTTCGAAGGTTACTCGGGTGGAACAGGAGCACAGGAGGCAGTTCTGACTCAACGGGATTGGGAACAGAACCAGACCATTCTGGATGGAACCAACACTGCCTATCACGTATTGGAAGGAGCCGACAATGCAAGCATAGACGGATTTACCATCACCAACGGAAATGCCACGGATCCGGGCAATTCCGACGAACGGGGCGGCGGGATATACAACAACTCCGCATCGCCGCAGATTGCCAACTGCAAATTCCTGGATAATGTGGCGGTGCAGGGTGGAGCAATTTTCAACTATTTTTCTCACTCACCTAGCATTACCGGCTGCCTGTTTTCAAACAACACGGCCACTTCCGGCGCAGCCATAAGAAACTGGGAATCCAGCCCCAGTATTTACAACTGCACCTTTGACTCCAACACCAGCCCCTCTGGTTCCCAGAGCGGTATCATTTACAACCAGTCCAACAGCGCACCTGACATAAGTTTTTGCACTTTTTCCAACAACAACAAGACCGCAATCCTCAACATGGCAAACGACAATGGTTCTGTTCCTATCATTAGCGACTGCATTTTTTGGGAGAACAATGACCCGGTGGACGCAGGTGCCATGTACAATTTCCAGTCATCCCCAGTGGTGGACAGGTGCTATTTCTGGTCCAACTCTTCCGGTGGAGATGGAGGGGCCATTAACAACTACAATGCATCTCCCATCATCACCAACTGTGTATTCTCCGGCAACTCCAGCGGCGCCAGAGGTGGAGCCCTGAACAACCGGGACAACTCTTTCCCCATAATCGTCAATTGTACATTTTACGCAAATTCTGCCAACCAGGGAGGAGCCATTAGCAACGACAACTCGGCATCAGAGGTGACAAATTCGATCCTGTGGGCTAACACCGCCGGCTCAGACCCAAGCGTCCACAACGAAAATATCTTTCGAGTTCCAAGCTGGGCTTACAGCGATGTGGAGGGCTGTGGCGGTGACAGCTCATGGCAAAATGCCTGTGGTTGGAACAAGGGTGGATGCATTGATCAGGACCCGCTTTTCGTGGATGCAGACGGACCTGACAACAACCCTGGGGGTGGAGATGATGATCTTAGCCTTGACACAGGTTCACCATGCAGGGATTCTGCTGATGGGGACTCTGCCCCTGCTTCTGACATCATGGGTGCGGGGCGCCATGACGATCCTGGAGTTGCCAACACCGGCACAGGAACCCCGGATTACGTAGACATGGGAGCTTACGAAGCACAGTGAAGCAAGCATTTACGATTTTCAGACTTGGAGGAGGAAGCTGATGCGCATGACAATCAACATCCTGATTTTGGTCTTGTTGGTGCTGAGTGCAAGGACAGCTGCAGCCCAGTCAGGCAAGTTTTGCGATCCCTCCTGGTGCAGAGTACTGGACAGGATGGAGCGAGCCCAGTGGGGTAAAAAACTTGTTGACGCAGTTGCCACACTACACCTTTCTGCCAAATACCGGCTCAAGCCACGGCAACTCAAACCAGAAATCCCATGGCTCGGCCGCAAACTCAAGAAGGTTCCCAAGAAGCTTCTTGTCGCCGCATGTCCGGACATGGCAGCTGGATTCAAAAATGGATCGTTTCCTTATCCACTGCGTTTTCTCGGTGTATTCGACTTGCCCAAGATCAAGAAAAAAAAGATAGTTACAAAACAGTGGTTACAGGTCCAGGTGGAGTTCCTGCCAGGTCCGGCCAGTATTCCTGACCTTGAAAAGGATCACTATTCCAGCATGCGAGACAAGGGAGATGGCTATTTTATCTGGGAGAAGGCCTGGGTGACAGGAAAAGACCGAAAGAGACCTGACCTTGCCATAGATGTCACCATCGTGGTGGGTGATATGCAAAAGGGACAACAGACTGCCCCTGACGGAAGCAATGCGCATGAGCAGGTGGCAGAAGCAAAGTCGGTCACCATTCGCTTGCACGGACCGAGATGGATCGTTGACAGCATTGTAAAACACACTGATCTGAATGCGCTGAAACACCTCCTTGAAAACTAGTTTTGGGATGGGCACTAAACTAAAGCCCCAAAAGAACAAAAAACTTGACCAGGATATCTCTTTTTTACATAATAAACATATGAAACGTACAACTCTTATGGTTGATGAAGAACTCCTGGAAGAAGCTACCAGGTTGGCAGGGGTGAAGACCTATTCAAAAACAGTAGAGCTTGCGCTGCGAGATTTTGTTAGGCGGGCTGAGGCACGAAAGATTCTCGAATTGCGAGGGTCTGGTCTTTGGGAAGGTAATCTGTCTCTCATGCGCTCTGACAGCCCTTCTGCAAATAATGACTAAAGATAGAAATGATGTACCTGGTTGATACATCTGTATGGATTGAGACATTCAAACGACACGACCCCTTGGATTTGGAAAAGATAGTAGACTTTGAACAAGTCGTGACCTGCCTGCCCATCGTGCAAGAGGTACTTCAGGGTTTCAGGGACGAAAAGGCCTTTCGCCATGCAAAGCTGGCCATGCTGTCTCTACCCATGGTTTGCTCTCCCATGAAAATCGGCATATTCGAACACGCCATTGACCTTTATCGATCTGCTCGACGTATGGGCATGACTGTCAGGTCTTCCATCGATTGCCTGATCTCTGCCTGCGCGATAGAAAACGATCTATGCGTACTTCACAGGGATCGTGACTACCCCCAAATTGCTAAAGCCTCTGGACTAAGAGAGCAATCCATCTGAAGGTGGCAGCCAAGCTGTAAAGTTTTAACCATATGGTAGGAAATGTGTTTCTATGGCAATCAAATCCCAGGTCAGGGCTGGCTGCTTCTGTCTCTTTCAAAGCGGATAGTGTACCTGCAGTGTCACCTTGGCCTCCCAAGTCATGGGCCGCTCATCGCTGTAAGTCACACCATCGAAGCCCAAGAGCACAAAATTATGCTTTAGAAAATGAAAAGCATATCCTCCGATGAAACGCTTGGTTGAGATGGACTCGTCGGTCAGGTCCCAGTCCCAGTAATCGTATCTTCCGATTATGCTCGACAGTATCCATGGCAACTTCAGCTCCCCGAAGACAGAAAAACCCCTAAAATCCAAAGCCTTACCATCTGCATCGATCATGTCGCCCTTCTGGTTGCCTTGGCCTGTGGCAAACTGCGCCGTGAGTACGAAATACTCGTGTTCGTAACTTGCCATGAGGTCATGTACCAGGTACTTGGGCTCTGCCTCTGTGTTTCCCTTGCCAAAGATGAACAGGTAAGAAAACTGCAATCCAGGAAAAATCATCCCCAGGGGTCTAAGGCTCAGTCGTGACTGGAAGACCTTGTTCTGGTTGTTCTCACTGGCGTGATAACCGCCACCATTGTAAAGCCCCAAGGCAAAGGAACCATATTTCCCCGGATACTTGGGATTGACCCTGTCCCTGTAATCCTTGTCCAGCCTGGATCCCAACAGCCCTCCGATGGTGACACCAAGATCTGCCGAGTTGAAAAGCTTGTTTCGCTCCATGAACATGGTGCCCTGCATGCGATACAGGTTGGTGTGCTCTTCGAAATCCAGCCACGGGGTGTGCACGAGGCCAAACTCCACGCCGGGATTGGTCAGCCAGGCAGACTCCACGGGCAGGCGGAACTTTCCGTACACGTATTTCAATCTGGCCATCCAGTTGCCATCGTCGTCCTGATGGGTGTCGATGGTTATTCGCGGGGTGAACCACTTGACCGGCTCGAACTTTACCGTAAGATATCCCCTCTCCACCCTTGCCCCATTGAATGCCCCGGCTTGAGATTCTCCCCAGCCATAGGACAGGTACCAAAGGGCACCCACCTTGACCATGCTCCAGGCCTCTGTCCACTTTGAACTGCTCTCATCAGCCTGCTGAGCGTCATCAGCCCGCACAGGGCCTGAAGTGACCAAGATTGCCACAAACACCAGGCTCGAAAAAAAAGCGAGCAGCCTTGTCCGCGACCTGAAGTTCATCTTGTTCCTCCTGTACCCACAAGGATTTGCCACTCGATGGCAGAACCTTACGAAAATATCTCATTTTATTTATTGTCATATTCTTT
>JALVPF010000105.1 GCA_027031935.1 Myxococcales bacterium | reverse complement strand
GGTCGATATTGTTCAGTGCTTGGGTGTACCGAAAATCCTGACCTCTGTCCTGAAGGAGTAGAATGCAAGGACGTGTTCGGCTTGTTCTCTTTTTGCAAAAAGCCCTAGATGGACTTTTTCCTTAAAGTCCTCTCATCCATTCCGGGCGTCTTATGGGAGAGCTTGGGTCCGATAGAGCCAGGTCTATTGTCTCGAGCAGGCGTTTCTTGTCTCTCTGCAGTTCACCCTTGAGGCCAACGTAGTTCGAAGCGTGATTGGACCTGAACGTGATGCCCTCAGAGTTCATGTTTTCCAGCAGGACCCTGCATTCTGCCAGGCTTTCTTCCGGGCTCAATGGTCTCCAGTCCGGGTCCCCATAGCATTCTTCGTATGACGGAGTGCGGGGCTCCAGCATGAGGGTCAGTGCTGATGCATATTTGGGACGTATCCTGTCCAAAGCTCTGGCAGTGGCCTGTGCATGGCCATGGGATCCATTGGGCCCGGCCAGTCCCAGGATCACGGTCACCGAAAGATCAAAGCCTGCATCCCGGGCTTTTTTGCATGCACTGACCATCTCGTCACAGGAAAAGCCTTTTCCAATGCGTCTCAGTACATCATCATCACCGGATTCCAGGCCGAAATACAGCATGGTGAGTCCGGCCTCCCTCACCGCAGCCAGCCTTTTTGCGGAACGAGTGAGGAGATTGCCCGGTCCGGCGTAGGATGTCACACGCTCCAGCCTGGGAAACTTCGAGTATAATCGCTGGAGGATTTCAACCATGCGCTCAGGCTTCATGGCCATGGCGTCGCCATCGGCGAGAAAGATTCTCCTGGTGTTGGGAAATTCCCCGGCCGCCCAGTCGATTTCATCGAAAACATCTTTACGTTTTCTTATGCGAAATTTCTTGGTCTGGTAAGAAACACAAAAGGCACACTGGTTGTGAGAGCAGCCAAGGGTCACCTGTAAAATCAGAGAACGTGCTTCTGATGGTGGCCTGTACAGTGGCAAGTCATAGTCGATCATTCTCATTTTCAAACCTCATCCATTCAGTTTCATAGACTACCAACATGAGGAGCAAAGTAAATGGCCAAGACCATGATTTCCCACCTCGCTTTCGATCTGCGTGGCTATGCTGAGGAATCTTTTTGTCACAATCATGCCTGGTGGAACATGACGTGATTTGTCTCAGATATTTGACAAAATTTGTCACTTTAGTATTTTTCTTGCACATAAACTGTTCATGATGCAATTATTGGCAAATAAATCAAGCTTGAATTTGTTTTCGGAAAAAGAAGGAGCTGGCCTGATTTTTGCTTAAGTATACTAACGGGTCCTTTTGGTGACACTCAGTATTGAAAGGTGACACAGTCTTTCTGACGAATTCCTGAAAAGTTGTAATTGTAGAGAGCTTGGGAAAAAAGCAATAGCTTGAAGAGTAAAAGAGGATGAGAAGACTGGCCAGGGAATGACAATAGCAGTCGGAGTGAGCATGAATCGTTTACATTGGAAGAAAACAGGGAAAACGAAAAAGTCTGGTTTTACTCTCATCGAGCTGATGGTGGTAGTGGCTGTCATCGGCATTTTGGCAGCTGTTGCCATCACCTCATTCGTGGGTTACATCAGGTCATCAAAGCAATCCGAGGTGGGTGAGAATCTCGACAGATGCTACAAGGGCGTAGTGGACTATTTCGACAAGCCCAGGGGACAACAGACCGGAACTTCCATTTCCACTGTCATGCCCCCCGATCTACCCGCATTTTTTGGACCAAACTTTGCGGGAGGATTCAATTGTAATCCTGTTCAACTTAGTGGTAACTCCGGGTACGTGCCATACACAGGCGGACCTCCTGCTTTTATCGTTCTTCTCAGGGAACTCAAGTGGGTTATCACGGATGCCATTTATGGCTGTTACAATTTCAAGTCGGATAACCCGGGCGGCATGTTGGCTCCCAATCAGAAGTTCTATTGCGAGGCGTGGACAGATGTGGATGATGACAATATGCCAGCACATTTCCACAAGGTCGGAACTTTTTTGCCGGATATCAATTCCTTCCAGGCAGGGCATGTATGGCATGATGATGCCAGCGACGAGTACTAAGACTACTTCTTTCTGAAGACATATTTACCCTTTGAGCTTATCCTGTATCTGGGG
>JALVPF010000104.1 GCA_027031935.1 Myxococcales bacterium | reverse complement strand
GCATAGTCATCCATGTCCACAGGAAGACACGTAAAGAAGGGCTCGCCACCCATCTCCGAACCTATGTCATAACAGGTCCATCCATCACCATTGTCGGGGCAATCAGCATCGGATTCGCACAGATATCCACACCAGCAAGCATTACCATCGGTCCACAGGCACTGGGCCGGCGGTGTGCAGCCATCTAGCTCCTCGCAATCACAGTGCTCGGCACAATAACCATGTCCCTCATCCAGCAACAGACACTCGAGGCCATCTTCACACTGGGCATCGGACTGGCATAGCGCACCAGGTCCCCCCAGGCTTGGATCATCACCGCAAGCTGAGACACAGTTGACTTCCAGGCTGAACGTCCCCGTGCGATCTCCTTCCACCACATCCACCAAGACGAGATACTGACCAGCCTGTTCAGGAGTCCATCCATTGATCTGTATTACCTGTGCATCGGCACTAGCCCAGGCGATGGCCTCGCTGAAGCCTTCATCATCGAACTGGTATACAACGATGGCTGGAACATCTTGTCCGCTGGTTCGAGTGAGAATGATGTCGTACCCTGCCCCAGACCTTGCTTCGAACATGTAGCCCAGGTAGTGGCCGTCGTCCGGAAACTTGCCTTCCCTGGTGCTGCCCAGGGACATCTCGGACATGGTCAGCGCTGAACTTTCCAGTTGTGGCGGCTGGTAGCTGGATGGATCCACCTTGCTGGAACAGGCGAGTACGGAGACAAAAAGACCGAACAAAAACAGCGCAACAATCCTTCTCATCATTTCATCCTCCTCATGGGTTATTGGTTCCAAATACTTTCAAGTTGCCTCTATGTGATCCAAAGGCAGGAGATGTTCAAAAAAATGTCATTAATTTTTCGGCCGTATTCCTGGTGGAAGTATTTTCCTATTGATCTTGGAAATAAAACGACTTCGACGTATATACTCATAAAACCCAAAGAAACAGGAGATGAATATGAACGACATCACCGCCCGCAATCATGTCTTTGTGAAAGAGTTGGTAGGGTACTTCAAGGCAGCCAACGCATACGAACTTTTCGATGAAAATGGTCATAAAATTGGTGAGGTCAAAGAAGATGTACCAGGCTTCTTCAGGAAACTTCTCAAGTTCACCGACTTCAAGACCTTGCTTCCATTCAAAGTACAATTCTATGATGAAAACGGGATGGTGTTTCTCAGCATATGGCGCAAGTTCTCCTTTTTTCGTTCCAAGGTCCATGCCACTGATGCAGATGGTAGGGAGATTGGGTGGTTCAAGCAAAAGGTTTTTTCCATTGGCGGAAGATTCTTCATCATGAACAACGACGATCAGCAAATCGGAGAGGTCAAGGGCAATTGGAAGGGATGGGATTTCACTGTGATAGACTCGGATGGACGCGAGGTAGGGAAAATCACCAAGAAGTGGGCAGGCATTGGAAAGGAGTTGTTTACCTCCGCTGACAACTACATAATCACTGTGGATGAGAGTCTTGCCGCAGACAGCGACATGAGAAAACTCGTTTTTGCAGCAGGCATCTGTATAGACATGGTCCTAAAAGAGGTAGGCAGGTAAAGACATTCGGCATTTCAAGGCTTTACAAATCCAATCATAAGCTTATAAATAGATACAGATTCTCTTTTATTAGGACTCACTGGTAACAGACCGTGATTGCTGGGAATCGTTGCTTTCCAGAGATTTGATAACACAGGAGTCAAAGCCCATGACCACCGAAAATGAAAGTACATCCACCAGAACCAGCGAATATTCGGAAACAGCCAAGGCCTTCTGGAAACATCCTTTGAACCTTGGACCCATGCTGCAACCGGACGGATATGCGAGGGTGGTAGGAGAATGCAGTGATGTGATGCAGATTTATCTGCGAATTCAGAACAATCGGATCGTAGAGTCCAGGTTCGACACAGATGGATGCCTCGCCACTGTTTCGGCAGGTAGCATGGCGGTAGCCCTTTCCCAGGGCAAGAGCATTGACGAAGCAGAAGCCATAACGGCCCAGGACATACTGGACGGACTGGACGGACTCCCTGAAGACCACGAACACTGCGCCCGCCTGGCGGCCACGACCCTCAGAATGGCCCTCGCCGATGCCAGAAAACTGGCCAGGGAACCATGGAAGAAACAGTACAGACACTAGCCCAGTGGTGTTGTTCCCCATCAAATCGCATGAAAACTCAATCCATTCGATCTGAAGTTGAATCAACCTGTTTATCTTCCATTTCCCGTTTATTGTCTGTGAGGCGTATTTCCTGAAATAGATCTAAACAGATTAAAATATAATTCATTCAGGATACAATTGGACAGTTAGTACACAATATTGTATACTATTTGGCGTTATGAAATATGACATCAGAGACGCTGAACTGGTAAGGAATTTTTCTGGAAAACTGGGAGGAGTCTTTACGATCTCAGACCTGTCAAACATGTTTGGGCAGGCTCACAAAACCGCGCTATACAGACGGATCCGACGCCTCGAATCACTGAACATCCTCACGAGATTCTCTCGAGGTGTCTATGTTTCGAAAGATTTCAATCCCGAGATTCTCAGCCAGAGACTCGCACCAGAATCTTATATAAGCTTTGGGAATGCTCTTGCTGACGCCCGAATCATAGGTTCCAGTCCTCAATATCAGGTCGATGCAGTGAAAATTGGGAAAAGTCGCGTTTACTCCAATGGTGCCTTTACCGTACGTCAGTTTGGCTGCACTAGGCGGGTTTTCTTCGGCTTTTTCACTACCGAGGTGATCCACAGAGCGATTCCTGAAAAGGCATTCCTGGACACCCTGTACTTTTACCAGCATGGGGTAAGGTTTCATTTCGACATATACTCGGACGTGAATATGGACCTTCTGAACAAGTCGAAAATAGACTTTTACCTTTCCAGGTACAAAAATCCCAAATTCGTCCAATTCGTAAAGTGGGTTTTGAAATGACTACAGGGGATTAGAAAACATGAACATGGATGAACTCATGCTCTGGGTGATGCACAGCTTGTCGGACGCGTTTCGGGAGCACGCTATCCTGAAAGGAGGCATGCACATGATGCTCCTTAGCAGCGAGCGCGCAACAAATGATCTCGATTATGTTTTCGTACCATTTGAATCAAAAATGGAGATAGTTGACCAGCTCCATGAAGTGCTTCGAGAGCTTCCTGAAGTGAAAATAGAAAAAAGCCTTCACTCCAATTGTGGCAGGTTCCTTGTATCCCGGGGCGACACAAGCGTACAGATAGAATTCAATGTGTCAACGAATGTTCCGTCCGAGCCGGTGACCACGGAGTTGCTTGCAAAGAAAACCAAATCCTTGCCTCGGGTGATTCGTGTGATGAGCAAGGAAGTCGCCATGGCGCACAAGCTTGCTGCTTGGAACGAACGACGCCTGGCCCGCGATCTTTATGATATCTATTTCTGGTATGCGCAGGTGGGAGCCTTGCCAGACCATGAGGTTCTTAAAAGCAGGCTGGAGAAGATATCTTCCCGTTTACCCAAGATGAGGAAGATAAAATCCATGAGCCCCTCCGAGTTCTGGACTCTCTTTTCAGAGGAATTAGATACATTGGATGAAGAGGATTTCACGACCGAGCTTCGCCCCCTCTTGCCTGCCGAAAAGATTGAAGGTCTTTTCATGGTGCTAAAATCCAAGCTCCTGCAGCTTGCATCCCATTATTTGAAATGATCGGCTTTGGAAAGGTTGCGCGAAACTCATAAAATTCTTTATTCAAAATGCCTTCCAGGTCCTCTGAACACCTGAGTTCTGTGCCACTCTTTGTACTCTTTTAGGACTCCTGGTTGTCCATCTTGAGGTTTTCTAATTTGCTTTCCAAGATAGCTCAAGAACCAATCAGAAATGCCATGGCTACCGTTTATCTCTTGCGATACGATGATACGATCGTCATCATCAATACCAATTGCTCCAGAATCCAACGCCTTGTGATGCAGAGAGCATAAGGCCAAACCATTGTCCATCTCATCTGGTCCACCAGCTGCATGCCACTTCACATGTGCTGCTTCGAGGCAAAGATTTATGTCACCCAGGCGACCGTCATAACCGCAAATTGCACATCTTCTGTCATAGATTCTCATGATCATGCTGCGGAATTCAGGGTCACGTTTTTTCTTTAGTGTCACTACCCAAGGCATTCCTACTTCATCCAATATGTCCTCATGAAGTGAAGTAGGAAAATGACCATCTAAGATTCTATGAGCTAACTGGTTTACCAGCTCTGGGTTATCCCTCAGCTTCATGTACAGTTGCTCTGAGAATCCACCCATGGTATGGCCTTCGCGAAGAGTTTTTGCAGATGGACTACGTTTCTTGGAACCTGATTTCAGAATATCTTCAATAGGACCAGAGCCCGCAATTTCCCAAAAATCATCGGATTGCAGGTGAAAGAATGGGTACTCAGGATGAACTCCATTTCCCTTTCTATCAAAGCGAGAAAGAAGTCTCTTAAGTCGAGGCTCAATCTCTTCGAAGCTTACAAGTCGTTGTTCTTTTCTTTGAACTCCGGCTAAGGATAATAAAATCAATAGCGGTTTATGAGGTGCTCGCTTGTCCCCATTTTTCCATATTGTGATATTCTTAAATGCCTCAATGATTTCCTTTTCCGAATTGAAATCTCTCATTTTGACTTTTACCTCCCCAACAACAAACACCGCAACAGTGATCAGTTCTTTTTCCCCACATGTGGGATTACCCCTGGGTTCTTGTAGTTTCCCCGCTCAGGGATGACAAACCTCACTCCACCCGTTGGATCATCCACATCACCCTCGAGTCTGGGGATCATCTGATGGGTTACAAGCACCCACTCCCCTACGAACCTGTTGCCTTGATTCTTGCTCCTGGATTTGTCGTCGTTGGCTTCGAACTCCACCAGGTAGTCAGCCAGAGACTGTTGGAGCTTGTCCTCGTCCGTAAACCACTCATCCGCAGACTGGCCCATTGCCCAGGGTGCGAAAAAACGAAACACGATCAAGCTGACGCAAATTCCTGTCATGGGTCGCCACCAGCCATTAAATCCATTATGGATCATTTAACCCGCAACTCCAAGCTTACAACAACCGGGTTCCAGACCTGTCAGCCAGACTAACTGGCTGTCATGCTTCAGGGCGAACAACACGAACTCGATCTTTTCGTCGCACAGTTGATCGAGCAGGGATTCATGCTAGCGAGGGAACCACAATGGGGTCCAGTGAGCTTGTAACTTGAAAATTAATGAACAAAACACATGCATGTCCTGTCTTCATCAAGACTGATTTCAGCTAACCCCATGCAGCTCATACAGCATCGCGGGAGGAAAAGTGAATCGTCTTACAATACCGATAGTTATACTGTTCCTGGTTTCCTCGGGTTGTGGTCAATCTGAACCTGTTTGCCTGGATACCGACGGTGACGAATACGGTACTGGCACCGATTGTCTGGGTGCGGACTGTGACGAGTCGAATCCGGACTGCCACGAAGGAGACTGCTGCCAGGTAAAAGAGTGCACTGACCCCGATGGTGACGAATACGGTATTGGCACCGATTGTCTGGGTGCGGACTGCGACGAGTCGAATCCGGACTGCCACGAAGGTGACTGCTGCCAGGCAAAAGAGTGCACTGACCCCGATGGTGACGAATACGGTACTGGCACCGATTGTCTGGGTGCGGACTGCGACGAGTCGAACCCGGACTGCCACGAAGGAGACTGCTGCCAGGTAAAAGAGTGCACTGATCCCGATGGTGACGAATACGGTACTGGCACCGATTGCCTGGGTACGGACTGCGACGAGTCGAATCCGGACTGCCACGAAGGTGACTGCTGCCCACTTTTTGGTAATGTACTATATGTGAACTTTTCAGGTGCTGCATTTCATAGCGAGTCTGGAGTTTGGGCAGACCACGCACCATCCAACATGGTCAGCGCTGGTTGGGAGCTGGGTGGAAACATCATGAATGTTCCAGGTTTTTTGGAAGATGCTTTCATTGATGAAGACCATCCGAACCGTCAGGCAGTCATCGATGATGTAATCAGCATGGTGGTGCAAGTACTTTCACCATTTGATGTGCAGGTAGTGACCCACAGACCACCCATCGATGATTTCACAATGATCGCTGTAGGTGGTCGCTGGGGTCACTGGCTAAATGTGGAGTCATGCACAATACTGGGGCAGGCGACCATGGATTGTGAAGAGAGCAACCCCAGTAATATTGGAATAATGGCGAGCGAGTGTCTATTCGACAACCTTGGCTTGCATGGCAAAGATGGCAGAACCATCCTGGCTCATGTCATCTTGCACGAGGCAGCTCACACATGGGGTCTGCAACACAATCAAACTGACGGAAGCATCATGTGCGTGACATGTGCGAATTTCAACAAGTCGCTCGAATGGGGAACAGGTCCAGTACTGGAAGATGGTTACAACACTTGTGGCACCAACACGCAGGATGACTTTGCCATCCTCATGGAGCACCTGGGTCCGCATGCTGACCATCAAGCTATCCCTGCTTCGCCAGATGACACTCCTCCAAGCATAGAATGGGTGCGTCCTGTAGATGGACAGGGTGTTGGTGAACATCCTAAAGCCTGTCTTTCGGCCTCGGACGCATCTGGCATACAGGCGGTGTTTTTGCAGGCGATTGCGGTATTGGAGGATGGTTCTTCAATTTTCCTGGGCACGCAAACCAAGACCGAGCCACCCTACGTGTTTGACGATCTCACAGTCAGCGCAGATCCGACTGTACAGATTGTCTACCGATTCCTGGTTCTTGATCGCTGGGACAACATGACCGAGCAGCGGGTCACACCAGTCTATGATCCTGCGGCCGGGCCTGTCGACTGTCCGTAAAATCACTTCAAGGTTCTTTGTTAAAAGCAAATTTCTGGCTAAAATAAGCTCGAAATACAAAATATACGTATTTTCCGAGGTATTTTTTGGAGATAAGGTTTATCGACATCAAAAATCCTTGGCGTTCCGGCCTCGAAATCTCTGTGCCTTCAATAAGACACAAATCACCTTTCAAAACTCCTGGTCCTTCATTGAACGGGCCTGTCCAGGGACCTGTATTGGATTGCTTCGGCCAAATGGGATGTGGTGATTTCTTGTGTTCCATCCATGTCCGCTATGGTCCTAGCCACCTTCAAGATCCTCACGTAGGCTCTGGCAGACAGGCCAAGGGCATGGATTGCCCTTTCCAGCAAGGAATGCTCATTGGGCCCCAGCCTGCAGTGCTTTTGAACCATGCGAGCCGACATGTGCGCATTGCAGCTTGCGCCTTGTTCGTTCCTGAGTCGCTGAAGTTGGATTTCCCTTGTTGCCAGAACCCTCTTTCTTACCTGAGCTGAAGATTCCGTCTGCTCAACCTTGACCAACTGTCTGTATGCAACCGCCGGAACTTCCACCTGTATATCTATACGGTCTAAGAGCGGACCCGAGATCTTGCTTCTATAGCGTTGAATGGCAACCATGGAGCATAGACAGTCATGGCCAGGATCTCCCAGATAGCCACAGGGGCAGGGGTTCATGGCAGCCACGAGCATCATCTTCGCCGGAAAAGACACGCTCATGGAAGACCTGGAAATGGTCACCTGCTCGTCTTCCAGGGGTTGTCTCAAGACCTCGAGCACATTTTTCCTGAACTCCGGCAACTCGTCCAGGAACAGTACTCCATTGTGAGCAAGGCTGACCTCTCCCGGTCTTGGAATGCTCCCTCCGCCCACCAAACCTGCATCTGACACGGTATGATGTGGTGCTCTGAATGGTCTCGCAGAAACCAAGGCCAGGCCGGATCTGGTCAATCCAAGAATAGAGTATATCTTGGTTGTCTCAACCGCCTCTTCAAAACTCAGTGGGGGAAGAATGCTGGGAAGCCTCCGGGCCAACATGGTCTTTCCTGAACCGGGAGGTCCAACCATCAAGAGGTTGTGGCCTCCTGCTGCCGCGACCTCCAAAGCACGCTTTGCGGTAGCCTGACCCTTGACATCGGCCAAGTCCACTCCATAGACGTCGTTTTGATTCATGACATCATCCGGCGAGACCATCATGGGTTCTATGTCTTCGATACCTTTGAAATATGCCACAGCCTGTTCCAGCCGCCTTACGGGAAGAACCTCAATTTTTCCCACCACTGCTGCCTCTGGAGCACAATCTGCAGGACACAGCATTCTCTCCATTCCCTCTTGTGCTGCCATCAGGGCGATACTCATGGCCCCAGGTATCCTGCGAACCTCTCCGTTGAGGCCCAACTCCCCCACAACCATACTCCTGCTCAACTTCTCCCCATCCATCTCCTGCTCGGAACTCACCAGACCAAGGGCTATGGGAAGATCGAATCCAGTGCCCATTTTCCTCACATTCGCTGGCGCCAGGTTTACGGTAATTCTTCGTTGGGGAAACTTCATCCCCGAGTTCTTGATAGCTGACTCCACCCTCACCCTTGCCTCTTTCACCGCACCCTCTGCCAAGCCAACCGTGGAAAAACAAGGAAGCCCTGTGGCCAGATCCACTTCCACGTCCACCTTATAGGCATCCACACCTATGACCGCACCTGAGTTGACCCTTGCTAACATTCCCGCCTCCCGTCTCCTCGGCGGATACAGAAGCAAGAACCGAACCAAATGAATTTATGTTTATTTTTCAACGGGCTGAAATCTTGAAGGGTGTCAGTTTTCGTACACGGGTGTACAAATCTCGGACACCGAAGGAAATTACAGAATCCAGTGTTTCGTGCTGCCGATGATAAGCGCCTTCGGGTTCCTCTTCCTGCGAAGCACCTGGACTCCGAAGTACCCCTGGCGTTTCAGAGGCTGGGCGCCGAACACTGCCACCGAACGATAGTGTTCTTGGATCCAGGCCCACAAATCCCGCCCATAGTCCCGGCCGAAAAACTGCGTTCCGTACTCCCGGTTATCCTTGTGCACAAGGGTGAGGATGTCTGGCGGTCGGGCCGCGAAAGCCAGCACCATGTCCGGCTCTCCCATGAGCAGCAGCTCTCCTGGAGAGAAAAGAACGTAGGGCACCGAGCTGGGCACCCGAAGCAAGAAGTTGAGCATGGATCCATCGGGGAGAACGGCCAGGGTCTCGCCGGATTGCAGCTTATGGTGCAGGAATTCCAGGGCCTGGACCACCGCCCTGCCCCGATCATCTGCATAGAAGCTATCTCCAGGACCGCCCACCGATACGTTCTTTTCCCTCACGAAGTCGGCCATGTTCTCCAGATGAACGAGTCCAATGACCAGCAGGAAGCTCAGCGCCACGCTCAGCACAGGACCCCGCCGCCCGCCTTTGGCAAACGCAAGTTCAGGAAGCCAGCCTATTGTGTAGGCAACCAGCACCAGGGTAGCCGGCATGGCAAGGACGAATCCGTAAGCATAGATATGAACGTTCAGCCACATCTTGGGCAGCAGCATGCCGGCGTAAACCACAAGTGCCAGGCGAAGCAGCGCCGGCTTGTCGCAGTAATCCGGCTGTCTGCGAATCAGCCCGTAAAATTGCATCCCTGCCAGGCCCAAGAGCAGCAGAGGAAGGGAGCTGAAAGCATCAAACAGGGACAGGCTGTGGCCCACACCCCACAGAATGATCGCCGTGCTTCCACCGGCCAGCAGACACAGGCCCAGCCGCTGCCATGGTCGCAGATGCCTTTGTCTAAAGGACAGGCCCATGACCAGGGCACCGCTGAACAGGGCTACGGTGCCGAGGGCCCAGCCCAGCATGCGAAGCATGTGTGGCCAGAAGCGATCCACGCCCATCACCCAGCGATAGAAGCCCTGGTTGGTGCCCTGGCCGGCGAAGATGGCCGGCCAGTTGCCCAAGCTATACAGGGCCGCCTTACCAGCTGGCAAGGCCAGGCAGAGAAGTGCCCAGGCCATGAGCCACACACACACCATGGGCAAAAGCAGCCACAGTACCTGGGCCAGCGCAGGCCTCCAAGGCGTGCGTTCGGACCACCAGCGAACAGCCATCCAGGCTACTGCACCTGCAAGGGTGGGGAGAAAGACCTCGGCCTGGGTGAGCAGACTGCCCCCCAGTGCCAGGCCAGCCACTACCGCCCAGCGGCTTCGGCCCGTGGAGCCGAATTGTTTCAGGCTGGCCATGGAGGCCAAGCCCAGTATCAAGCCATGGGTCAGGCTGTGGCTGTAAGGAGACAGATAGTTGTAGTTTCCGACGCCTACGTACTGATTGAAAGCGAAAAGGACGACAAAAGTCATGCTGGCGCCTGCAGCAGCCCGATTGCCCCAGGCGTGCCGGAACAGGCGGTGAATCAACAAGGTCAAGGCCAACAGTAGGACTCCGTTGCATGCCATGAGCACATGCGTGCCAAGGCCGAAGACGTAGAAGCAAAGACTATTGAAATACGGTGACAGTGGACCATAGAAAGAGGCCACGTCGCGATACAGCACGTCCCCTTCCGCCAGTCGCCAGGCGGTGTATAGTTCGCGTCCAAAATCGATGACCACGTCCGGCCAGCGACCCCAAGTCCATGCCAACATGATAGCCGCCGTGCCCACCAGTGCTGCAGGCAGAGCCAGCTTGCGAACCCACCTCACCACCGTCTGCTGGGATGCTCCATTTTCATTTATCGTGGCGATGCCCAAACCCTTCTTCTCTTTCTCCCATGATGCTCCAGGCTGTGGATACCATTGGCAAGTATATGGCAAATTCCCGAACATGTGAAATCGTGGAAAGAAACCAGAGAACTTTTATTCCACTTGTCCGTATAATACCAGCAACAAACCTTTATTCTGGAGTTGTATTGGAAACTTTCCACCAACTGTTCCCATACCCCTACACTGGGGTCAGTGCGAACTCCATCTTATGAGGAGGACGGCAATGCCAAGGATCCGCATCTTTGGAATAATCCTATCTTTTGTTTTTTCATTTATTCTGTCAGCTTGTCCAGGGGGTGAATTTTCCGACATTGAGTCCAACACAGGCTCCGGCGAATCTGATACATACAATGCTTCGTCAGAGATGATAAATGACTCTTCTCCCAAAAAGCACCTGAAGGACAAGGCTGTAAAACCGCTGAAGTTGGTCACCTGGAGCGGCAAGTTTTCAGACGAATGGAAAAAGTACGACAAGCTCGTGGGTGAACAGAAGTACGAGGCTGCGTCCAAGCTAATAGAGCGAATCGCCCAAAAAGCACAAGAGGACAAAAACACAGAAGAGATGGTCCGATGTCTCATTCGCAGAGTCATGCTTCGCATCTCTCTGCACGGATACGGGACCGCGGTTCGGTACTTTTCCGAGCAGCCCTGGCCCGAGGACCTGCTTAGCGACACCGTGCTGAGAATGTACTACGCAAACACCCTGATCACTTATGCCTACAGTTATTCCTGGGAGATCCGCAAACGTGAAAAGGTCGACACCAAGGGCAAGGTGGATCTCAAGGCATGGACCATGGAGCAGATTTACGAAGAAGCCCTTCGAAGCTATGGAAAAGTCTGGGCGCACAGGCAGCAATTGGGTCATGAACCCATCAAGCACCTGGCTGACTACATCAACGAGAACAACTATCCCAGGAAGATCCGCCCCAGCCTCAGAGACGCAGTGTCGTACCAACTTTATCTGCTCTTGTCCGATACATCTTTCTGGCGTCCAGAGCATACAAACGGTATCTACCAGCTGGACCTGAAGTCATTGCTGGGACAGCAGGAGTTTTCCACGGATCAGCTTGCAGACTCTGCTGTACATCCTCTTGTGAAGATATGCGGCGTGCTAGATGACCTGGAGACTTGGCATGCATCGAGAGGCGAGAAAGAAGCTGCATTGGAGGCACGCTTGGCCAGACTTCGTGTCCTGTACCAAAACTTCAAGCAAGCACCAGACAGAAAGACCATCAAGCAGGATCTCATAGCTCATCTGGACAGGGCAAAGAACCTGGAGTGGTGGTCTGTGGGCCAAGCACTGCTTGCGGAGTTTGTAAGACAGGAAAACACGCCTGACAATCTCATAAGGGCACGAAGGATAGCCATACAATGCCAAAAGCCCTTTGGCGATTCCATCGGTGCTCAACGCTGTCTGAATATACAAAAATCCATCGAGATGCCCGAGTATAGTCTCGAAGCCATTTCCTCAGACTCCCCGGAAAAAGAGTCCATTCTGGTCAAACATAAAAATCTCAAAAAACTGTACTTTCGGGCCTATTTTGTGGACCTGAAAAAACACATCGAGAAAGCCCACGAGTACAATTTGTTCCTCGAGTACAGGGGGCTCAACAGGCTTTTGAAAAACTCAAGGCCATCCAGCAAGTGGGCCATTGATCTGGAATCCACTCCTGACTACAAGATGCACAAGCAGTTTGCCACACCCCCCATGAAGAGACCTGGATTCTATGTGATCATGGCATCTGCCTTTGAGGATTTCCGAGAATCATCCAACAAGATCCTGGGCATCAACATGGTAATAGGCGACCTTGTGATGGTAAGCCAGAATGAAAATGACAGGCTCAGGGCTACCATGATCTCCGGTTCATCAGGCAAACCCATGGCCGGGGTAAAAGTGCATCTTTACATGTACGACTGGAACAAGGGGCACAAGTCTGTGGCCATGAAGGTCACGGGCGAAGACGGAGAGGTCACATTTCAAAAAGCCAGCTACCGCCAGTATTTTCTTTTTGCACAAAAGGGCAATCAGGTGGCCATGGATCCAAATTATATCTACATGTACCCTACGGCCAAACCACAACAGAGCACGGCAAGCCTGATTTACACAGACCGAAGCATCTATCGTCCCATGCAAAAGATCAGGTTCAAGACGGTGGTCTACCGCGGACGCCATGATCTTGGCAACTACCGTACCTTGCCCAACTACAAGCTTGTCATCAAGCTCATGGACGCAAACTATCAAAAAGTAAAGAGCAAGACTCTTGTCACCAACTCTTTTGGCACCGCCTCTGGCCAGTTCACAATCCCCAGGGGCAGATTATTGGGCAACTGGCGTCTTCAGACATCACCCACGGGATACGCGTATCTGAAGGTTGAGGAATACAAGCGCCCCACCTTCGAGGTGAAGCTCAAAGACAGCAAGGAGCCCCTGCGTCTGAACAGGCCCGTAAAACTCACAGGTGAGGCCAGGTACTATTTTGGACTCCCTGTGGCCGACGCCAAGGTCAAGTGGAGAGTCCGGAGAACTCCTGTTTATCCGTGGTGGTGGGGCTGGTACTACTACGGCGGATATCAGTCATCCGGCAGCCAAGTGGTGGCTACAGGATACTCACCCATCGCACATGATGGGACCTTTGATATCAAGTTCACACCCAAAGCAGACGAGCGTCTTTCCGAGACCAGCAAGGAGATGAGCTACCGTTACAAGATCAGCGTTGACGTCACGGACGAGGGTGGCGAGACCCGCTCTGCATCGCGCACTTTCAGGTTGGGTTTCGTGGCGGTAGAAGCAAGCATGATCATGGATACCAAGTTCTTCTTGGAGGATCAGAAGTCCCAGCTTACCATCATGCGGACCAACCTGGACGGCAATCCCTCACCGGGCAAGGGACAATGGCAGGTGTTCTCCCTCAAGTCCCCTGAAGAGACCCTGCTTCCGGCACAAGAGCCTCTCCCCCAGGCACCGGGGGCAAACAGGCAAAAGGCTTTTACAAGATCGGGAGATAAAAAACGCCCCCGCTGGAACGCGCAATACAGCCCAGAGGCAGTGATGCACCAATGGGCAGATGGCCAACAGGTAATAGAAGGTAGAGTCGTGCATGACGACAAGGGCGCGGCCGTGATCGACCTCCCACCCCTGCCGGCAGGAGCTTATCGACTTCGCTACAAGACCAAAGACGCCTATGGTGCCGAGTACGAGATGAGCCGGGAGTTTCTCGTGGCTGGCAGGCAGGCGAAGATCCCCTTGCCTGGATTGTTCAAGGTCGAGCGTAGCTCTGTGAAGGTGGGACAGACTGCGCGCGTATTTTTGCTCTCCGGTCTGGACGCTCAGACCATCTTCTATGAGATCCACAAGGACTCCAGAAGAATACGCAGACAGCTGCTGGTCTCAGGCAACATGCCTACGCTTATAGAGATTCCTGTTACGGAAAAAGACAGGGGCGGGTTCGGCTTGACCTTCTGGCTTGTTCGCGATCACCAGTACATCAACTTCAACCAGAGCGTCTTTGTTCCCTGGGACAACAAGGAGCTGAAGCTCGAGTTTTCCTCTTTTCGCGACAGGCTGCGGCCAGGACAGGAAGAAAAATGGACCATCAAAGTCAAAGGCCCCTCAGGAACGGACTCTGCTGCCAGCTCTGCAGAACTTCTGGCCTACATGTACGATCGCTCCCTGGACTCATTTACCGCCCATTCCTACCCGACAATACTGGGACTCTTTCCCAACCACTCCGCTTTTGCCTGGGCGAGAACAAATCTTGGCCCTGCCTACGTAGCCTATGCGAGGGCCTCGGGCTGGAGACCCTTGCCAGGATATCCCAGTCTTCAGGGTGACTATTTCAAATACCTGAGCGGATATGGTGTTGGTGGTCCAGGCAGACGTGGATTCCGCCGCTACAGGCAAGCGCTGGCAGTAGATGCACCTCCAGAATCGGGTGGCGACAAAGAAGTGGTGTTTATGAATGACGGGATCATGGATGAAAAAAGCGCAGAGGTCGAAGCGCCCAAGGACCAGGCTGACGCAGACCTTCTCCCAACAGCAAGCAGCACCTTGGGCGGAAGCGGTTTTGGGAGAGGTCAAGCCGCCCGGGAGCTAAAAGGTGGCGGCGGAGTAGCCAACAAAGCCAAAGAACAGGATAGCCGGGGACCACAAAAACCAGTTCAAGTAAGGGCCAACTTTACAGAGACTGCGTTTTTCCAACCACATCTTCTGGCCAACAAGGACGGTTCTGCTTCCATACAGTTTACTGTCCCTGACTCTGTGACATCCTGGAACGTTTACGTTCACGCTATCACCAGGGATCTCAAATCCGGCACCATCAAAAAAGAGGCAAAAAGCGTCAAGGATCTCATGGTCAGACCCTACCTGCCTCGCTTCCTGCGAGAGGGTGACCAGGCCACGATCAAGGTGGTGGTCAACAACGCTTCCAAGGGCGAGCTCAAGGGAAAGTTAGACTTCGATATCATCGATCCTGACACCAAAAAAAGTCTTCTTGCCGAGTTTGGTCTTTCCAAACAAGAGGCCACAGGGCGCGCATTTACAATCAAGCCGGACGGTGGGACCGATCTTGCCTTTGACATAAAGACACCGACCCGCGTAGGTCTCGTCGCGTTCAAGGTCATAGCCAGGTCTGGTGATTTTTCGGACGGAGAACTCAGACCAATCCCCATACTGCCTGGCAGAATGCACCTTGTTCAGTCCCGTTTTGTGACACTGAAGAACAAGGACCGCAGGGTCATGACCTTTGAGGATATGGAAAAAGACGATGACCCCACACTCATACAAGACCAGATGGTCATCACCATAGACACGCAGTTGTTTTACTCTGTGCTCACCGCCCTGCCCTACCTGGTCAACTATCCCTATGAGTGTACTGAGCAACTCCTGAACCGCTTCCTGTCCACTGGCATCATGTCCAGCCTCTATGACGACTATCCTGCCATCAAGCGCATGGCCAAAAGGTTCTCCAGGAGAAAGACTGAGTGGGAGACATTCAACGAAGACGATCCCAACCGGAAGATGGCCTTGGAAGAGACCCCTTGGGTACAAGAATCACAAGGTGGATATAAAAGGAGCGATCCTCTTATAAACGTTTTGGACCCACGTATTGCCAAGGCTTTCAGAGACAGCTCCCTTGCCAAGCTCAAAAAGGCACAGACATCCATAGGGGCATTCCCCTGGTTCCCTGGAGGCAGACCGTCTCCATACATGACGCTTTACCTGCTGCACGGATTTTCGAAGGCCCTGGAGTTCGGTGTGGATGTACCCAAGAACATGATCCGCAGGGCATGGGGCTACATGCACCGACATTACATAAATCAGATAGTCCGGGAGATGATGGCCAACGATGCGGGTTGGGAGTTTGTAAGCTTCCTCAACTATGTTCTGTCTAACTACCCGGACATGAGCTGGACGGGCGGAGTGTTTACAGCAAAAGAGCGAAAGACCATGTTGGACTTTTCTTTCCGGCACTGGAAGCAGCACTCTCCGTATCTCAAGGGCTACCTTGCGCTCACTCTGCATCGGATGAACAGAGACAAGGACGCAAGACTGGTCTGGGAGAGCGTGATGGACTCTGCCAAGGAGAAAAAGGATCAGGGTGTGTTCTGGGCACCTGAAGACCGCTCCTGGTTATGGTACAACGACACCATCGAGACTCACGCTTTTGCAGTAAGGACCTTGCTGGAGCTCCTTCCATCAAGCAAGAAACTCGATGGGCTGGTGCTGTGGCTGTTTTTGAACAAGAAGATGAACCACTGGAAATCCACCAGGGCTACCTCAGAGGTCATCTACTCTCTGGCCAAGTACCTGAAAAAGACCGAGCAGCTTGCCACAAAAGAAGAACTCGAGGTCAAGGTCGGTAATATAAGCAAACATTTTGTTTTCCTGCCTGACGAGTACACCGGCAAGAAAAACCAGATACGGATCCCAGGCGATAAGATAGATCCGAAGAAAGACTCCAAGGTTGTGGTAAGCAAGAAGACCAAGGGCTTTGCCATGGCCTCTGCCACCTGGCATTTTTCCACCGAGCGCATGCCAAAGGAGGCTCGCGGTGATTTCCTTAGGCTTACGAGGAAATTTTTCAAGCGGGTCAAGACCGGTCGTGAGGTAGTACTGCAACCTTTGAAAGACGGAGCCCACATAGAAATTGGAGACGAGGTGGAAGTACACCTGTCCATCTCGTCCAAGCATCCCATGGAGTATGTGCACCTGAGGGACCCGCGACCTGCAGGCTTCGAACCTGTGAGCACCACCTCCAGGCATAGGTGGAACCTGGGCATCTACTGGTACGAGGAGGTCAGAGACTCGGGCATGAACTTCTTCTTCGAGGCGCTACCCAAGGGGCAGTTCCCCTTCAAGTATCGCATGCGCGCAGCCACTGCAGGCATATTCAAGGTAGCCCCTGCCACCCTGCAGCCGGTTTATGCACCTGAGTTCGCAGCATATTCATCAGGCTCGGTCATAGCCATTGATCAGACCATAAGAAAGTAGCTGCTTGCCCAAAATAAAACAGCCATCTTGGCTTGCGAAAGTGGCCACTGCCCGGCAGGCACAGCACCTCCCGAACCGTCCGATGCTCAACCTGAAGTCAAACCACCGTTACCTACCTAGTGCCCAACCCAAAACTCAGGATGGGACTGCTGGCGTTTTCAATGCCAAAACGAGAAATTTTTCGCAAAGTCAAGGAAAACAAACAGTTGCGCGGAGGCGTGCTCTTGTACGCCGCACAAGAAAATGTGAAATTTGACGCAGAGATTGCGTAAAAGGTCCGTTTCGGGATAAAAACTACCTGAAAGTGGTCAACAAGAATCCAGCCGTCTGTAGAAAAAATCCCAGACCAATGAACGCAAGACCTTGTACATCTGAAAGACTATCTTCAGAGTTTAGTTCCCTGACCTTTGCAGCGCCTCTGGCAGCTTTTGCCCTAAAAAGTGCAGAGATCATCAGAAGCGGCAACTCGTATAATCTGACTATTCGAAATGAACGTCGAGCCATGAGAAAAACGCCCAAAACTTCAAATATCAATCCCGCTACAACTAAAATGGCAGATCCGAGTACTGAAAAAGACATTTCAGCCTTCCTTTATGCCACCGCTTGGACTTATGTCGATAATGGCAATGCTGCCTGCCTTCATGGACAGGTAGATTCTGAATCCACATGCCTCTGCCCACCTCAGATTCCCTCCAACTTTTCCAAAATAGAATCTGTGGATATCCAATTTTCCATTCTTTAGGTTTTTGAACGCCAACAACAAACATTTTTGGCTATCAGTTGGGAATGATTGGAATTTTTTCAGACATTGCAAATGAATCTTGATTTCGTGGAATTTCCTGGGCATGATTTGACCCGCAATTAATCTGCAAGAAGAACGCTGTCCAAATCCACGAACTCATCCAGGTCATCATTTTGAAACTTCTTATGTGCAGACAGGACCTGGTTGAAAACCTCAGGATTTCCTATAAGTTCCACCAAAGCCAAAATAGATTTGAAATCTTCGTAGCCCAATAGTACCGATGTGGGCTTTCCTTTTTTCGTCAGGACGATCCTCTCTGTTTGGTTTCCACCTACAAGCTTGGCCAACTGTGATCTGGCATTGGAAATGGCCATATATTTCATTTTCACACCTCACAAACTGCTGTTCGTTTACGGCAGCAACTTTACTATTTATTGTACATGTCAAGGGTAGGTTTGTCCAGCTATTTACATGATATTATTTGTACTTATTTTTGTACTTTATTTAGTACAATTTTTAGTCAAATCCAGACATGAGCTGCTGATCTGTATTCCCTTCCCGTTCCCTTCTCCATTCCCTTCTCCATTCCCTTCCCCATTCCATCACATTCCATGCCTTGAGAAACATTTGGCACAGGAATAGACTATTGCTCATGGATACTTCATTTTCAAAAAGAGATCTTTTCCTCTTCGCAACAATATTTTTGCTTACAACTTTTGTCTGTTCTGCTTGCTCATCCACACAAAGCAGCCAGAAGGACGGAGGACCTCTACATCTTCCCCTCGATGTAGTCCTGACTTCCGGACAGGTACGGTCTGGCGTCGTCGAAAAGGAATCAGAGTTGCTCCATGGTCCCGAGGCGCAAGGATGGTTGGGTGACTTCAAGATGTACAACGATCGTGCGGCCTTTATCATTCAGGGACTGGATGATGTCAGAGGATGGGGCCCCTACGGGGGTAGTC
>JALVPF010000103.1 GCA_027031935.1 Myxococcales bacterium | reverse complement strand
GTGATTGCCGACGTCAACGTGGTCTTGCCATGATCCACGTGTCCAATGGTTCCCACGTTTACGTGCGGCTTTGTTCTTTCGTACTTTTCTTTGGCCATGCCTCAAACTCCTTCGTTGATTTCAGCAATACCATCAAGATCCTGCAAAATGGAACCAAACCAACAGCCTCGCGGTCAACCGCGGGCCCCAAAAGTCAATGGATCACCTTTACGCAATTCGCACGCCTATCTAGACGCGCATTGATAGGAAAATCTTCGAACGGATTGGTTTACATGATGTTGTGGTCTACGTGGAGCACTGCCTGCGATGGGCGCTAAACCATCGCCGGAACTGGCTACCACCTGCTTGATCGAATCCGGTACGAGGATGCGGTGGCTCCGAGCCTTCTGGGAACTTCTATACAAAAAGCGTATACAAATATCCCGGATTGTTTGTTTCCCGCTAAGCTTTTCAAAGACCCTGGTCGAACAAACAAGAAAATTCGCTAAACCACCACTACCAGCGGTAATGAGCGAAGGCCTTGTTTGCTTCGGCCATCTTGTGGGTATCTTCGCGCTTCTTGATGGAGGACCCACGATTGCTGGCAGCATCTATTACCTCTGCAGCCAACCTTTCCACCATCGTCTTCTCGCCCCGCGCTCGGGCATAATTAATAAGCCACCGCATACCTAGTGCGGTCCTTCTTCGAGGACGAATCTCCACCGGTACCTGATACGTGGCACCGCCGACCCGCCTCGCCTTGACCTCCAAAACAGGCTTTACGTTGTCAAGCGCCCGTTTGAAAACCTTCAAGGGTTCTTCCTTGAGACGTTTCTCGACAATATCCATCGCGCCATAAAAGACTCGCTCTGCGGTGGATCTCTTGCCGTCCTTCATCAAGTTATTTACAAACTTCGCGACCATTCTATCGTGATAGATAGGGTCCGGAGCAATCTTGCGCTTTGGAACTTCTCGACGACGAGGCATATCATAAACTCCTGGTTACTTCTGCTTCTTGGTGCCATACTTGGAACGCCGCTGGTTGCGGCCCTGGACTCCTACCGAGTCCAACGCTCCACGCACAATATGATAACGAACACCTGGCAAATCTTTTACACGACCACCTCGAATCAAAACCACCGAGTGCTCCTGCAGGTTATGACCTTCACCAGGAATATATGTCGTGACTTCCATTCCGTTGGTCAGACGAACACGAGCCACCTTGCGCAAGGCAGAGTTTGGCTTCTTGGGAGTGGTGGTATATACACGAACACAAACACCACGCACCTGTGGGCAGTTCTTCATGGCCGGAGATTTGGTCCTTGCCTTGATCCTGCGCCGGCTACTGCGAATCAACTGATTTATGGACGGCATTTCGTTAACTTTCCTTCCCGTGTTGCTCTCAACCGCATAAAAACTCGGAACTTCCTGAAAGCAATGAGCTTTTCTGCAACGCTCCCGTAAATGGGAGCCCGGATAATAGGTGCGGTGAAAGCCGATGTCAAGGATTTTTTTCCATTTTTTCAGGTATACTGGATGCTCCAGGATATCTCTCTTGAACGTTTTTTTCAGGCTTCCTTCTTTTCCTATAAGCCCCGGTAACACAAGCTGGTTTCAATTATCAAACATCCGCTACGGCTCACAGGACCGCGTCCACCAGAACATCCTTGTTTTCGGTTTCTTCCTGCTCCGGCTGCTCAACTTCTATGTCAAGGCGCTTATACCACGCCAAACCGGTACCTGCCGGGATCAATCTACCCATGATAACGTTTTCTTTCAGGCCAGCCAGGTAGTCGATCTTGCCCTGTATGGATGCTTCCGTCAGAACCTTGGTGGTCTCCTGGAAAGAAGAAGCCGAGATAAAGCTCTCGGAAGAAAGCGCAGCCTTCGTGATACCCAACAACATGGGCTCACCTATTGCAGGCTGACCACCTTCGGCTAGCACCTTGTCATTTTCCCGCTCGAATATGAACTTGTCGACCTGTTCATCGACGAGGAAATGGGTATCCCCAACATCCTTGATGCGGATTCGACGCAGCATCTGTCTGACAATGACCTCGACGTGCTTGTCGTTGATCTTCACACCCTGTAATCTGTAAACTTCCTGGATTTCGTTGACCAGGTATTTGGCCAGTTCCTGCTCACCAAGAACCTGGAGAATATCATGAGGATTGGCAGCACCATCCATAAGGGCTTCGCCGGCCTTTACAACATCACCTTCGTGAACACTGATGTGCTTGCCCTTTGCAATAAGGTACTCTTTTGGTTCACCAATTTCAGGGGTAATGATCACGCGCCTCTTGCCCTTGAGGTCTTTGCCGAAAGAAACGGTGCCATGCTGTTCTGAAATGATAGCAACATCCTTGGGCTTTCTGGCCTCCAAAAGCTCGGCGACCCTAGGCAGACCACCTGTGATATCCTTTGTTTTCGTGGTCTCTCTCGGGATCTTAGCCAGGACATCACCAGCCTCAACCTCATCACCTTCCTGTACCAGAATATTGGCACCGACGGAGATGAGATAACGGGCCATGGCGTTGGAGTCCGGCAATTTCAGCGTAATCTTGGTATCATTGGGATCCTTGATGGAAATACGTGGACGTGCATCCGGATCCTTGGATTCTGTTATCACACGGCTGATCAAACCGGTCACGTCATCCGTCTTTTCCTCCATGGTTACTCCCTGGAGGATATCCCCGAATTTCACAACGCCTGAAACATCGGTCAAAATCGGAGATGCAAACGGGTCCCATTCGGCAAGGACAGTTCCTGCCTCCACATCCTGGCCATCAGCCACCAAAAGCCTTGCACCGTACTGGATCTGGTATTTTTCTCTCTCCCTGCCGGATGAATCCGCAATGATGATTTCGCCGTTTCGGTTCATGGCGACCCAGAACTTCCTGGAGCCTTCCTTCTTTTCTTTTGTCTTTAGGTTGCGATACTTGATGGTACCGGCATTTCGGTTTTCCAGAGAACTCTGCTCCGCACGCCTGGTGGCTGTACCACCCACGTGGAAAGTACGCATTGTCAACTGGGTACCTGGCTCACCGATTGACTGCGCAGCCATGACACCTACCGCTTCACCCATGTTTACAGGCATTCCTCTGGCCAGGTCTCTGCCATAACATTTTGCGCAGATGCCCACAGGGGCTCTGCATGTCAACACGGATCTGATCAGTACTTTCTCCAGAGCGGCATCTCGAATCTTCTCGACGTTTTGCTCGTTTATCTCTTCACCGGAACGGACCAGCACCTCGCCCGTCAGAGGATCCTTGATATCATCCAGTGCAACACGTCCCAATATACGATCCGCCAAAGGCTCGATGATCTCGCCACCTTCAACCAGAGGCGTCATGTATATCCCGTCCAGAGTATGACAATCCTCCATCGAAACCGTGGCATCCTGGGCCACATCCACCAGGCGGCGGGTGAGGTATCCGGAGTTGGCAGTCTTCAAGGCTGTGTCTGCCAGGCCCTTCCTGGCACCGTGGGTTGAGATAAAGTACTGCAGCACCGTCAATCCCTCCCGGAAATTGGCGGTAATGGGGTTTTCGATGATCTCACCGGAAGGCTTCGCCATCAGCCCTCGCATGCCAGCCAACTGCCTTATCTGCTGTTGGGAGCCTCTCGCTCCGGAATCAGCCATCATATAGATAGAATTGAAGCTAGGCATCTGAACGGTTTTTCCATCGGGCCCGGTGACATCTTCGAAGCTGATATCGCGCATCATCTCGGACGCCACGCGTTCTTGGGCTTCCGCCCAAATATCTATAACCTTGTTGTATCTCTCACCGTCGGTAATGAGACCTTCGGTGTATTCATTATTGACCCTGTTTAGCGCCTCGTTGGACTCGGCGATGATCTTGGCCTTGCTTTCCGGGATATGCATGTCATCCATGCAAATGGAGACACCAGCCTTTGTGGCATATTTGTAGCCAAGAGTCCTTAATCGGTCTGCCAATATGACGGTCTTTTTCTGCCCACCGGTTCGGTAACAGATGTCAATCAGCTTCGCCAGGCTCTTCTTGTCCAAAACCCTGTTGATGGAATCGAAGGGTATACCTTCTGGAACGATCTCGTAAATCAATACACGACCAGTTACCGTTTCATACAACTTTCCATCTATACGAACCTTTACCTTTGCCTGCAGATCCAGGATACCGTTGTCATATGCCTGCCGAAGCTCCTCGGGGCTGGAAAACACCATCCCGGTGCCTTCCACAAAGGCCCTTTCCCGAGACATGTAATAGCAGCCGAGCACGATATCCTGCGTAGGCACGATGATCGGTGTACCGTGTGCCGGCGACAATATGTTGTTGGTGGACATCATCAGGACACGGGCTTCCATCTGTGCTTCCACCGAAAGGGGTACGTGCACCGCCATCTGGTCGCCATCAAAATCAGCGTTGAAAGCCACACAGACCAGGGGATGAAGTTGAATTGCCTTGCCCTCGATTAACCTGGGCTCAAATGCCTGGAATCCCAGGCGGTGCAAGGTAGGAGCCCTGTTCAACATCACGGGGTGTTCGCGAATTACCTCTTCGAGAATATCCCAGACCTCGGGCTTCTGTTTCTCCACCATCCTCTTTGCACTCTTGATGGTGGTTACGTAACCCCGCTCTTCCAGCTTTGAGTAGATGAAAGGCTTGAACAACTCCAGAGCCATGATCTTTGGCAAACCACACTCGTGTAACTTCAAGTCCGGTCCGACAACGATGACCGAGCGGCCGGAATAGTCCACGCGTTTACCCAACAGGTTCTGCCGGAATCTGCCCTGTTTGCCCTTGAGCATGTCGGACAGGGATTTCAACGGTCGCTTGTTGGGACCGGTGATCACTTTTCCACGCCGTCCGTTATCGAAAAGAGCATCCACGGCTTCCTGTAGCATCCGCTTTTCATTCCGAATGATGATCTCCGGTGCGTTGAGCTCCTGAAGCCTTTTCAAGCGATTGTTGCGGTTGATGACTCTTCGATAGAGATCGTTGAGATCACTGGTTGCAAAACGTCCACCATCCAGTGGCACCAAAGGTCTCAGGTCGGGAGGTATGACAGGGATCACTTCCAGAATCATCCACTCTGGCCTGTTTCCGGATTGGCGAAAAGCCTCCACCACTTTCAGACGCTTTGCAAACTTCTTGCGCTTTGCATCCGAAGTCGATTCCCTCATGTCTCGCCTGAGAGTAACAGACAGCTGATCCAAATCTATCTGCCGCAGCAGCTCCTGAATCGCCTCAGCACCCATGGCGGCCCTGAACGAATCAGGTCCGAAGTCTTCAAGGAAGCTGAGATACTTTTCCTCAGGAATGATCTGACCCTTTTCAAGCGTAGTCTGGCCCGGCTCCAAAACGATATAGGATTCGCAATACAGGACCTTTTCCAGTTCCTTGAGGGTAATATCCAAAAGTGTGCCTATCCTTGACGGCAAGCTCTTTAGGAACCAGATATGTGCAACCGGCGTAGCGAGATTGATATGCCCCATCCGCTCCCGGCGAACCTTGCTCTGGATAACCTCAACACCGCACTTTTCGCAAACCACTCCGCGGTGTTTCATGCGTTTGTATTTGCCGCAATTACACTCGTAGTCCTTTACCGGACCGAAAATCTTGGCGCAAAACAAACCGTCCCGTTCAGGCTTGAACGTACGGTAATTGATGGTCTCCGGCTTCTTGACCACGCCGTGCGACATCTCCCGAATCTTTGCCGGACTGGCTAGGCCGATTCGGATGGCCGAAAAGCTCAGTGGATCTTTGGGCTTCTCGAAAAAATTGATAAAGATGTCCTTCAAGGCGCTCTCCTTTTCCTTGCCATTATCGTTGGCAATGACCGTGACAAACCATGTCAGCGCGATCAGCTCGCGCTCGCCTTGGCGTCCTCCAGCAACTCGATATCAAGGGCAAGACTCTGCAGTTCCTTGACCAGCACATTGAATGCTTCAGGCAGGCCGGACTCCAAAACTTGCTCACCTTTGACGATGGCTTCATACATCCTGGTTCTTCCTGCAACATCATCGCTCTTGACTGTTAAAAATTCCTGCAGGCAGTATGCTGCGCCATAAGCTTCCATGGCCCAGACTTCCATCTCGCCCAGCCTCTGACCGCCGAATTGGGCTTTTCCGCCCAAGGGCTGCTGGGTCACCAGAGAATATGGCCCGATGGAACGAGCATGAATCTTGTCATCAACCAGGTGGTGTAACTTCATTATGTACATGATGCCAACCGTTACATCATTTCTGAAGGCATCGCCCGTCTTACCATCGAAGAGTATTGTCTGGCCGGTGTCAGGCAGCTCTGCAAGTTCCAGGTATTCCCTTATGTCCTTCTCCTTGGCCCCATCAAAAACAGGCGTCGCCATTCGGACACCATCCTGCATGGTACGAGCCAACCTGACAACGTCAGAGTTCGACAGCGAATCGATCAGGCCCCTTGTGGGCTTGTCCTTGAATATCTTCTTCAAATAGGCACGCACCGAATCAGCACCGACGCCATCATCAAGCATCTTCTGTATGGCATGACCCATTCCCAAAGCCGCCCAGCCCAGGTGTGTCTCCAAGATCTGCCCAACATTCATTCGTGATGGGACGCCAAGAGGATTGAGCACCACATCCACATGGGTGCCATCCGCCAGATAAGGCATATCTTCAATCGGCATGATGCGTGAGACCACACCCTTGTTGCCGTGCCGCCCGGCCATTTTGTCGCCAGACTGGATTTTACGCTTG
>JALVPF010000102.1 GCA_027031935.1 Myxococcales bacterium | reverse complement strand
GTGATCTCCTGGCCCGGACCAACCGACTCAGGAAGGTACAGACGCTGATCTGCAGGGCTGAAATAATATCCTCCCGCCTGTCCTGGAATCCACTGCAACTGATTATCTGCGAGACTTCCCAGGCGAGTACCTCCCATATGGTCAGCAGGTTCAGTCCAGATTGTCTCCCCGCTGTTTCTCATGGTGACTGAAACCTCGACCGTAGAACCCGCAATGACCGAACCAGGCATGTCAACCGCTACCAGCTCTGCGTTTTCAGTGGGAACACTATCCGGGTCCCAGAAGGAGATCTCCTCTTCCAGCGTGTAGACAGATCCGGCAGGCAAAATGTGTTCGCTCACAGGTTCGACCTGAAAAGAGAGTTCCATGTTGTGTGTGTATGGATGATTGATAAAGACCGCTTCCTGGATATTGCCGCCAAGAATGGTTCGACGAACAGTTACCACGCTGCCGGATATCTCCCCCCACCACCCGACGGTGGGATCAGTGATGCGCGCGACACCCACAGCTCCATGGCCGGGAATGGTACAGGGCTGAGGGATGTCGGAGAAAAGACCTCCAGATCCATCCCTTGGTGACCAGGTGTTGGCGCAGCCCACCAGGTAACCGCTGGAGCTTATGCGAAAGGAATCGAAATAGGCCATGGTGGGATCAAATGGTACGCTCAGGGATCGATAGTCTACGGGCAAGGGCCCCACTGAGATGCTTGCATGCACAGGGTTAGTGCCGCTGAATTGTATGCTGAATGGTGCACCAGGACAGCTCCCCGGTGCATGCAAGGTGCTGCCATCGCTGCCAAGAGAGATGACGTTCTGGTCCGCGCTGTCAGCACCAGTGCAGGATCCTATGATATAGTAGCCGCCTACTCCTTCTAAAATGTTCACGCCGTCCCACTCAATGTAATGAATTCCAGTGCCATCATATTGAACGCTCAGTGCCTTTGATGAGCTATTTAGATCTGCGTTTTCGTGGCTGGGACCACATGCCAGCGAGATGAAAGCAAAAGATAAAAAACAATACCGTGCGGGATTCACCAGATTTCTAATCGAGTTCAAGGTACACTCCTGTCAGCAAGAACCACAATACCTATGCAAATTCCCTAAGTCTACCCCAGTATATTCTGCCTGAGAAGCTTATATTCTAATCCGCCTCTGTAGCATTACTCAGCCATGCATTTGTCAGCAAAACCTGAAATCTGTGTCCATGGAGACACAGTCCAAAACCAAAAAAATAACAACACCCTGTAAACTCAAGTAGAAAAATTTTGGCACAAGATTTGCTTTTCATAAAAACAGTCAGAAGTTCCAAGATGAACAGGATGTTTTCGCAACAACAAACCGGGAGGTAGCAGTATTGCACGCAAGGGAGCCATGTCATGAACAAGCCAAGACATTTCATTTCAACACTTTTTGTTCAGGTTCTGTGCTTTTCTTTCCTCCTGCTTCGTTCATCCTGGGCCTCTGCCGCCGGGGCAGTGTCGGTTCGCCCATCCGCATCCACTTCAACTTCCCTCCCTGGACTCGCAGATGAGTCATCCTCACCCTTCAATGAATTTCTTCGGACCGACATTCCCCCGGCTGACGGTTTCGACTTTCCAGTGGGAGACCCCGATGGATGGGGTTCCTACAAGGACCCTGAAAGCGACAGGATCATGACAGGCTGGAGCGTATACATACGCTTCTGCCAAAGATACAAATATGGGATTCATCCTGGAGAGGACTGGAATGGTGATGGTCTGGGCAACTCGGATCTGGGTCAGGCAGTATATTCGGTCGCCAATGGCAAGGTGGTGCTGGCAAAGGAAATCGAACCGGCAGGTGGCGTTATCATCATCGAACATGTCTTTTATGAAAATCATTCAAAGCACCACATACAGTCAGTCTACAAGCACCTCCAAAACATGAGAGTAAAAAAGGGCCAGACGGTGAGACGGCGGGAGATTATCGGATACATTGGCAGGGGTACCGATGACAGGTACACAGCTCACCTCCATCTCGAGATGCGCTGGGACTCATCCCTGTCCCCAAGCTACTGGCCTTCTGCTCACTCCAGGAGCAAAAAATGGATACAGCAACACTATGCTTCCCCCTCTGCCTTTATCCGAGGGCATCGTCATCTGTTTATCCCATCACAGGAACCTCACCTCGCCTTGA
>JALVPF010000101.1 GCA_027031935.1 Myxococcales bacterium | reverse complement strand
AACGAGGCCAATACCTACAAAAGAGGGCTTTTGGTGCGCAAGCTATAGAAAATGCTAATGAAATGCAGCTAAACGAAAAATATGAAAAATTCAGGCAGTGTACGAAATCCGGTCACGTGTGTACAAATTTCGGACACCCTGCCTCCGTCCCTATCGTGACCGACACATACCTCCGTCCCTATCGTTCTGCCTCCGTCCCTATCGTGACCATGGCACAATGAACTCCCCCTCGCCAAACAGTTCCAGGTAGGAACGAGAAACACCAGGACAATGGGTGACAACTGGACAGTCTTGGCATATTGACAATTTGGTGAACTCCTTGAGGTAATCGGGATCCAGAAACATGGACTTCAATGTCGTGTCATAACATGCTTCCATCAACAACTGCTCCCATGTTCTTTCCAAAGGCAGATCAAATATACAAGGTGGGAGATGCAAGGAGATCCATGGAAGATTCAGTTCTCCGGCCCTGGTTATAGCCGATTTGAAATGCGGCCTCATGTCAAGGTAAGACAGATGAAGTCCCCTGGCTCCATTCGCAGCGCCAGAGAGTTTTAGCCCTGATATGGCAAAGCTTATGTCCTTGCCGAATTTCTGCCTCACAGAATCGATTGCCTCCACGAGTTGAACCAGATGTGGGGCGGTGGGTTTGCACAATACGGAAAAAACACTGATGGATACATGGCGGTAGGCGAGATTTGAAAGGGCTTTCCATACCAGTTTTGGGTTGATGCTGTTGGAAGTGACAAGGGTCTGTATACCCGGGTCCGCAGAATCTATGGAAATGGCAACAGAATCAAGACCTGCTCGAAGCAAGCGGTCGAGTGCCTCCTTTGAGGAGAGTTCGAGTCCGTTTGTTCCAATTGCGATTTTTTCAAATCCGGTTTTGCGCAGTATCTTGAGCAAGTCTTCGAGCCCTGGCCTTGATGTCGGTTCTCCTCCAACCAGGAAAACCTTTCTGAACCCCTCTCTGAATGCCTTGTGGACCAGGTTTTCCAGTTCATGCATGGGCTTGTCTTCGGGGAGTTTGAAATCACCATGAACCGCACAGTATGTACATGCCTGGTTGCAGCCCATGGTAAAAGGCAGGGCCCATGCTCCATCAACTTGGGATACAAAAGGTTGGAGGTCTTTGGCACACTCGGAATCACTCCATGCCTTGTTGAGTCTGAATGTGCATTCTTTCTCATTGTTCAAGGCGACTGTAACGTATGGGAGAAAGAGACCTGGCTCTTTGTCGTTTTCCAGTTCCAACTGCCATCGGGGTATTCCTGTACACCACTGCAATAGTTCACAATTTTCACAGTGCTCATCGAACCCCAACTCGTCCAGTTTCGAAATGGCGATGGTGTCTCTTACCAGCACATTTCCATGCCACGTGTTTTCCAATACCTGAGCCTGGCACCTGCCAAATCCGTAAACATGGAGATCCATTTCCTTGTCAGCCAAGCCCCTGTTGGCAAGGGCCTTCATCGCCGCAGAGACATGAAAATGGATCTCGTCAAATGACAGCAGCTCGTCTTTGGGAACGCCCTGTTTGGAAAGCAGGTTGTATAGATGCACACAGGATGGTTTTACAAGAGCCATAGTGTCAGCAAGAGCAGAGAGTGAGCTTTTTACACACGTACACCCCAACTCTATGCCCAGTTTGTAACGTCTCAGCCTTTGGATGCCGGCCATGGTCTCTTCAAATGACCCTCTTCTTCGCGTTATGGCATCATGTTCTCTTGCGCGAGGTCCATGCAGCGACACTTCAAAGCCCGTAAGTCCACTTTTTGCCAGTTTTGCGATCCATCCTCTATGACTGAGCGAAGTGCCAGGACCCGCAACGATTATGTCGTCATAGCCTGCGTCTTTTGCGGCCTTTATCAAAACCCCGAGGTCGGCTCGTCGCGCAGGGTCTTGCCCGGTGAACTCTATCCGGCGACGACGTCTTCTTGCTTTGTGCTTTTTCTGGGTCGACAAGAGGCGAACAAAGTCATCTGTCTGTGGTGGGTGTACGAGTCTTGGATCAGGAAATGGCCTGTGCTCGGTTCGCCTTGGAGATCCCTTGTCACAAAAAAAACAGTCCTGTACGCAGAATCCCCCTACATCCATTTGATCTATCAATGAGGGTGCATTTCCCTGGTACTCACTTCTTTGCGTCTCGTATCGTT
>JALVPF010000100.1 GCA_027031935.1 Myxococcales bacterium | reverse complement strand
AGATACACACGGACCAAAAAGAAAAATCCGGCTTGAACAAGGGTGGTTGGCTAGATCCGGCCTGACCGACGAAGCAAGATCGCAAGGTTTGAGGCTACAGGAGCGAAGGGAACGAAAAAGTGCTTGGGCCAAGCAAGGCTGGACCTCCGTCCCTGAATCCCCCGTCCCTGAATCCCATCCCTGATCCCACTGATCCCAGATTTCCCTCTTGGGGAACGGGAGATTACGTGGTAGAAATTCAGGAAAGTTTGGATGTTAACCCGTGAAATGGAGGGCATGTGGTCAAAGAGCTTGAAAAGGGCACGGAACTTGGTGCCTGGGCGGTGGTGCCTGCGGCTGGGAAGGGTGAGAGGTTTGGTGCATCTATGCCTAAACAATTTGTACCTATCGCTGGCGTGCCCCTGTTGCACAGGACCATCAGAGCACTGTGGGCCTGTCCTTTTGTCCGCGGAATTGCGCTTGCTCTCCCTACTGAGGTTCTGGATTTTGCGTGGGTTCTACCCGCCGAGCTGAGGGACGAATCCCATGTCCGGGTTTGTGCAGGCGGCCACAGTCGGACCGAGTCTGTTCGGGCTGCCCTTGCCTTGGTGCCTGATGAATGCGAAACGGTTCTTGTCCATGATGGAGCCAGACCGGTGATTTGCAACGAAATGGTTCAGCGTGTTCTTCAGGGAGTCCTTGAGTCCGGCGCCTGTGTTCCTGGCCTTAGCCCGGCTGATACGGTCAAGAGAGTAGATGATGGGCACGTTGAAAAGACTCTGGTGCGAGACGAGCTTCGTCTTGTTCAGACTCCCCAGGGCTTTCGGAAATCCATCTTGCTGGATGCATACGCATGGCTGGATTCTCAGGAAGAGACACCGTTTCTGACCGATGATGCTTCATTGGTAGAGGCAGCCGGAGTGAAAGTCAAAGTGGTTGACGGGGATCCCGATAACAGAAAGGTGACTTTGCCAAAGGACATCGCGAGTCTGGGATTGACTCCTCCCCGTGTGGGGCATGGCTATGATGTCCACCGTCTTGTGGCTGGTCTGGACCTGGTGCTGGGTGGTGTCCATGTGCCACATGACAAGGGATTGCTGGGACATTCGGATGCCGATGTGGTCTTGCATGCACTGGCTGATGCCATGTTGGGTGCAGCAGCTTTGGGAGACATTGGGAGGATGTTTCCAGATACGGACCCCAGATGGAAGGGGGCTGACAGTGGGAACTTGTTGGAAATAGTGAGAGACACGGTTGAAGATGCAGGCTGGGTGCTGTCTTCTGCGGATCTTACGATTGTGGCGCAAGAGCCCAGGCTGGCCTCTTATTTGCCGGCCATGGGAACCAGAATAGAGCAACTACTGGAGTTGTATCCTTCAAGCATCAACGTAAAGGCCACAACTGAAGAAGGCCTGGGCCTCACTGGTTCAGCAAATGCCATAGCGGCATATGCTGTGGCCATGTTGGTACCGGCACCAATGTGCAAACCGGAGGAAAAAGACCATTGAGCGAAGAAGAGCTTCAAGAGGACGAGAGCCTTGATGAGTTGGCCTTCTTTGAGGATAACCCTGACTCCGATCCCATGGGCATCGGGATGAAAGCAGAGCAAAAAACGAGGGCGAGGCGCAAACGCGGTGTGTTTATGCTCGCGCTGTTCGTGTTTTTTTTCGGAGTGTTGACCTGGATGCTCAAAGGGGAGCTGGTTTATTTTTTCAGTTCCTCTGTGCCTAATGATCTGGGCAGAGCTGAGGAGTTGAATCTTATCCAGCTGAAAGATAATTCTTTTCTCAGCATAACTGGTATCGCTCGCGACATGTGTATCCGAGCCGAGGTGTTTTCAACGAAATACAGGTTCTTGTACTTCCTTGGTTCAGAGATGGGGGCCAGGATAATCATCCAGACTCGGGTCGATGGTGATGGTCATTGTCAAGGAGCAGAGGAGCGCACCTTTGTCGGCAGGTTGGTAGACTTGACCCAAAACCATCGTTATGAAGCAGTGGCGCGTTACTACAAGGAACATTTTCCTTCTGCTCCTCAAGAAGGTCCCATGTATATGCTGGAGGATGGTGTGCTTCCTGGTCAAGCGTGGTACTATCCCTTGGCCTTGGGGCTGATGCTGGCCCTGGTTGTTGTGAATCTATGGTTGCTGGTGCGTGCCCGAAAACGAGAAGTCTTCACCCAATGAAGGAGACATGAGATGAATGTGCGCATTTTCAACACCCTTGCCAATCGCAAGGAACCCATCAAACCCATCACACCTGGAAAGCTGGGAATGTATGTCTGTGGTGTCACCGTATATGACATGTGCCACGTGGGCCATGCGCGCGCCTATGTTACAGCTGATGTCATTTACAGGTACTTGACCCACATAGGGCTGGACGTGACGTATGTTCGCAATTTTACCGATGTGGACGACAAGATAATTGCCAGATCCAACGAATTGGGTGTGGACCCCAGGGAGTTGACTGACAGGTATATCAAAGAGTTTTACGTGGACATGGATGCGCTTGGGATCAAGAGACCGGAGATTGAACCAAGGGTCACCGACCATATTCAAGACATCATAAAGATGGTACAAACGATCATCGACAAGGGACATGCTTACGAGGTGGATGGGGATGTGTATTTCGATGTTCCGTCTTTCAAGATGTATGGCCGTTTGTCCGGCGCAAACATGAGAGAGTTGTTGAGCGGCGCAAGGGTGGATGTGGATGATCGCAAGAGGAGCCCAGCGGATTTTGCTCTTTGGAAATCAGCTAAGCCAAACGAACCTTCTTGGGATAGTCCCTGGGGAAAAGGTCGCCCGGGGTGGCATATCGAGTGTTCAACCATGGGCACCAAATATCTTGGAGACACATTCGACTTGCATGGTGGCGGCAAGGACCTGGTTTTCCCTCATCATGAAAACGAGATTGCCCAAAGTGAAGCGGCTACTGGAAAGACTTTCGTCAACGCCTTCTTCCATAATGGATTTGTCAACATAGACAAGGAGAAGATGTCGAAATCCCTGGGAAACTTTTTTACCATTCGTGAGATGACGGAAAAGGTTTCACCTGAGGCATTGCGCTATTTTCTTTTGGGAACACATTATCGGAGTCCGCTGAATTTCGAGGTTGAATTTACGTGCCCTGCATGTGGAGCTGAGCTCAAGAGGAAGGACGTGGAGGACAGAAAATGCCCTGCCTGCATGGAGACAATGGATGAATCATCTGCGGCGGCAGCTGTGAAATTTCCAGCACTCGAAGAGGCCCTGCGAAGACTGGAGTACCTTTATCAGACACGGCAGAGGCTTGATGAACACCTGAGTGTTGGAATAACTGGTGGCGGAGAAATACTCAAGGCAGAAGAGGTGACAGAGCTGGATTCACGGTTCTCTCAAGCCATGGATGATGACTTCAATACCGCCGCGGCTCTTGGTGTCTTGGCTGATGCCATGCGGATTTCGAATGAGGTGCTCGACAACAAGGATGGGCATCCCGCTGCCATGGTCACGTCTACCGTACAGAGACTTCGGGACTCGGTGTCCATAATGTCCAAGGTCCTCGGTATTCTAGAACAGGACCCTGCTGAAGCTCTCTCCCTCTTGAGGTCCAAGGCCCTGGATTCAAAGGGTGTCTCATCCGAGCACATCGACAAACTGGTGGCGGCTCGAGATGCGGCACGTCAGGCAAAGGACTGGGCAGAGGCTGACAGGCTTAGGGACGAGTTACACGACATGGGCGTCGAGCTGATGGATTCTCCCCAGGGCACGACCTGGAAGATGAAGAGTTGAAATTACCATGGGTGTTGGCTTTGAGTTGAGGTCGGATTTCAAACCGGCAGGGGATCAGCCCAAAGCCATTGATGAGTTGGTGCAAGGTCTTGAGCGGGGTGACAAGCACCAGGTCCTTTTGGGGGTTACCGGATCAGGAAAGACCTTCACCATTGCCAACGTCATCCAGAGATTGCAACGTCCCGCCCTCGTGATAGCTCATAACAAGACACTGGCTGGTCAGCTCTATAGCGAGTTTCAACAGTTTTTTCCCAACAATGCCGTTGCGTTTTTTGTGTCTTATTATGACTACTATCAGCCTGAAGCCTATGTCCCTCAGTCTGATACCTTCATTGAAAAGGACGCCAGCATTAATGATGAAATCGACAGGATGAGACACGTGGCCACTCATCATCTGGTGACTAGGCGGGATGTCATAATAGTGGCTTCGGTGTCATGTATCTTTGGATTGGGCGCAGCGGAAAATTACGGGGAGATGAAGGTGGGTGTCAGTGTTGGGCAAGAAGCGGGAAGGGACAGGGTGTTGAGACGTCTCGTGGAGATACAGTACAGCAGGAACGACATAGATTTTCACAGGGGTACCTTCAGGGTGAGGGGTGATGTGGTGGATGTTTTTCCCATCTACGAGCAGGATAGGGCTCTGAGGTTGAGCTTTTTCGGCGATGAGGTGGAGTCAATTCATTGGTTTGATCCGCTGCGGGGCAAGAAAATAGAGGAGCTTGACAATATAGACATCTATCCTGGGAGCCATTACGTGACTCCTGGCGAGACCCTCACTCGCGCTGTTAGCACCATTAGGGACGAACTCAGGGAGAGGCTTGCAGTACTTAAGGCGGAAGGAAAGCTCATAGAGGCACAGAGGTTGGAGCAGCGCACCATGTATGACCTGGAGATGATGGAGCAGATGGGTTATTGTGCCGGAATCGAAAATTACAGCAGGCATCTTTCCGGGCGACGTTCCGGTGAGCCTCCTCCTACCTTGATAGATTTTTTGCCTCACGATGCTGTGGTGGTGATCGATGAGAGCCACCAGACATTACCCCAGCTTCGCGGCATGGTTCGCGGTGACAGATCACGAAAGCAGACCCTGGTGGATTATGGTTTCAGATTGCCATCAGCTTTGGATAATCGTCCGCTGACTTACGAGGAGTTTGATGCAAGGGTAGGGCAAAGAATTTACGTGTCTGCGACTCCGTCAAAATTTGAAATAGACTTGGCAGGTGGTGTGGTGGTTGAGCAAATAATAAGGCCCACGGGCCTGTTGGATCCTGAAGTCGAAGTCAGACCTGCCCAAACCCAGATCGATGACCTTTTTGGAGAAATTCACAAAACAGTAGGCAAGGGCTTTAGGGTCATGGTTACAACCTTGACAAAGCGTATGGCCGAGGACCTAACCGATTTTCTCTCTGACCAGGGTATACGGGTCAGATACATGCACTCGGATATAAAGACTCTGGAAAGGTTGGCAATTGTAAGAGATCTGCGTCTGGGCAAGTTTGATGTTCTGGTGGGGATAAATCTCCTCAGGGCAGGCCTGGATATACCAGAGGTGGCGCTGGTTGCCATATTGGATGCTGACCGGGAAGGTTTTTTGAGATCTGCAACAGCGCTCGTGCAGACCATTGGAAGAGCAGCAAGAAATAGCCATGGCAGGGTGATACTGTATGCAGACAAGCGAACCGACGCTCTCATCAGTGCAGTGGATGAGACCAACAGGAGACGAGGTATACAGCGCGGGTATAATGCGCAACATGGAGTGGTTCCTGCTTCCATTGAAAAGGCGGTGAGCGCAGGGACTATTATCGATGCCGCAGATGATGTCGCGGAGAAGCAAGGGCCATATGATACGGGCGACCCCTTGGCTCAGATAGCCCGCCTTGAAAAGCAGATGCTGCAGGCTGCCGGAGCCTTGGAGTTTGAACGGGCTGCGAAGTTGAGGGACAGGGTCATCATGCTCAAGCGCATCCACCTGCTTGATGGTGCTGAAATGTTTGAGAAATGAAATCAGGAGGTCTGTCCCCTGTGACTTCTTCCGTGCTAAAGGGCGAACGTCTCGAGGCGCTGCTGTCGCGTCTTCCCCGGAAGCCTGGCGTATACATCATGAAGGGGAATGAAGACAAGGTCCTGTATGTCGGCAAGGCAAAAAACCTAAGAGCAAGGGTCAGGAGCTACTTCAGAAAATCGGGTGACTACAGACCTTTTGTGAAGTTGCTGGACAAGCTGCTTTTCAACATAGAGTTTGTGGTAACTCCCACTGAAAAAGATGCCCTGGTGCTGGAGCGGGAATTTATTTCCAGGTATCAGCCCACCTACAATATAGATCTTCGCGATGACAAGAGCTTCCTGTCCATTCTCATAAGTGGTGACAAACCTTTTCCCAGACTCTCCCTGGTGCGGAGCCGTCCAAGTGGAAAAGAAAAAAATCCAGGCAAATGGTTTGGTCCTTACACGTCTGCCAGGGCGGCGAGAAAGACAATCAGAGTGATTCAGCAGGTCTTTGGTCTTCGTACATGCTCTAACCGCGTCTTTATGAATAGACAGCGGCCTTGCCTGCTTTTTCAGATCCATCGCTGTCTCGGCCCATGTAAGGGAGAAGTGAACGCAGAGCAGTATGCCGAGAACGTTGCCAAGGCAATGGACCTGCTTCGCGGAAAGGCCAAACCCTTGCTGGAAGAGCTGCATACACAGATGGATAAAGCATCCCACCTGATGCAGTATGAACAGGCTGCTTCTTACAGAGACAAGATCAAGGCGGTGCGCTCGACCGTCAATATGGGGAAGATTTTGATGCAGTCGCTCCAGGATGCTGATGCCATCGGTTTGTACAGGGAAGGATCGAGTGGGATGTTACAGTTGCTGCAGGTACGTTCAGGCAGGTGGCATGGGGCTGCGCAGATCCCCTTCAGCAGGACACAGGCACCAGATGATGACCTGCTGAGGCAGTTTGTGCTTCAGCATTATTCGCCAGGCTCCTATCTCCCTTCCTTGCTG
>JALVPF010000099.1 GCA_027031935.1 Myxococcales bacterium | reverse complement strand
TTCCATGATGGAAGCTGGTTCTCTTCGGGTGGCCGCACACCTGGTGCAATATGGACACGAAGGAGAGATCCCGGTGAACATAACACTGGATGGTAACTCCGCTGCGAAAGGCTTTGCCGACCTGAAATCGGATCAGGTAGCCGTGAAAATTTTCACTCTGCACCCGAACTCCAGGAGCATACATAGAGGCTTGGTAAGTTTGAAACACGATAAACTGTCTGGTGATGATGAGCAGGGCTTCTACGTATCAGAAAAGAGCAAGATCCGGGCGGTACTGGTAAACGGGGATATGCGAACCGTGGTCTATAACGATGAGCTTTTTTATCTTGAACACGCATTGGGTACAAGCGAAAGCCTTAGCTCTGGAGTGACATTCACGAGCATCACTCCAGACAGGCTTGGTTCAGCAATCTTGCAAGGAGCTGATGTGGTCTTTCTTGCAAACGTGCGTCATCTGGAACCAGAGGCCATAAGTTCATTGGAAGAGTTTGTTGCTGGGGGTGGCGGATTGTTCATCACCATGGGGGATCGTGTTGATGTGGATCAATTCAACCACGATCTGGGCAAAATCTTGCCCTGGAAGTTGAGAGATGTAGTCTCCCTTGAAGACAATTCCAAAGACAATGGTGCAGAGCATGGTCTTGAATTTGGCAGGATAAGACAGAACCACCCGGTAATCATTCCCCTCGGACCCGAGTCTGTGGCCTCTCTGGGGGCAGTAAGAACGTGGAGGGCCATTGTAATTGAACCAGGTGCGGGGTCTTTGGATAAGGATGTGTTGATGAGGTACTCCAATGGTGCCCCTGCATTACTGTATGGCCGGTATGGCTTGGGGCGAGTTTTGTTGTTTACTTCAAGCGTCGACAGGGACTGGACAAATTGGCCCACCAGGGCCAGTTTTTTGCCATTTTTGCTGAGTGCGGCAAGGTACCTGGCTGGAGAGTTGGACACCCAGGCCCCAACGAGAGTTGATGTGGGCAGCCAGGTGAAGATTTCTACGGGGGAAGGTGAAGAGGTCAAGGTTCGCAAGCCAGATGGCGAACTAGTTGAGTTGTCTTCCGTCGTGGGAAAAGACGGAAATATGCTTTTTTCTCAGACGGATGTTCCAGGCTGGTACGAGATTGTACGCACCGGCAAAAATGCAATGCACAAATCAGGCATGCCGGGCTTCTTTGTAAAAATACCTGCTGCCGAGTCAGATCGTACTGCCATCAGTCAGCAAAGACTGGATTCCTTGCTTGGAAAAGGTACAAATGTCGTCATGACCTCGCTGAACAAAGGAGATTTTCATCGCTTGACATGGATCATTCTTTTGCTGTGTCTGATGTTGGTGCTGTGCGAGGGGGTATTGATACGACATTGACGGCGAAGTTCTTTATTGGCACACTGCTATCGTTGGATGGCCCTTGACCAAGGAGCATGTCTTGCCGAAAGGAGTTAAAATGGACGTTGTTGATAGTGTGCTGGACTGTATTGGTAACACCCCAATGATTAACCTTGGAAGATTTGGGACTCCGAATATCATGGCCAAGGCCGAGCATTTGAACCCGGGTGGCAGCATAAAAGATCGTGTAGCCCGTTATCTCATAGAAAAAGCAGAAGAGTCTGGTGAGCTCCGCCCAGGGATGATGATCGTTGAGGCATCGAGCGGAAACACAGGAATAGGCATATCTCTTGTGGGAGTGATGAAGGGTTACCACGTGGTCATAGTCATGCCAGAGAACATGAGCGAAGAGCGAAGAAAGATCATCCGGGCCTTTGGTGGGGAACTGGTATTCACTTCTGCAGAGGGCAGCCTGACCGAGGCAGTGGAGAAGGTCAAGGAACTCAAGGACGAAAATCCTGACAAGGTGTGGGTGCCGCAGCAGTTTGAGAACCCCCTGAATCCAGAGGTGCATTACATGCAAACAGCCCATGAGATATGGGAGCAGACCAAGGGTGAGGTAGACGCATTTGTTGCAGGCGTGGGTTCCGGTGGCACTCTCGCAGGTATTGGTAGATTTTTGAAAGAGAAAAACCCGGCCATACGCGTGGTAGCAGTTGAGCCAAAGAACTCTGCGGCCCTTTTGGGACAAGAGCCGGGCTTGCATCAAATACAGGGCATTGGTGATGGATTCATACCGCCGGTACTCGATGTAGGCATTATTGATGATGTGGAAGTGGTCTCTGACGAGGATGCCATCATCACCGCCAGGGCCCTGGCACGAAGAGCCGGCCTGCTGGTTGGTACTTCAGCAGGGGCCAATGTCTGGGCATCTACCAGGGTGTCTGCAAAACCCGGAGGAGAACGCAGGGTGGTAACCATCTTGCCAGACAGGGCTGAGAGGTATTTTTCCACTGCCTTGATATAGGCTTTGCATGTTTTCGTTTGCCATGACTACCTGTTTATAAACATGAATCAGACAAGAGGGTCAAATGGTCTCAGACTGGAAAGCACCAAGGGCAAGGCCGTCTCGGCTTTGTTTTTATCGAATGGACAGTGAAGATGAGCAGCTGACTAGCTCTCACGACAGGATGGTCCTTTGGAGTGTTACTGGTGCAGCCAAAGCCGCATTCATGGCTGACGTAGCCCCCATCCTGACGGTCGAGTCACAAAAGGACATGATAGACCAGATTGCAGGAATTGAAGAAAAAGTCGATTTTTTCGAAAGCGCACGAAGGGAAATCGATGATTTGCTTGAGTGGATCTTGGATTCCCCCAAACCGTTCATAGGATTTCAGGAAGAAAGAGTAATTCGAGACGCTCCCAATATTCCAGCCCCGGACGCCCTGGAGGAACGAGATGACGTTTTGGCTTTTTACCTGCTTGATTCCGCTGAAGCGTCAGTCTTTGATGGACAGGAAAAGTTTATCCTGAGGAGCATGATGGGAGCTTTTGAACCAGACATAGCACCATACCTGACAGTAGAAAGAAAGTTTGACCTCTTGGAAAGGATTCCCGATCTGTTGGTGGACTTTGGCGCAGACGATAGGACTAGAATCGAGATCAACGGCTTGATAGCATGGCTGCAAAGTACCGACGCCGGGGATGTGGGGTTTCAGTATGAGGCTGCAAAATAGGTATCATCCCATAATTTCGCCCGGGACTATTTTTTGACCAGATAAAAACGCACGAACGGGCATTTTCTTTTTGCCTGCAGCCTGAACTTCCAAAAGGGCGAGGACCCCTTTGCCTGTCTGTACCAGCATGGAGTCACCAGCCGCTTCAATCACTTCACCTATCCGAGCTTTTTGGGCCGGTTCATGCTTTGACAATGAGGTCCTGTGTATCTTTAGTGGCTTGGATCTCAATGAAGTCCTGGCTCCAGGCCATGGCTGGACTCCTCGTACCAGGTTGTGAATTTTTGTGGCAGACTGCTTCCAGTCTATGTCACCAAGGGATTTGTCCAGTTGAGGTGCCCAGGTGACAAGATTTTCGTCTTGCGTGGTCCCGCTTATAGGACCATGGTTTTTTTCATATGCAGAAATCACCTCGCTGCACAACTTGCCACCTATGTGCGCAAGGCGTTTTGCCAACTCAGGCGCTGTCTCTTGTTGGTCTATGTCAACCTGCTGTTGTCTGAGAATCTCTCCATCGTCCAGTCTTGGAGTGACCTTGAGTATACTAAGCCCCGTATGTTTGTCCCCATTTATCAAACTCCACTGTATCGGTGCCGCGCCTCTGTACCTGGGAATCAATGATGGATGTACGTTTATGAAGCCCATGGTGGGAATATCCAGCAAGATCTTCGGAAGTATCTGGCCAAAAGCCGCCACCACCGCCAGATGCGCATTCATGGAGGAGAGCTTTTGCATATACTCAGGATCCTTTTGGCTGCTGGGTTGAAAGACCTGAATAGATCGTTGCTGCGCCCAGAGCTTGACCGGAGGCGGAATCATCTTTCTTCCCCTTCCCTTTGGCCGATCCGGTTGGCAAACGACAGCCATGGGGACTCTTTCTTGGGCTTCCATCTCCTGAAGGACATCAACCGCAAAATCAGGGGTTCCAAAAAAAATCAGCTTGATGCGCTTTTCCATTTTTACCTCATTTGGCATCTTTTGCCTTTTTTGCGGCCAGTTTTTTCATTCTTCTCTGGATCAGAGATCTCCTCAATCGTGAGATGTGATCTATGAACAAGACGCCATGCAGGTGGTCTATCTCGTGTTGCAAGGCCCTTCCTAAAAGGCCATCAGCCGTAATCTGAAAATCTTTTCCGGTTCTATCCTTGGCAGTGACCAACACCCGGGATGGGCGAAGTATGATTTCGGATTCACCAGGGAATGAAAGACAGCCCTCTTCCTGCTCTTCCTGTTCATCGGATAGCTCCTCAATCTTTGGGTTTATCAATTCGATGAGTTTCGGCGAGCCATCCTTTTGTTCTACATCAATCACGGTAATACTCAGGGAGACTCCTATCTGCGGTGCGGCCAGGCCAAGGCCCTTGTTGAAATACATGCTCTCGGCCATGTCGTCCAAAAGTGAATGAAGCTCTTCATCGAAATTTTCCACTTTGGATGCCTCTTGCCTGAGAACTGGAGCTGGAAAAATGCTCAGATCCCTTAGTGCCATTGTTCTTGTCCTTGTTTATGGTAGGCAGCTATTCCTTCAATGCTTGTTTATAGCCCTCTCTAAGAATCTCGTCACTCAGTACCTCTAGGGCCTCTGTAAGGGTTTTTTGAACCACCTCCAGTTTTGTGGAGAGATCCTCGAGGGCAGGATGCTTGTAATGAAGAGGATGGAACTCTCTCGCCAGTCTTTCATAGGCTTGTTTGATTTCATAGGGGCTTGATTCCTGGTTCAATCCAAGAATATCAAAATACGAAGCCTTGTTTATCTGCTCGAATTTTGCCTCAAGACGCCTTCGCCTTATTTCCAGGTCTCTGGATACGGCCTCCTGCTCTTGCTGTCCAGGAGTGATGATGCCGCGTACGAGTACCTTTGCAATGCCCATGATGGATGCGGCCAGCAGTACACGATAGACCGTCATTACCTCTTGTCCAGAGACAAAAACGATCTCCTCTAAGGGTCTCATTCCATTCACCAGGTGCAGGATGTCCTGTTCCTTTTTTGTCAGTGCCAGGTTTTGAGGAAGCGGTGCATGTCGTTCCCTGTCTTCCTTTGGTATGGGTGCCAATAGGCTGGATGGGCCACCCAACTCGTTCATCATTCTGGGAAGAAGGAATTTCGATCTTATTCCCTCCATCAGCAAGGAGGACAGAGGTTTGGCAAGACGTACTTTTTCCGAGTCAGGCACCAACTCGGATTTAAACTCAGCTTTTCCAGCTTGCCACTCGAACAAACCCAGTATGCAATATTCCAGGTGTCGCCTCACAAGAGGAAAGAGTTCTTCGGGGCGAATCATTTCTCTTTCCACCAGATGGGCAGCCAAGGCTCGAGGTTGGGAAATTCCCTTTACCCTTGCCTCTGCATAGGCCTGGCGATCTATCAGGCCTTCCCTGAAAAGAAGTTCTTCAAGTTGGTCTGCAGTCTGGCTCGAATGAACTCCGACCGGTATTCCTTGCTCGAGGAAAAGCTGTTTTGTATCACCAGCATTGGTGAAGAGTACCGAGCCAGACACCTCTTGGGTAAAAAGGCGCCAGATAAGCCGAGGGGCCGACTCTTCCGATAGATCCGAGTGCTCAGGGGTCGGAGGCATCAAGGCCGGTGGCTCCTGGAAACCAAAGAAGTCTGCTCCTCCGGGCTCTGCAGGAGGACGGGAGAACACATCTTGCTCTGTTGAAGAAGCGGTGTCTTCCTTAGGTTTTTCAACTGGTCTGGTTTTGGGTTTTCTTACCGGAACCCTTCGAGGCGCTGAGGCCGACCCTTGTTCTGTTTTCAGAGTCTCTTTTTTTTCGTCCAGCTGCGTTTTGGGCGTTTTTCTATCAGTCTTGTTGATAAACGCTGGTCTGAGATTTTCTGTATCCTCTCTGTCGAAATCTTCGGCTCTTGTCCTGACTCTACTGATTATGGAGCTGTTATCAGCTGGAGGCTTCTGGTCCTCTTGTTCATCTGGCCGTGGTGGAAGGACTGGAATGGTTTCCATGCGGTCAGTTGAATCATCGGGTTCTGGTGCGTTGGCAGCCAACTCCCTGGCGAGGCTGGCCTCTTTTTCCAGGAGGTGAACCAGATTCTCTCCCCCATGCATTGTCATTGTGGCTGAATCGTCATCTTCTTCATCCAATTCAGCATCGAAGATAGCTTCTTGCCAGATTTTGTCTGCATGCAGGGACTCTTCATGCTCTGATACTTCTTCCTCGATCTTTCGTTCTTCCTCCCTGAGTTTGCGCGCCTCTTCCTCCTTGCGCTTTCGTTCCTCTTCTTCCCTGAGCTTGCGCTCTTCTTCTTCCCTGCGCTTACGCTCTTCTTCTTCCCTGAGCTTTCGCGCCTCTTCTTCCTTGCGCTTACGTTCCTCTTCCTCCTTGCGCTTTCGTTCCTCTTCTTCCCTGAGCTTGCGCTCTTCTTCTTCCCTGCGCTTACGCTCTTCTTCTTCCCTGAGCTTTCGCGCCTCTTCTTCCTTGCGCTTACGTTCCTCTTCCTCCTTGCGCTTACGTTCCTCTTCCTCCTTGCGCTTACGTTCCTCTTCCTCCTTGCGCTTACGTTCCTCTTCTTCCCTGAGCTTTCGCGCCTCTTCCTCCTTGCGCTTACGCTCTTCTTCTTCCCTGCGCTTACGTTCCTCTTCCTCCTTGCGCTTACGCTCTTCTTCTTCCCTGAGCTTTCGCGCCTCTTCTTCCTTGCGCTTACGTTCCTCTTCCTCCTTGCGCTTTCGTTCCTCTTCTT
>JALVPF010000098.1 GCA_027031935.1 Myxococcales bacterium | reverse complement strand
TTACGGTGGTCAAAGGTACAAGGATCCATCCCATGAACTACTTTTTCATAGGAAGCGGTTTTTTCTCCTTTCACCTCCTGCTGGCATACATGGTGGATCACGTCTCCATTCACCTGGGATTTCTCATAGCATCTGTGGTGTCCATATTCCTTGTGGTGACATACATGAGGCTGGTCACGGGTGGGCGATTTGCACTGTTGCACGTGGGCTTGAGCCAGTTTGTATACCTGGTCTTGTTTTCCTATTCGTTCTTTTTTGTTGGTTACACGGGCCTCGTGGTCACAGTCATGAGCATACTGACTCTTTTTGTGGTCATGCAGTACACGGGAAGACTGGATTGGGAGAAAGCCTTCAAGGTCGCATCATCAAAGCACTGAACAAAAGCGGATTCAGGCTATCTCATTTCCAGGACCTAAAGAAGTCAAGGTCTCCCAGAGATCTGTTTTACTCAGTGGGTTGAAGACGCGAACTTTACCCACGGCAAACTCCTGTTGCCCATCATATAGAACCGTCCCTGCTGCGGCACGGTCTTCTGCGAGAGCGTGAAAACGCTTCAAGCCTTTGACGAAATCACTTGAGAAGGTGGCAGCGGACTTTATCTCCACAGGAAAGATTTTTCCTTTTTCCCTGATGAGGAGATCCACTTCGTTGCCGTTGGAATCGCGAAAGAAATAGATCTCTGGCCTGATTCCTTTGTTGAGCGCACTTTTCATGATCTCCGAAATGACCAGGTTTTCGTATAGGCCACCGCGCAAGGGATCACGCCGCGCCTGATCTTTTGAATGAATTCCCAGCAGAAAAGCCGCAAGCCCTGTGTCTGTGAAGTAAACCTTGGGGGATTTGACTACACGCTTGCGGATGTTTTCGAAAAATGGACGTAATTCGAAGATGATATAAGAGGCTTTAAGGACAGAAAGCCAGTTGCGGATCGTCTTGGATGATACCCCCAAATCGTTTGAAAGGGATGTCAAGTTCACAAGCTGTCCCACTCTTCCGGCAAGCAAGATGAGAAACTGCTGAAATTGACTGAGATCCCGTAACTGGAGCAGGGCTCTGACATCGCGTTCCACATATGTCTGGATGTATCCGTTGTAAAAGCGCCTTGGTGTCAGTTTTGAATCGTGGATTCTGGGAAAGCTGCCTTTGACTATCAGCTCGTACGTATCCCATGACTTTTTGTAGTGACGAAGTTCTGAAATGGCGAAGGGCCACAGGGACAGCATTGCGCTACGACCTGCCAAGGACTGGCTTATGGCCTCATGTAGTCTTGGCTGATGACTCCCCGTAAGGACAAACTCGCCGGGTCGGCCGGTCTTGTCCACTATACCCTGAACATACGAAAGCAGATCCGGGAACCTCTGGACTTCATCCAGAATGCCGCCATCTTTCATCTGGCTGAGAAAGCCCCTGGGATCTGCTTCTGCAGCTAGCCGTATGTCCGGGTCTTCGAGGGAAAAGTACGTTCTATGAGGAAAGGTCATGCGGACCAATGTGGTTTTACCGGATTGACGAGGTCCAAGGATTGTGACCACCGGGTACTCAGAAGCACATTGGGTCAATTCTTGTGCCATGTCTCGCTTGATCATGAGTCAAGCATACATGGTGTTTATGTAAATTGCAACCTTAACTACTCAATTTACATAATTCCAGCCTGATCCATATCCTTGGCTGATTGTTTCTCCCAATGAAATGAATCAATATATTTCTACAGTCATTGTGGCGCCAATGACAAGCAAGGGGAGGCGATATCCAACCCGAATTTCGTGTTCTTTTCAGGGGAAGAAAGGGCAGATAGTTTTGGATCAAATTCGTACCATTGATAAGAAAAGACTTGTCAAGAAATTAGGGGCCATAAACCCCAAAACACAGTCGAAGGTTCTTGCATTACTTCAAGAGCTGTTTGCGCCTTGACGAGTTTGAAATTAGGGAAAAAGCACAACAATTGGCTGTAGAGGACAAACCATGCTGAAGTCGCACTTCATCCTCTATGTTGGAGACCAGGAAGCGAGCACCAAGTTCTACTCCCAGGTTTAGGGAATTACCCCAAGCCTGATGGCTCCGGGCATGACCGAATTTGCCCTGCCCGGTGGCTCGATTCTCGGGCTGATGCCTGAATCGGGAATCAAGAGACTGCTTGGTTCCGTCTTGCCAGATCCCGCCACGGCGAGTGGC
>JALVPF010000097.1:3079-6783 GCA_027031935.1 Myxococcales bacterium | reverse complement strand
AAAAAATGCCGGTGGTGGCGGTATATCCCCACAAGGAGCATCTTCAGATCATAGCTACCGATGAATGCGATACCATGGATATCCACACCAATGCCTTGGTAATCGCCAATGGAGCATGGGACCAGGTTCCATTGTTTCAAAATAACGACATGCCCGGAATCTTCTCCATTCGCGCCCTGGATCGACTGGTTTTTGGATGGGGGATTGTTCCTGGTGAACCCATAGCCATTTATGGCCATAGCGATTCTGCCATCAGGCTTGCCAGGCAACTCCACCAGGCGAAAATCGAACTTGCTGCTTTTATCACCAGGCGCGATCCTGACGAAAAGCTTGAAAAACTGAAAGCTTCTGGAATCAGCGTCATACGAGATTACGAACTCCACAAGGCACGGGGAAGCAAGTACATTTCAGCCATAGAACTCATGTCCTCGGACGAGCAGAACCTGGTGGTTGACTGCGGTGCGCTCGCAGCAGAAGCACCCATGGCACCGGCTTACGAACTTGGCCACCATGCCCTTTGCCGTGTGGAATTCCATTCAGAAACCGGTTACACCATAGTCGCAGACGAATGTGGACGAACCAATGATAACAGGATTTTCGCGGCAGGCCGCTGTGCAGGAGCAAGGACTCCAGACCAGGCATGGCTGCAGGGACAAAGAGCAGGCATGGCATGTGCTCTGTCCATTCGCCATGACAAGAGTCTGGAAAACGAGCTGATGAGTCTGTGTAAACATCGCTGACAGGAACGGTGTAAGCAATGGCCAAAACCATAGTATGCCACTGTGAAGATGTAACCTTAGAGGATTTGAAAGAAGCCTTCGAGGCCGGATACAGGGACCTGGAATCACTGAAACGGTACACGGGATTTGCAACAGGCCTGTGTCAGGGCAAGGGCTGTACCGCCCACGTGGCTCGCATGCTCAGTTCACTCAAAGGTGGCGATGACGTGGTGTCTGATCCACCTCGAACAAGGCCCCTTCTTCATCCAACGCCAGCTGCCAGATTTGCCGGACAAACCAGATTTGCTGGACAAAACAGTAGCTCAAAGTCGTGCGACGAGGAGGAGTCATGAAGGACAAGGCCGATCTTGTCATCATAGGAGGCGGTGTCATCGGGCTTTCCTTGGCGTACCACCTTGCGAAGATGGGCTTTACGGACGTGGTTGTCCTGGAGCAGGGCTTTTTGTGCTTTGGCGCTTCTGGCAGAAACGGTGGGGGAGTACGCCAGCAGTGGTCAACGGAAGAAAACATCCGCCTCATGCAGGAGAGCGTCAGGATGTTCAAGGCTCTTTCCATCGAGACTGGATACAACCTGTGGTTTCGGCAGGGGGGTTATCTGTTCCTGGCCAGAGATCCAGAGACTGCAACGGGTCTGGAAAGCACCATAAAGTTGCAGAATCGATGTGGAGTACCCACCAGGCTGGTCTCACCCACCCAGGCAAGTAAGATAGTTCACGGACTGAACACCGACGGTGTGGAAATTTGCGCATTCAACCCCACCGATGGCGTTCTGTTTCCTTTTCCAGCCCTATGGGGCATGGCAAAAGTCGCATCAGACCTGGGTGTGGAAATAAACACATTCACACGAGTCACGGATATTGCAGCCAAAGGCAGACAGATAGTCAAGGTAGTCACGGACAAGGGCTCCATTGCCACCAACAGAGTAGTGAACGCAGCTGGTGCATGGAGCGTACAGATCGCCAAGATGTTGGGGGTGGAACTTCCCAACAAACCCTACAGACACGAAATTCTGATCCTGGAACCGACTAAACCCTTTCTCAACCCCATGGTCTCCGATCTGTCAAACGGCCTGTATTTTTCACAGACCATGCGGGGAGAGATCTGTGGTGGAGTCTCAAACCCGGATGAAAAATCATCCATGGACACCGGTGCATCTTTTGATTTTCTCAGACGCATGTCCAGCGCCATGGTAGCTGTTCTTCCAAAGCTTGCATCCCTGAAGGTCATGAGGACCTGGGCTGGATTCTACGACGAGACCCCTGACGGAAATCCAATCCTCGGGAGGGTCAATCAGATCGATGGCTTCATACAGCTGAACGGATTTGGAGGCCATGGGTTCATGATGGCTCCTGCCATAGGCAAAATGGCCGCCCAATGGATTCTTCGCAAGGCAAATCACCAGATATTCAGCAAATACGACCTTGCAAGGTTCGACAGGGGAGAGACGGAGCGAGAGACTTTTGTCATAGGTTGAAGCCGCTTGCCTTTTGAAGATCAGCTAACACTGCCTCGATGTTTCCATTGTTCAATTCGCCTAAAAATACATCGGTTATGTAAGGGTCGAATTGAGTGCCACGGCACCGGATGAACTCATTCACGATCCACCCGCTTTCTCTTGCATCGCGATAGACACGATTGGCTGACATGGCCTCATATGCATCAACAACATGCACAATCCTTGCAAGTTGCGAGATCTCATCACCACCAAGGCCGCCGGGATAACCCGTCCCGTCATGGTTCTCATGATGCTGTATTATTATATTCTTTATATTATCGGAAAACTCTATGGGTTCCACGATTGATGCGCCTATGGTGGGATGCTTTTTTACTGCATCATATTCTTCCTTGCTCAACCGCCCCGGTTTTAACAATACACCATCAGAAATGCCTATCTTGCCGAGGTCATGCAACAGTCCCCCTATTCTCAGTTCTTCCAGCTCCCCTTCTCCCAAACCCAGGGCCCTTCCAATAACCTGGGAATAGGCAGCAACTTTCTCAGAATGCATTCTTGTATAACTATCCCTGGCATCAACAGCTCTGGCCAGGGAAAAGGCAGCGGCAAAAGCGCGTTTCTGTATTTCGGTCGAAAGCGATTTTGCTGCAGATCCTTCCAGCCCTTCTCGCTGCGACAAATTGTTTCTATACTTTTCAACAGCATCCATCAGCGACTGTCTCAATGCTTTCGTTTCCCAGGGTTTGGTGATGAAAGCGAACACCAGGCGTTTGTTTACAGCGTCAGCTGCCACGCGAATATCATCACAGGCAGTCATCATGACTCCAACGGTATCAGGCCATCGATTTCTGACAAGGCTGAGGAATTCCAAGCCGTTCATACCCGGCATCATGTAATCACTAAGGACTACAGCGATTTGTGTTTCGTTCAAAATGCCAATGGCCTTGGCAGGGCTGTCAGCCATGAGTACATTTACAGGCAAGCTACGTAGCGTTCTTTCAACAGCATGAAGAATTCCCTGGTCGTCGTCCACCACCAAGACCGTAAGGGTGCTGCCACCAGAATCTGAGTTGGTGTTTTTGTCATTTGATTCCATGGGCTACCCCTGGCCGTTTAATTGCTGCTGGTTTGCACTCTTCAAAGGAATGGAGACGACGAAAGTGCTTCCTTGTCCTGGCGTGCTGGTGACACTCAGCCTGCCTCCATGTCGCTCGACTATTTTCCTGGCAATATTCAATCCCAAGCCCGTGCCCACACCCCTGGGCTTCGTGGTAAAAAATGGTTCGAACACATGCAAACGGACATCCTCGGACATTCCGCATCCATTGTCAGCAACCTCTATCAACACGTTCTGTTTTTCCAGCTTGCTACTGACTTCGATTTTTCCGTCGGGTCCAACAGCATGCACAGCATTGCATTAACCAACAGATGCAGCACATCGCAAATTTGTCGACTGTCAGCTACCGGCCCTCCTTATTCGTTGCACCTAATGATGCTGCCTTATTTGTACA
>JALVPF010000097.1:0-3069 GCA_027031935.1 Myxococcales bacterium | reverse complement strand
AGCATGCACAGCATTGCTAAGCAAGTTGAGAAAGACCTGTCCAAGTTGAGACGGAAAGCAGGATATTGGCGGAATGTCCCCAAAATTGCGGATGAGCTTTGCCTTGTTTTTCAACTGACCTGAAAGAATTGTCAAGGCACCCTCGATCACTTCGTTGACATTAGCCATTTCTCTCGATTCGTAATCGTCACGAGTAAAATTCTTCAGGTCGTTTATGATCTTCAAAACTCGCCTAACCCCCAACTCGGTTTCAGACAGACAGGAAGGCAGGTCCGAGAGTATGAAAGAAAGATCGATCTGTTCACTAAGAGAACAGAGTTTATCCACGTCCAGATTCTCCCTGCACTTGGCCAACATTTCCAGCATGGGCAACAAATCCTGGAAATACTCCTTGAGGGAATTCACATTGGAATTCACAAAACCCAGGGGGTTGTTGATCTCATGAGCTACTCCAGATGCGAGTTCACCTATGGTGACCAACTTGTCCCGGCGCATTACGTCTCGTTCATTTTCCTGGCGCTCCTTTTCCGCCTCCATTCTCTCTAATGCCCGTGCCACCTCCCCACACATTAGAAGACCGAGGTCTATGGCATCACGGCTGAACAATTCCTCTTCGCTGTATCTGCTCAAGCAAAGCACCCCTACGATTGCCACCCGCCCTTTCATGGGAAGGCATAGCCCAACGGAGGGATACCTGTCTCGCACGACTCCAATCAGTCTGGGATCATCCGTTGCCGGCCCAATGACCATCTGGGGCTGGCCATACTCAGCCACCCAACCGCTTACCCTCTCGCCAACCGCAACTCTCTCCTGGCTAACGACAGCCTCGTCCAAGCCATAACTGGCTTCGATCTTCAAGGCCATTTCATCCGGTTCCAACAAAAGCACACTCGCGCTTTCTGCGCCGGTGAAACGAATCATCTGTTGCAACAGCATATCCAAAATATCAGCAACACCCTTTCCACTACCTATGGCATGCTGCAGCTCGAGTATGGCCTGGAACTCGGGCTTGCTGAGATAATCCGACAAAAGACGACCCAGTTGAACACTGCGCCTGAGGGTGTCTTCAAGCATTGTCAACTCAAAGGGCTTGCGTAAAAACCCGGTTGCACCATATCTATATGCGTCAACTGCCAATGTTCGAGACTCGCTACAGGTCATGCCAATCAGGGGAAGATTGGGAAAAGATTCTCTGATCAGTCTAATGGCCTCCAGTCCACTTCTTCCTGGAAGAAGCAAATCCAGCAGAACCACATCGAATTCATTACCAGCCAGTTGTTCCAGGACATCCTGTGCATCTGGAACACAACGACATCGATAACCTATCCTGGATAGATTGAACTGAAGTAATTCAAGGAACGATGGATCGTCATCCACCACGAGAACCCTTGCTGCATGTCTGCCAGGTAAATCTTCAGGCTTAGGAGGTTTGGATTGTACCAGGGGTTCTATCTCTCTGCTTCCAAGATATATCCCCTTGTCTCCGGCTTTGATATGTTCCATCAGTGCATGGATGGTATGCAGACTCCAAGGTTTGAGCAGCAGCACGTCGATGGTACCGTCATCCAGTGCTTTTTTGAGTCTGCTGTCCACATGTCCCCCCGTCAGGATGACACGGGCTACCATGGGATACATGCTCTCGATCTTTTCCAGAAACTCCAGGCCATTTTCGCCTGGCATGTAATAATCCGATACGATACAGGTCGGTTTCTCGTACTCCAATGCGTTCAAAGCTTCTTTGGCCGTGGCAAAGCTTTTACTGGGGTAGCCTAGTTGGGATAGAGACCTGCCAAGAGCCAACAAGACCGCCGGTTCATCATCAACCAGAAAAAGCAGAGGAGCTCTGACTGGATCTTCGTCTTTTTTCTTCACCTTTTCCTCCTAACCCCATTCCAGTTCTTTTTCCTTCCAAATTCGTTTGGGTCCAGGCTGTATTTTTTCATGACCCGCCTGAAGTTGGATCTATCCATCCCGGCCTTTCGCGCGGCCTGGGATACGTTGCCATCTGTTTGAGTCAACAACTCATGCAAATATCTTTGCTCAAATTCTGATACTGCTATCTCTTTAGCTTTTCGGTAAGGCATTTCGGCCAACGCCATGCCCGTTTCCCGCCTCAAGGGCCTCGGGCCCCGAAGATTCTCAGGAAGATCCGATATACATATCTCCTTGTCCCGTCCAAGTACCACTGCCCTCTCAATCACATTCTCCAGCTCCCGGACATTTCCAGGCCAGTTGTATCTTTCTAACAGGTCCATGGCGTCAGGCTTTATACCTTCTATGCTCTTTCCCGTTCGATTGCCGTATTTATGAAGAAAATGCACTGCCAGCAGGGGAATATCCCCTGTCCTGTCACGCAGGGCAGGAAGATCGATGGTAATGACGTTCAAGCGGTAATACAGATCCTCTCGAAAAGAGCCATTTTGCATGGCCTGTGTCAGATCCACATTGGTTGCTGCGATCACTCTGACATCCACACGGCGAATGTTGTTTGCTCCGACTCTTTTCATCTCTCCTTCCTGTAATACTCTGAGCAACTTAACCTGCGTTGGAGGGGGAACTTCACCTATCTCATCGAGAAAAATCGATCCCCCGTCGGATACTTCGAAAAGCCCTCTTTTGGAACTGGTGGCTCCGGTAAAGGATCCTTTTTCATGCCCAAAAAGTTCGCTTTCCAAAAGAGTATCTGTCAAAGCGGAACAATTGACCGCGACGAAAGGACGCGCACGCCTTGGACTACGATGATGTATGGCCCTGGCAACCAGTTCCTTTCCTGTTCCGCTTTCTCCTTGAACCAGTACGGTGGATGATGAATAGGCAACACCATCGATCAGCTCGGTCACCCGTTTCATTTCGGGACTCGAACCCACCAAGCCTTCAAAACTATCCTTCACCTCCAGCATGCTTTCCAGTTCCATGTTTCGCTGCACAAGGCGTCTATGCTTAGCGGCTTTCAAGATCGTAAGTGCCACCGAATCAATATTTGTAAAAGGTTTGGTCAAGTAGTCATAAGCCCCGGACTTTACAGCCTCCACCGCTGTCTCCACCGTGGCATAGGCGGTCATCATAACC
>JALVPF010000096.1:16993-19102 GCA_027031935.1 Myxococcales bacterium | reverse complement strand
ACGCTTCGTCAGTGCCCATCTCGACGAAACCCGCCCTCTCATTCGAATCCTGAAGGCTCATTTCCCTTGTTTTGATGGTTTTTTGCAGACCCCGGCCTTCTTCCCGTTTTTTGTACCCGTCTATAGCCACAGAGATCGCAAGCGAGGTTGGAAATCAGAGTCCGCCTATTTTTTGATAAATTCGGAGAGCTTGGTCTGATCCACTGCTGCAGGAGGGAAAAGCACAAACCCCACACCCAGGCTTATTTCAATACCCAGTCTCAAGGGATTTTCTTTTTCATACCCGGCACTCAACTCCATGTTCGAAGACAAGGCCACCATGGAGCGGAGATCAGGTGCGAGGATCAGGGGGTTTGCGTTCTTTCTCTCTGCCTCAAACAGCTTAGCTGCATCAGAAAAATGCTTCTTCTCCATCTTCCCGTCCTTGTTCGCCTTGGCAGCAAGGCCTAACCACAACATGGACTGTAATCTCGCTTGCATGCTCGGCATTGCACCGGCCAACTTCTCCAGGTTTTTGAGGGATTCCTTCATCTTTCCCTCATCCCCTGCAGCGATGTTCATGACGGCTGACACAGCCGCACTGATGGGAAAATCCTTGCATAGAGGCAATAGCTGCCCCATCAGGCCCCGGGCCTGATCCAATGACCCTCCCTGCATCATCAAGGTGGCCAGGGATGTTCCTATGTCACAGAGTTTGTGTGAGTCCAGGTTGGTGCCCCTGTCATTGGCAGCACCAGCAAGAACAGAGCCGAACAAATCCACCGATCTCTGCAATTGCTTCGATTGCGCAAGTCCTTTGAGAAGCAAGCCTCTGACAGCGCTGACGTTTGCACGCCAGAGCTTCAGGTCCATTCGGGAGTCCATATCGGCTTGGGTCTCAATCCAGGTACTTACTGTTTCCAAAGCTTTTGTACTCCTGGTACTCAGCGCATTTTCAATGGCGGACAGGCACAGCAATGACAACGACCTGGAGTCGAGTCTGTTTTTAGACTTCTTGATGTAATCTCTCATCAATTTCCAGGTGTCGAGAGACTTGACGCCAAATCTCTTCACTACAAAAGCCAAGGTCAGGGCCTGAAGGTCATTTTTGTTTTCGGACACAAACTCCTTTACGTCTCCAGCCATGGCCTTTGCCAGGTTGTGAGCATTTTCCCCTGCTATGACATCCATTAGACGAAGGACAAAGCCCGTTCTTTTTGCAAGGTATAGCCTTGTTGTGGCCAAGCGACTGAGATCTTCCTGTACGGTGCGTCTGATCCCATCATCAAGGTGGTGGGATCCTTTTGGTGATAACAGCCCATGCAGTAATACGGCCATGCCAGCGCCAATGCGAAATCCCAAAAATCCACTGCTTTGTGGGACCCCCTTGGTGCGGCGTGCATAGTTCCAGGCGTCCAAGTACCTGAATCCGTCATCCAGCAGTGCTTGCGTATAGACTTCATCCAGGGTGGGGTTCCCTAGCTTCAAGGCGTCAGCCGGATTCCACTGGTGCAATACCACCTCAGGATCACCCAGGGCTCGCAAAGCAGCAGCCAACTTGCCATTGTTTTCAGGCGTTGATTTTTTAGCGACCAGCCACCTTGCCAGATAGATCTCCCTGTGCAGAGAGATGGACTTGGGCACGATTCCATGGTTTTTCCCTGCTGCGATCTTGGCAATCTTTTTTGCTGAATCACCCTTTCCCTGTTCATAGTAAGCCTCTGCTATCCATGTTAGAGCCTGTAAATCGGACCCCATGGCATTGAGCTTTTTTGCTGTCTTCAGCAAACCCCTATAGTCACCCAAGCCCTTCTGCGCCTGACACAGATATCCAAGGAGAGACTTTTGGTATCGCCCATCCACACCAGTCTTCAGGATTTTTGAAGCCAGACGACTCATCCTCTGAAAACAATATCTTGGCAGAGAGGTAAGGCTTTTTCCAAACTCCACCAGTGGAGCAGATGCCTCACCACGCTGTAGTTCGATGGCCTTGGACACACACGAAATCCTGCGATATCTTGCCTGTCCTTGTGCAAAATCGGAGTACATCTTCAACAGATTTTCAACCCACTTTCGAGGAGGAGATTTGCTGTTTTCCACCGCCCGTTCACTCATGGCCAGGGCAGCAAG
>JALVPF010000096.1:0-16983 GCA_027031935.1 Myxococcales bacterium | reverse complement strand
CAAGCAATTTCATCCACTTTCCGTTCTCGGAAAGAGGATCCAAGCTGCTGGCCGGGACAAGGCCTTGCTTCAGATTGTCTGCCCTGGACCAAAGGTCCTCAGGCTTGCCGGCAAAAAGCAACATGGTGTCGAACTGGTCTGCCAGGGCCGGGACAACATCCACGACAGACAAGTTGTTCCGCGCATCCGCCCTTTCGGGCAAGATGGCAAACACACCGAACAAAACCACTGTTACAACAAAGCACTTGGGCTTCATCTACATCTCCCTCTGTAAATCTGAGTCAACAACAAGAGCAGGGTACATGAAAAGTATACTTAGAGACTACGACGAATGGCCAGCGCAAAAATCCCTGCCAGCACAAAAAGCAAGATTCCGCCAAGGGGCCTGGAGCTTCCCTGCACTCCTGTTGCGCATCCTCCGGAACCGCAATTTGCATCCACGCACACCCCCTGTTCACATGCCATGCAATCACCACATGGATATCCGTCAGGCCATGGTTCCTTGATACATCCCAGGCTTGGACTACATGTATCATTGGTGCAGGGATCATCATCTGTACAGTCCAGAGGGGTGCCGGCTACACATTCACCCACGATACAGACCTCATCACCATTGCACAAATCGCCGTCGGAGCACGATGTACCGTTTTCCACCTCAACGCACAAACCCTCCTTGCCAGCAAGGGAGCATGAATGGCACGGAGAGTCACACTCTGACTCGCAGCAAAGTCCTTCGACACAATACCCGGCTACACAATCATCATCGGAAGCGCAGTCAGAACCCAGGCCACCACCGGTGTAATCGGTAATGAAATCCTGAAATGCGTCCACCTTCGTGCTGCACCCATATATCGTACACCCCTGGTTATCCCCGTAGGATGTGACCGCCGCAACGTACTCGTGACCATTTCGGGTCACAAATCCGGGCCCGCCCGAGTCTCCTTCACAAGCTCCTCCCAGTTGCTGGTCGAAGCACAGGGTGTGCGGCATTCCGTAAATGCTCGCAGTATGAGGGCAGTAGCTGTCGCTGTCACAGAGCCACTTGATCTCACCGGTAAAGTGCATCTTCTTTCCTGCTGAACCGGATTCGGTCTGTCCAAAGCCCACGAACTCGATGGGTGAACCTATGTCATCTTCCGTGATTCTCAAGCTCTCGGGCAAGAAGGGAATAGGCTTGATGTTATTTGGAGCCGGTTCACTGAGCCGCAACAAGGCTATGTCGTTCAATACATATTGGCCATCGTACTCAGGATGACGATGAACTTCGCTCACCTTTCTTGTAGCTGTTGGCATGTAGATCAAGCCACGTGAAAAATTCACAGAATACGAACTTGCAGGGCTTCCAGCACAATGTCCTGCGGTCAAGACCACATCCGGCGCTATCAGCGTTCCTGAACACATGTATTGTCCAAACTCTATTCCCACCACCGCCATATGCTCGTCACTGGTATCAGGCTCGCCGTTTACGATGGGCAGGCCCAAAGTTGTAACTTGAGGGGGAAAATCATGACCGCATCCTCCCGCTAAAACCCCAGACACCATCAAAGCAAATGCTGCAAAGTTAGGCCACCTCACTTCAAACTCTCCCTTCCCTCCCCTTAGCATATAAAAATCGTCTTGTACGTCTCATGGCAAAAACAAACAGGCCGAGAAAAAGCAAGCTCGTACCAGGCCTCCCATGGCTGCATGCACAGGCTGACTTGCAGGCAGGCCCAGGATCGCATTCGCCTGACACACAAACTCCACACTCACCGCAAGGGGTGCCATCTTCCTTCTGCTCGGCCATGCACCCCACCTTGGGACTACAAAAATTCCTCGTACATGAATTTCCATCGTCACAGTCGATTGGTTCAGTGACAGTGCACTCAGCGTTGATGCACATGGCCTGTCCACAGGCTCCGGCGTAACACTCCGAGCCATCTGGCAGGGGTTCGAACCTGCAGCCCGTTGACGGCTCACAGGAATCTTTGGTGCACTCGTTTTCGTCGTCACACTCCGCTGACTGCTCAAACTCGCAAAAACCGGACTTGCATTTACCCACACCCACACAAAGATCGCTATCATTGCAGATGGTTCCATCCGGAACCGGCTCATGGCTACAGCCAGTGCTTTCGTCACAAGAGTCCGTGGTGCATGGATTGGAATCATCACAATTTTCCATGCCTCCCGGCAGGCAAACGCCTCCTGAACAGACCTCATCGCCGTTACACGGGTTTCCGTCAGGGCAGGGCTGTCCGTCATCGAGCTGAATGCAATCGCCGAAACTCCCAGGGATCACACAGCTGTAGCACGCACCTTCACAGCCGACAACACAACAGACCCCGTCCTTACAGTTGCCAGAGTCACAGTCAGCATCATCCGAACAAGCTGACCCGAGCGTCCCGTGTATTACGCTGTCGATCCAGTCATGATACTCGTCCACTTTTGTGTCGCAGCCAAACAAAGAACAGTCCTGGTCACCATAAGAAGTCAACCCACCAATATACTCATTGCCATCTCTCTCGATGAAGGCAGGTCCGCCGCTGTCTCCGTTACAGGTCCCCGAATCGTGCATGTTGAAACATATGGAGTTCTGCGAAACCCTCGTCGCCCCCTGATTGCATCCCCCTTCCGTTGTACACATCCAGCCCAGCATCCCGTCAGTCGTCATCTTTGTACCAATAGTGTCGTTTTCGGTTTTACCGTATCCCACGAAAGTCATCATGGTCCCAATATCAGCCTCGGTTATTTTCATCTCCTCAGGTAGCAGCTTCAGGGGTGTTAGGTCAGCAGGAACGGACGCGGAGAGTTTCAGCAGGGCCAGGTCGTGGACAGATGGCTCGGTACCATTCGCCGGCTGATGGTCAGGGTTTACAATAATCTCGGCCACCGTCAACTTGGTGCCGGAGGCTGACTCAGGACCAACACTCACCAAAACCGATGAAGGATCGCTGTCTATGACACAGTGAGCCTCAGTGATGACCACACGTGGTTCTATGACCGCGCCGGAGCAAAACATGAATCCCGAATTCGTGACCAATGCCACCACACCATCATGAGCAGGGTTTGTGTCAGGCTCGCCGTTTATTATGGGTAATGAAGATGTGGTCATCTTTTGACCCGAGTCCGGTGGTTCACAGCCGAAGCCCATAACACTACACAAGAAGACGAGAAGGATTAAACCCGGCTGTTTCATTTGGCCAGCCCCCCTTAGGGATATTTCAAGCCCAGCGTCTGAAGGCAATCAAAACAATTAGACCCAAAACAAGGCTGAACAGGCCCAGAGGAGATCCTGCAGATGCAGAGCAGCCACAGCCGGTATCTTCGGTAGCACAGGTATCGAGCTTGGAACAGGCGCCGGAGAAGCAAGCCGCACAATCTCCACATGGAAACCCATCCGGTCTGCTGTCATGCATGCAACCCTGACCTTCCACGCAATAGTCTTCTGTGCAGTCCAGGCCATCGTCACACAGATCACCTGCGGCGCTCGAGCACTGACCGTTCTGACAAGTGCCACTACCGCACGGACCCATATCGCAAGGGGTCCCATCGTCCTTTGGAGTATGCTGACATCCGGTCTGTTCATCACAGCTTTCGAATGTACACGGGTTATGATCATCACAATCCAACCAGCCCGGCGAAGTGCACACACCCTGCTGACATGTTTCCATGCCGTTGCAAACGTTTCCATCCGAACAATCCTGGCCGTCCGCATAGGGGCTGTAATGACAACCGGAACCGGTCAGGCAAGTATCGTGTGTGCAGACATTATTGTCATCACAAACAGGAGGCGCCCCGCTGACACAGGTTCCGTTTTGGCAAGTATCAACGCCATTGCATGGATCTCCGTCCCCGCAGGTCGTACCATTGGCAAGAGAGGTACAGGTGCCCAGATGTCCCGAGTTGTTACAGGCACTGCACTCGGCAGTGCAGCTACTGCTGCAACAGACGCCATCGACACAAAAGCCAGAATCACACTGCGAGTCCGAAGAACAGCTCGAACCGTTCTGCCCACCGACGAAATCACGTATGAAATCTTCGAAAGAATCCACCTTGGTGGAACAACCGAAATACTGGCAGTACTGATCACCGTAGGACGTCACTCCAGCCACGTATTGTGTTCCGTTGCGTGTGATAAAGGCAGGACCGCCGCTGTCTCCGGAGCAAGGCCCACCTGGAGTCTGATCCTCACATATGGTATTGGGCGCTGCGATCCCCTGGCCGTAATTGCAGCCGGAAAAAGCTGTGCAGACAAGGTCCAGATCATTGAAGACATGCAGTTTCGTGCCTGAAGACCCGCTCTCTGTCTTGCCGAAGCCAACATATTCCAGAGAAGTCCCCTCATCGTTTTTGGTGATGCCCATGCTGCTCGACAAATAGGGAATCGGAGTTACGGACGAAGGTGCATTATAACTCAGTCTAAGCAATGCGATATCGTTCTTAGGAGCTCCGTAATTCCAGTTGGGATTGTAGTTGGGATGCTTTTTGACTTCAGCCACACCCCGCACAGGATTTCCCTGCTGAGCCACGTCTCCGAACATGACCACAAACTTGTCCGGTGAAAGTTGGGTGGCATTACCCTCTCCACACACACAGTGGCCAGCGGTAAGCACGATTTGAGGTGCGATCAGGGTACCGGTACACGCAAAGCCCTGATACTGGTTCAAGGCAACCTGTATATACACAACCGCCTGGTGGGCTGCGGATGTATCAGGTGATCCATTTATTATGGGATTTCCCATCCACCTTATTTCCGGTGAGATGTCTGACTGAGAGTTGCAGGATGAAAAAAGCGCTATGAAAGCAGACAAAAAAACAAAGCGATTCAACACTCCTCGGTTAAGGGACACTTCAACATCTCCTTCCTCCCCATTCATGTTTTCCACAATTACACTAGCAGATCACTGCCATTACTGTTAAGGACGATTTCACCTGGGCACACAAAGTAGGTTGATGTACTAGTTTGTAGTCTAATCCCCCCAGGCAGAGGGTGCAGTCCCCATGGTAAGAACCAGCTGGCATCCGTTGACAATCTCCTCGTGTGTCAGTTCGTTCTTTTCAAGGGCCTGGCCGTTCAAAGTGGCCGACTGTATGTACCTGTTGATGTCACTATTTCCCTTGGCCGTGATGGTAAAATCTTTGCCCGAATATACAGCAGGATCGAGATGGAGGGTGATGCTTTGGAACCAGGGGCTCGAGATCTCGTAGACGCCATTGCCCGGGGCCACCGGGTATAGTCCCATGGCAGCAAAGACAATCCATGCGCTGGTGGCACCCGAGTCATCGTTGCCGGCAAGACCATCCGGCTTGTCCGAGAATTCCTCGTCGAGAACCTTGCGCACCAGTTCCTGGGTTTTGAACGACTCGCCAGCAAAGTTGTAAAGAAATGGCACGTGAAAGCTTGGTTCGTTGGAAGGATCAAACTGTCCGTTGGAGAAAAACTCGTCCAGCCTGGAGGAGAACTCCTGGGGCCCACCCATGAGTTCCATCAGGCCAGCTATATCCTGTGGAACAAACCAAGAGTATATCCAGCTTGTCGCCTCGCAAAAATCGTTTGCATCCTGTGAATCGGCGGGATCGAAAGCCCCCACCCATGAGCCGTCCCTGTGTCTGCCCTGCATGAAGCGCGTCTCTGAGTTGAACTGATTGCGAAAGTTTTGTGAACGAGCCAAATATTCATCTCGCTTTCCGGATTTTCCCATGCCATCTGCCACCTGGGCAATACACCAGTCATCGTATGCGTATTCCAATGTCATGGAGGCCGACTGGTGGGCATCACACTCGTGTGACACATAACCGTTTTGAACATATTCAGGAGGAGTTCCCACGTTTACGTAACCGCAGACTCCATCCACCAGCCTGTCGGGGTCATCCTCGTTGGCGCTCTTTTCCATGGCCTCCCAGGCCAGGTCCTGATCATAATCACGAATACCCTTCACATAGGCATCAGCGATGATGGACACTGCGTGGTTGCCTATCATCACGCTCGAATAACCCGTGGCGTTCCAGGGACACTTGGGAAGCCAGCCGCCCTGTTTGTAAAGATGCAGGTATGAAGCCACTACATCGCTTACAGTGGATGGCTCCACCAGCGTCGCCAAGGGGCGGGATGTTCTGAAGGTATCCCAGGCGCACCAGTCATCCGTATAAAAACTCCTGTCCGATTCAAACACGGCTCCCTTGCCATCCGCACCCGAAAAGAACACTCCGCCAGCTTCAGTATAATCAGCCGGGGCAAAGAGTGTATGGTACAAGGCCGTGTAGAAAATCTTTCTCTGGCTCACTGTCCCCCCCTCCACCTGCACCCTGTTGAGCCTGCAGTTCCATGCCCGGCGCGCTTGCTGATGGATCTCGTCGAAAGAAGAATCTCCTATCTCCTCCTGAAGATTTTTCCTTGCCTGCTCCACGCTCACCATGGAAATTCCCACCCGGACCTCGATCTGCTGTTGGGCTGCTGTCTTGAACCCGACATATGCTCCGATCCACGCGCCTGATTCACTGCCTGAGTCCTCGTTTACTTCCGCATCTGCAGCCCTGCCGTGCCAGGTCCCATGGAAATCGAAAGGAGTATCGAACACCGCAAAGAAAAATACCGTGCTGCGCCCGACCACATCATCCGGCCTGCTCAGAAGCAGATCGAGAATTGGATGCACGTTGTAAACCCCGAATCCGGCCACTGTGTGATCGTCTAAGAACTCCACATGACCGTCTCGTGAATCACCCCGCGAGTGACCAATATCCATCAGGACACGTGCACTTTCAGATGCAGGAAAGGTATATCTGTGCATGCCGGCGTGAGCCGTTGCAGTCAACTCCACCTCAACGCCGTAGTCATCCAGAGTCACAGCATAGTAACCAGGGGATGCTTTTTCGCTTTCGTGGGAAAAAGCAGACGCATATTCGGCAGTGTCCGTTTTCAAAGGGCCAGTGGTGGGCATGAACAAAATCTGACTGTATCCGTTACCCCCTCCTCCAGGCCCCTGGAGATGGGTGTGACTAAAGCCTTCGATCCTGTCGCTTCCATACTCATAGGCATCAACAGAGCCGGAGTCCACCACCGAATCCGGACTCAACTTGACCATGCCATGAGGGACCAGAGCACCAGGTACCACGTTACCTGGTCCGAGGGAACCGATAAATGGATCAACCTCTGCTGCCAGATCCTCGCCTTGAGGACAAAACAGGTCATCACCATGCTCATCCGTGCACGAAGTCAGTGTCAAGCCAAGGCTCAGAAGACAGATGGCTATCAGTCCTGGGGCAAACAAGTTCTCACTCTCCTCGCGCCAATCGCTTTGAAGAAGGTGACGTCTTTTACAAATCACCTTGGAAAAAATCAGTTGGGTTCGGCAGCGTTCTTTGTCTGTTGCCAGAGGACATCCAGGGCCAACTCGACAAAATCTCTTTCGTCAACCGTCGAACCCTCCCCCAGGTTTATATGCTCACCTTCCGGGGTCCATTCGCAGAGCATGGGGCATGCGGCATCGGTAACCGGGTGTGTGCCAAGCTCGAGGGTAAACAGTCGTGTCCACTTCAGGTGCTCCACATCAGGCTCCTGAGGATTTTCAAACCTGGAGATTATCGCTGCAAAATATGCCTCTCCCTGCTCCGCCGGCTCAGGCAGACGAATCACCACCACAAGCCCTGTGGTGCCAGCAGGACTGACGCTCAAGCCGAGTCCCTCGGGCTCCCTTCGCATTTCCTGCACACAGTGTTTGCCCACGCTCTCCCACGCGTCGAGCAAAAACTGCTGCGCATCAGGTCCTGTCAATATGGCCATGGTCTTGGCAGGATCAGCAAAGGTCAGCACCGGTAAGGCCTTGTGTGCAAATAGAAATGATTGAGAACTCAACTCCTGTTCCTTTCTCTATAAATCCCTTTTATGAGAACATACAGGAAAGACCGGCCCTGTTTCAATATCAATCGCGATCCAAACTTTGCCTGAGCTTCTGATAACCAGATCTGCTGACCCTCAGTCTCGTGCCGTCTTTCATGATCGCGATCTTGCTGTCCTTGCTCCAGGCTTCTATACGCTCCACCTTGTGCAGATTCACCAGGGTGGAGCGGTGAATTCTGACGAAGTCTTCCGGGTTGAGCCTTTTTTCCAGGGAAGTCAATGTCTGGTGCTTGAGAAAACTCCTTTGTCCCGAATGCAATTCGATATAGTCGTCCTGCGCCGAGACATAGTCCAGGTCCCCGACAGCGATGAGATGCACGGCCGAGCCATCTCTCACAGCGACCCGCTGCAGCAATCTCCCATCTGCTCCGCGATCATCCAACAGCGATTGGAGTTGTTGCGGGGCAGAGGACCTTTGCCTGACGTGTTCTATGGCCTGTGCGAGACGCTCGGGAGAAAAGGGTTTGAGGAGATAGTCCACCGCATGCACGCCAAAAGCATCGATGGCATAGTCGTCAAATGCAGTCACAAAGACCACGTGCGGGACAGGATCCAAAAGTTCCAAGACCTCAAAGCCGTCCAGTTTGGGCATCTGCACGTCCAGAAAAATGACATCGGGCTTGAACTGCGCACAGGCCTTCACTGCTTCGAAGCCGTCGGCACATTCAGCCACCAAATCCAGATCCTCGTATGGCGAAAGCAGGTCAGCCAGGTAGGTACGGGCCAACTTTTCATCGTCCACTATGATAACGCGAAGTTTTTTCATGGACCAGTGCCATCCTTTGCTGATGGAATCTCCAACTCCACTCTCCAGGTATCACCAAGAGTCTCCAGACGCATGCTTGCCTTGGGTCCATAAGAGGCACGCAGCCTGTCGAGCACCAAGGAGCTACCTCGCCCGGTCCCTTTGGCCCGTGGCGCCAAGGGATCATAACGGTTGGACATGGAAACATAAAGCATTTGTGAATCACACCTGGCTTCGAGTCTGATCCATGCATCTTTGTTCAATGTGCTGACGCCATGCTTCACCGCGTTTTCCACCAGCGGTTGTAACAACAAAGGAGGAAGCCGCCTGTCCTGACACTCCCGGGGAACGTGCAGATGCACTTGCATGCGGTCTGCAAAGCGTTGCTCCTCTATGGCCAGGTACTGACGGACTAACTGTAGTTCCTGCTCCAGGCTGATGGTCGCCAAGGGACCCAGTTTTTGTGTAGAGCGCAGGAACGCGGCCAGTTGCAGGCACATTTCCCTGGAGCCGCCGGGGTTCGAGAGGCTAAGGGATGCGATGGAATTGAGGCTATTGAAGAGAAAGTGCGGATCCACCTGGGCGCGAAGGGCTCTTAGCTGTGCTTCTCTTGCCAAGGTGCGGGATTTTTCAGCTTCGAGTTCGGCACGCCTGGCCTTGTACACCGCCAGGACCGTATAATTGAAGGCTACTGCAAACAGGTAAAACGCCACCCCAAGTCCAAACAGCAGGTCGAACTTCGACTCCAGCCCCCGGCTCCAGGAAGGTACAAGCATGCCCAGGCCCATGGCCGCCAACACCCAGATACCCGCCGCGGCCAGAGACGAGGATACGAATATTAGCGCCAGCCTTGGGATGCGGGTCTTGGACAGCGAGAGGCTTGCGCACATGTAAGAGCTGGATCGACAGATGAACGCATAGAACAAACTCAGCAAAATCCCGGACACCAGGGCCGGAGCAACTCCAAGGCCTTTGTGGGCATACAGCAAGACCACGACCAGGGCACTCAGGGGGATCCAGCCAAGCCAGTATCCGTATCTAACCTGTCGTTGGAAGTCTCCGGCCATGGACAGGGGCCTCCTGGAGAAGATCATGCAAGATGCTTGCCTGATGCTTAGTTCTTGATATCAACACCGCCCATTATTGCATAGCCTTTAATGATTAGTCGTTTGTGAGCTTCCGGCTCCTTGCCATGGGATTTTGCCCGTCTTGTCTTGTCCTCGTATCCGCCCAAAATTCCCAGGCCCTTTATAGTAACATCCCAGTCTTCGGGAACCCGTATGTCTATACCACCCATGAAAGCTCTCGCGTACAAGACCACCTGCTCACCCTGCATGTTCGCACGGCTCAGGTCCAGGCTGCATCCGCCCATGAGCGCGAGCAACTCGCCGCCCTTGAAGTCAGCAGAGTTGTTTATGGTCTCGCTTCCACTGAATATGGCGATCTCGCTAACCGTGTCAGGGGAATCTTCATCCACATCCGCTTGCTGCTTGCGGACGAACCACGTGGAGTAGAAGACATAAATGCCGATGAGAATGACAAACACCGGCCAGACCACGCTCATGCTGATGTTCAATAGCTCAAGCTTGTGCAACTGCAACACACCGCCACCTGCTATCAGGAGACCACCGAACACCCGGTGGGGTGCGGCCGATGGCAAAAACAGGTTCACCGCACCCACAAACACCAGGGCGAGGGGCCAAAAATCCCAAACCCCAAACGGGGCCAGTATTCCCATTCCATCCAACAAGAGCAAAACACCAAGGGCGATGATCAGAACTCCGAACACCATTCCACTGATATGCTGATGATGCCCACGATTGTTTCCGTGTCTCGTCATGGCAGACCTCCTTGTAGTCAGACACTTACAAGATAAGCCACAGGACGCTTCATGGCATCAAGGATTAGGCCAACGGCCCCTTTCAATAGGTGAATGACCCATGGTACGTTGCCAATGGCGCTTTTCTCTGCTAAGTCAAACCTTCGAATTCTGAACCAAGGAGCTGATGATGAAGACCATGTTTACAATATTCACCATGATGAGCGTCATCCTGGTACAAGAACCGTTTTCCAGAGCATGCACGAATTTCCTGGTCACCAAGGGAGCATCTGCAGATGGCTCCACAATGGTGAGCTATGCTGCAGACTCACACGTGCTATATGGAGAACTGTACTACACCCCTTCGGCTGACCACCCCGAGGGGTCCATGCTGGATATCTACGAGTGGGACACTGGTGACTACCTGGGCAAGATCGAGCAGGTCCGCCACACATTTGAGGTTGTGGGCAACATGAACGAACACCAGGTGGTCATAGGAGAGACCACCTGGGGCGGAAGAGAGGAACTCCAGGGGCAGAAAGCCACCATGGACTATGGCTCTCTCATCTACATCACCCTTCAGCGGGCACGCACGGCCAGGGAGGCCGTTCACATAATGGGTGACCTGGTGGCAAAATATGGATACAGGTCGGAGGGTGAATCCTTCTCCATCGCCGATGCCAAGGAAGTCTGGTTCATGGACATGATTGGCAAGGGGCCCAAGGAAAAGGGTGCGGTCTGGGTAGCCAGAAAGATCCCTGACGGGTACATCTCCGCCCACGCAAACCAGGCGAGAATTCGCACCTTCCCCCTCAGGAGTCGCGACACCATTTATTCTCCAGATGTCATCTCCTTTGCCCGCAAGAAGGGTTACTTCAAAGGCAGAGACAGGGACTTTTCCTTTGCCGACGCATATGCCCCCATGTCCTTCGAGGCCTTGAGGATATGCGAGGCCAGGGTCTGGGCCATGTTCAGGCGGGCTGCTCCATCCAAAAGGGATCGATGGACCAGGTGGATCATGGGAGACATGAAGGCCCCACGACTACCCCTGTGGATCAAACCGGACAAGAAGCTTTCGGTACAGGACATGATGTCACTGATGCGGGATCATTTCGAGGGCACACCTTTTGACCTGAGCAAGGGTGTGGGGGCAGGGCCATACCAGTTGCCCTACAGATGGAGACCTCTGTACTGGGAAGTGGACGGGAAAAAATATTTCAATGAACGAGCCACATCCACCCAGCAGACAGGCTTTTCGTTCATAACCCAGTCCAGGTCTTTCCTCCCGGCACCCATTGGAGGGCTGATCTGGTTTGGTGTAGATGACACCTACTCCACCGTATATGTCCCCATGTACTCGGGCATACGCAAGATCCCCAAGCCATACGCGGTGGGCACAGCCGACTTTCAGCATTTCAGTTGGGATTCGGCCTTCTGGGTTTTCAACTGGGTTTCGAATTTCGCATACGGCCGCTATATGGACATGATCAAGGATATCCAGGTGGTACAGGGAAATCTCGAGGGGAGTTTCCTCAGCCGCCAGCCGCAGGTGGAGAAAGCTGCCGTGAAGCTATATCGCCAGGCGCCCGAATTGGCCAGAGAATATCTGACCAGGTATTCAGATGAACAGGCCAACAAGGTGGTCGATCGCTGGCGCAAGCTTGGCCAGCAACTTTTGGTAAAATACCTGGACGGCAATGTCAGGGACGAACACGGCAAAGTCACACATCCCGGATACCCGAAACAATGGTATAGAAGAATAGTAAAAGACAGTGGTGATCATTTTTACAAAAGAAGGCTGCCGGGTGAACCAGAGGAGAAAAAACACGAACAGAAAAACAACTGCCCCTGCCCTACCCACTGACCTCGGATCAGTTTTCACCACGATAAAAATTGGTTGACATGTTCTCAGTCTTCATGCTTGTAAAACTACAATACAATATCAAATGTTACTATTAATCTTTTTCGAAAACAGTGCTTCATCACTGTGCACACATACTTGGAAGACACTTTCAAGTAAATGCATAGTGTTTCATTAGTTATCGAAGCCTAAATCCAAAAAGCATCACTATTGAAAAAAGGAGAAGCCGTGCAAGTATATCGAACATTGTACCTTATTTTTTATGTAGTGTTTTCCCTGGCACCAGTGGCTTGTACGCCCAACAGGCCGACGTCATTCATAATCGGAAAACCAATACCAAATCTGGGAACCATAGAATTACTGCAAAAAAACAAGACAGATAAAATAAAAGATTTTCGCAGATTTGATGACAAGGTGATCGTGCTTGAATTCTGGGCAACATGGTGTAGCCCTTGCTTGAAAGCAATCAAACACATGAATTCATTATCCAGGAAATTCGTTGGTAGTCCTGTGGAGTTCATATCCATCACCGATGAATCTGAAGCTGCAATTCGGAAATTTCTGACTAACAATCATATTGATGGATTGGTCGGGCGTATCAACAAGAACTTGAAAAGAAATCTTCTGGGGATTCCTTCCTTGCCCACGGTCGTTGTCATTGATAAATCTGGTGGTGTGGCAACAATAACTCATCCTGCATTTCTCACAGCGAAGCATTTGAAGAAGATCTTAGATGGCCAGACAGTAGTATTACCGCCTCCCATGGAGAAAGAAAAAATACTGGATATCAACGATGGTCCACAGCCGGATTTTCTTGCCATGATCCGACATACGATAGAAGACCAACACAATCCTACAAGGATAGGGAAAGGTGTATTGGAACAATTCGATGTGTCAATCATCGAACTTATCGCACAGGCATTTAGGTTGACACCTTGTCGAGTAATTCATTCTTCAATGGTTCCCGATGGGCACTATGACATGGTCATAAGGCAGGCAGGAAAAAGTACAAATGTTTTGCGCAATACAATGAAAAGTGTTCTTGGCGATGCATTTGGTTTCAAGTTCAAGAAGGAAAAACGCGAAATGCAGGTTTTGGTCTTTTCGTTGAAATCGGAGGATAAAGAAATAGCGGTTGAATCCAACTCGGGCACAGGGCCTTCCATGTTGATATGTGATGATAGAAGGATAACCGCAAAAAATGCGCCAATGAATCTTTTAACAGATTGCCTTGAAAGAAAGCTTGAAATTCCGGTCCTTGACCATACAAATCTGAAAGGAAAGTACAGCTTTGAACTGGAATTCAGTTTCAACAAGGATAAAAATCTTTTACTCAATGCAATCAATAGTTCACTTGATGAAAAACTTGGATTACTACTCTCTCATGGTAAAGAGGATACTGAGGTCTTGGTAGTAGAGTAGAGTATAAGAATGTCGTGGATGTATTAATATGACAACTCAAATCCAGACAATTTGAACTCTAGAACACAGTGTCATAAAAAGACAGATTCTCGTTCAGGGAACATTTTGGCCGTATGTTTCCGTGTGGATTTCAGGCGGCTATCACACAATCTTTTTTCACCACTTGTACCACGCTTCAAGACGATATATATTGGTCCTGCCATGACACGGGATAAGGATTCAGGGAGAAGGTCGTCTCAACGCCAGCCATTACAAGCCATGGTCACCTACAGGCTCGACGGCCAGGAGTACGGGAACCTTGCGGCAGACGTATCTTCCGACGGGATCTTCATCCGTACATTCATGCCTCCCGAGGTGGGTACCAGGCTAGATGTGACCATCAGCCTTGGGACCAGGCCAGGCGCCATGAAGATAGACCTCAAGGGAGTGGTAAGGCGGAGAGTGGATTCCGACGATCCAAGACAAAACGGCATGGGAATACAGTTCACATCGGTCGAGGCATCTGACCCTGGTACAGTACGCTTCATAGTATCCAAGTTCATTGGACACGACGCCTACCAAGCGCCCCATGACGAGGGAGACCCGCTGGACTTTTCGAAGATTGCCAGACAAATGGATGATGGCGACACAGAACCCTCGATTTAATCCAGGCACTCTGATGAAACATCTCGCAAGCAAGTTTACGACTATTGTTTGACGACCTATTGAGTACCCTCTGTGCCTCCAGAGGAGTCGACAGGATCATCGGGTGCGGTCTCTCCACCACCATTAGTAGCCTCAAGCCCTTGTGCGGGGACCGCTGCTGCAGCAGGAGTTACTATTCTCTGCTGACTTTGAGCCTCCTGCCCCTGTAAACCTTGTCCCTGTGGGCCCTTTGGCTCTTCCTTCTTTTGCCAGGGATACTCGGGTCTGACGTGGAACTGCGCCTCCAGGATTTTGATCAGACTGAGGCCCATCAACTTCAAGTCCCGGGTGGTCAGCCCCGAGTCATCCAGGTAACCACGAATGAGCTTTGAGAACATGATCTGTCTGATCATGCCCTCGACCCTGGCATGATCCGGTTCCTTGAGACTCCGGGATGCGGCCTCGATGGAATCCACCACCATCACTATGGCAGTCTCCCTGCTGGTGGGGTTTCTTCCACCATATGAAAACAGCCTGGGGTCTGGCTCCTTGCCTGCTTCCCTGGCCGCCTTTTCCCTGAAAAAGTCCATGGTGGAGGCGCCGTGATGCTCCACGATGAAGTCTATTATCCTCTCCGGGAGGTTCGCTCCCTTGGCGATGACCACCCCATCTACAACATGTCCACGCAGCATCTTGGCACTCTGTTCGGCCGGAATCTGGTCGTGGGGATTTACACCCTGTTGATTTTCAGCGAAATACTCGGGGCCTCTCATCTTTCCGATGTCATGATACAGGACTCCGACCCTGACCAGATCCCTGTCCGCCCCAATATCTGCGGCCACCTTCTCCGCTATATTGGCGACCGCTAGGGTGTGCTGGAAAGTTCCGGGAGCCTTTTCGGCCAGGTCTCTCAGCACGGGGTGATCTATATCACGAAGTCGTTCCAGCTTGCCCCTGGGAACCGCACCGAACATGAGGGTTGCGGGCACTCTAAGCAATGCCGCTGCCAAGCCCGAAAGCATCATGCTGCCTGCCAAACCCACCAGGTCTCCTTGCAGGACGAGTCTGAAGTCATAATCATGGGAGCTGAAAAGGTCCATGCCCACAAGGGCGATGCAACCGACCGTGGCTCCCACGAAAGAAGCCAACAGGACTCGCCCCAACCCTGAACCGGGTTTAAGGATCAAAACAGCGGACCAGCCGGCAGCCACGGGAACCAGGACCATACCTGGTGAGAAGTGCAGAAGCGGTGCTATGAGGGCAACAGTGAGAAGATGGACCGCAAAGGCGCTCGTCTGCCTGATCACCCCTCCCAACAGAAGAATGCTTGCAGCCCACGGCGCTGCAAAAATGCTCACCGACGAATAGCTGAACAGTAATCTGGATGCCACCACACTCAGGAATACAAGCAGGTACAAGGTGCCAATGGCGCGAAAGCGCAACTCCAGGTAGCCCCCGGTCTTCTTCAGGATCATGGTGAAAAAGGTCAGTACGAGGAAATAATACAGGACGATTCCAAAGGCCCTGACGGGAGCAAATCTCTTTCTCGCGCCCAACTGCCTGTCCAGATCTTCCAACTGCACCTCGGTCAGTCTCTGGCCCCTGCGAACTATAAAGCGATCGTCGGGCTTTGATTCACCGTCGGGACGAAGCAGCTCGTCAAAGGCGCAATGTCCGTCCGTGTTCGCCCTGTAGGTGAACGGCGCGGTCTGTCCGGCCTGCCACTGTCCAAAGGGATTGGAGATGACATCGAAAAGGGCCACCACCATCAGGGCCAGCGCCATGAAGAGGTTTACCGTAGTGGATATCCACGAATGGGCAAAAAATGGTCTGGAGTTGTTTTTCAGCACGACGGGATTTTATCTAATGTGGATCAAAGAAGAAAGCTACCAGCAAAACCCGTATCCCACGGTAATGCCACCGTCGGTGGGAGCCACCATGAGGGAAAACTTGTCTATGTCATCGTTGACTCTCTGAGCCTCTGTGACAGCATCAAAAACGGAAAACAGGTGGAAGCCGCCAGCAACGGCGAGCAACAAGATGCCCTCGAGTCTCCATCTCAAGGAAAAATCCTCCGAAGCATCAAAGGCCCCGGCATAGGCAAAGGCGCCTAAGTACAAGGCCACCTCACCCGCCATCCAAAGCCCTCCAACCAGGTATTGTTCATTATATATCTGGCCTGAACCAGGAAGGACGAGAGACATGAGACCAGCTAGCAGAGGGCTCCTTTTGCTGTATGCGGTGACGATGGGTGCAGTATCTTCTTTCCCGGTGGCGGGGTTTGTCATGGTCGGTGCCAGAGTGGTTTTCGAAGCCCTCGGGCCAAGCTCACCGGCTGTGGCGGGAATGGAAGTTGCCAACAACATGCTAAGAGCCACTAAAATGCTCATTGTCCTGATCATATCCTCTCCCGTATCCAGCGGATTTCGTCCGCCCAATGATCAACAAAATGCCTCAACTTCAAGGCGATGGGAACATAACAAGGCCAATTCCAAGTGTCAACATGGATTTATCAAGAGCATACCGCGCTGTCAGCAAGACCGCATAGTATATGATCTAGCGAGAGGAACGTAGAGGACGATACCCCATAAAATTGGGCGTACAGGAGCGTTGGAAGGCACTTTTGGGGTTTATTC
>JALVPF010000095.1 GCA_027031935.1 Myxococcales bacterium | reverse complement strand
TTGTGCAGGAAAGCATGCCTTGATATAAACATCCCCCAGCCCATCACCATGGTCTTCGAACTCGATGGGACTAACCCACACGTCCCGAGAGCCGGGCGGGAGGATTATCGAGCCCGAGTACTCTAAACAACAGATGTGAGGAATGGGCGCTTATGTTCAGCCGAAGACTGGCGTCGGTATCTGCGAAGCGGAGTACATGTTGTTGATCTCGATCACCTTCTGGTCTCCTGCTTCCATGACAACACCAATGGTGCCGCTGCCAAAAGTGCTCCATCCGGCCAGATCATCGTCGAATCCAGGGTTGACCACGAGATTTTGAGCCCTGGCCGCGCCAGCACCACCGAGCAGTACCAGGACCACAGAGATTCCCAGAAAATCCCCACAGCGAATGCCCTGCAGAAACGCTAGAATAGAGGTCATACTCCACTTTTTCATGCATAAAAACTCGCACAACTTGGCAGGAAAGACAAGCTATGAGCCCCTTGAACACAAGCGGCAAGGTAACTTTTGTTATAAAATATTTGAATGGATAGTTGATCTCCAGCTCAACACTCAATATGATCCTCCAAACATCAATCAGCCCAGGCTGCACTTTTTTGAGCAGCATGGAGAGGAGGGTTCTGGCATGTCTGAAGCTTCTGACAACAAGTTCAAGCTCTTGAAGACCGAAGACTACTGGGCCATCTGGTTGGGACTGCTCGTAATCGGCCTGTCCATGGCCTTTTTCTGGGCGGGCTCCACACTAAAGCCGTGGGCCGTGACACCTGGAAAATGGTCCACTGTCGCCGAACTGGGACAAGACCTGTCAAAAAATGCTCTGGGCTATATCCTGGTGTTTCTGGGATTTGGCACCGTGTTTACCATCTCCATGAAGATCATGGGGCGCAACATAAAGCAGTTCATACCCGGATTCATCATGCTGTTTGCAGGGGCCTTGATCGTCTTCTACCTGGCTGGCTGGTCAGTCATGAAGCAGCTTGATCTGGGTGCACCTTTGCTCGCGCTGGTCATCGGATTGATTATTGGAAACATCAGGGCCATGCCTTCATGGTTTGGCACTGCCCTGAGGACCGAGTACTACATCAAGACAGGGATCGTGCTGCTTGGTGCCACCTTACCCCTGACCCTCATCGCCGAGGCTGGTCCTATCGCATTTGTGCAGGCTACCATTGTCTCGGTGACCACCTGGACGACCATCTATTTCGCGGCCACCAGGATATTCAAGCTCGACAACAGATTTGCTGCTGTCCTGGGAACGGGCGGAGCCGTGTGCGGCGTGTCCGGCTCCATTGCCATAGGAGGCGCCATAAAAGCTGACAAGGATCATATTGCCATTGGCATCGGGGTGGTGAGCGTCTGGGCCATAGTCATGATCTTTTCCCTGGCTTTTTTGACCAAAGCGATGATCCCGTCAGATGGAAATTACTCTCAATGGTGGAACATCTCTGCTGGTGAAGCCGGAGCCTGGGTGGGCACATCCGAGTATGCTGATGCGGCCGGATTCGCAGTGGTGGCAGAACTCGCCACCGAGCACGGTGACGCTCCAATACAGACCTTCACCCTGATGAAAGTAATAGGTCGTGACATCTGGATAGGCATCTGGGCTTTTGTCCTGTCCATAATCTCCGTAATATTTTGGGAAAGGAAAAAAGACTCAAAAGGATCACCCGGAGCACAAAGAGATGGTCCCACGGGAAGGCTGGGCGTACGTGTGGTGTGGGACAGGTTTCCAAAATTCGTGTTGGGATTTGTTGCAGCCTCCGTGATCATGAGCTTCATTGCGGCAAGCGCACCTGCAGACTATAAAGGAACCGCTCCAGTAGAAGGAAGTTTCAAATCCAAGGCACTGAAAAAAAGCTATAAGGCGGATTTCAGCAACTACCAGGTTCCCGATGAGCTACAAGAAAAATTCAGCTACGATGGAAACAGGAAAGTGATATCTTTTTTGGGTAAGATGTCTGCTGCAGAATACAACGCTCTTGCAGCAAAGGCAGACTCCCAGCAAGTCTGGGCTTTGAGAAATCTTCGGCACAAGTCCGACTGGTTCACCAGTGAGCTGAAAGCAAAGTCCATAGTGCCCATCAAGAAGCTCCGCTCCTGGGCTTTTGTTCTGTGTTTTCTGTGCATAGGGCTCTCCACAAGGTTCAAGGACCTGGTAAAATTTGGGCTCAAGCCCTTCTGGGCTTTTACCATAGGCGTGCTTGTAAATGTCCCCCTTGGCTGGTTTTTGACAACGCAGGTGTTCGTCAACTACTGGCGGGCCATATGATGGAACGATATTTCGGCAGGACATGTGCTCATTGCGCTCACTTTGATGATGACGCAGAGAGCTTCGAAAAAACTTTTCCGGGAATTCTGGCGCTCAGCTCTGGAGGTGGAGACACAAAGGGTGACCAGGGGATATGCAACTTCCACCAACAGATGGTAAACCCGCATTTAAGCTGTGCCGACTTCCATAAAAAGTCTCTGGTAAAATAATCACCAAGAGGTGGTATAATCCTTCAGAAGCTCTTGCCCTGGAGGATGGCATGAAAAGGTTTTTATTGTGGATACCTCTGTTTCTTGCGTTCGCTGCCTGTGGTTCTGGCTCCAATTCGGACACCGACGGTGGAACAAACAATCACGATGGCAACGCTGGGGATCCCTGCGAAGCTGGTCAGACCAGGTGTGACAGGCAGAGCTATCAGGAGTGTAAAGACGGCCTGTTCACTCAGACCACCGTATGCCAGGCCCCCACAGTGTGCGCACAGGACTTGGGCTGCGTCCAATGCAACCCCAAGGTGGCGACCACCTGCGTAGGCAATCAGGTGCATGAATGCAACTCGGACGGGACCATAGGCAATCTTTTGGAGACCTGCTCAGGACAGTGCCAGTACGGAGAATGCGAGGGCGGATGCAGCTCTGCAGCACAGCTCATCTATGTGGTAGACGATTCCTATCGCTTGCTCAGCTTCAACCCCGCAGGCGGCGCCAACGAGTTCAAGCTCATCCACGCCCTGTCCTGCCCGGCATCGCCATCCTGGCCAGACTGGGGCAACAGCATAGCGACTCCATTTTCCATGTCCGTTGATCGCTCTGCAAGGGCATGGGTTTTGTACACGAGCGGTGAAATATTCTGGGTTGACACGAGCACCGGCCAATGCAGCAAAAGCACCTGGACCCCTGGCAAAGGCGGGTATAAGCTTTTCGGCATGGGTTTTGTCTCTGATACCGAAGGTTCTGACAGCGAAAAGCTGTATATAGCCGGGGGTGATGTGGGAGCCCTGGAGTTGGGCAACGTAGGGTACATCGATCCTGTGGCTTTGGACGTCACCACCGTGGGGCCGGTACCAGATGCCGAGTACAGTCCAGAACTCACCGGCACAGGTGATGCGAAACTTTACGCCTACTTTCCAGGCACCAACAATTCATTCGTCGCCCAGTTGAACAAGACCACAGGCGCAGTCCTGCAGAACTGGCCCCTGCCATCTCTTTCGGGCACTGTACGGGCCTGGGCCTTTGCCCATTGGGGTGGCAAGTTCTACATATTCATCACGGCCGGCTCAAATTCCAGGGTGCTGAAACTCGACCCTGACTCGGGACAAACCATCACCTTGCTGGAAAACCTGCCATACAGAATCGTTGGCGCTGGCGTGTCCACCTGCGCGCCAACTCACGAAGATTGACGTCCAAGCACGGACAGTAACAACAAAAGAGCAGGAACCCCTGCGGGCCCTGAAGAACTCGTACACCCGCAGCCGGAGCTTTCTTCCGGCGGATACTCACACTTGCCCTGTATGCAAGTGGCGTTCAAATCACAAGGTGTTCCATCGGGCATTGCTTCATGAGCGCAGCCCTGCTGCCCATCACAAAGGTCCCTGGTACAAGGATCATCATCAAAGCACGACAGGGAGTCGGGCTTGTAGACACAGCCGGTTTTAGGATCGCAAAGGTTCTTGGTGCAGCTTATCTCATCATCACACACCATCACTTGAGCCTTTTGGCAAATACCACCTGTGCATATTTCCTGACCATTGCAAAGATTTCCGTCAGGACACGGTGTTCCATCGGCCACATCCGAACAAGTGCCCTTCATTCCCGGCAGGTTGCAGGCCTGGCAAGAACCATCACAGTCCTGGGCACAGCACACACCGTCAGCACAATGCATGGATGCACACTGCTCATCAGTGTCACAATCAGTCCCATCTGCTGCACCGAGATATTCTTCTATGAAGTCCTGAAATTCATCCACCTTTGTTCCACAACCAAACCACTGACATCCCTCTGCCGTATATGAGTTTACACCCACCACGTATTGGACTCCATCTCTTTCCATGAGAGCCGGTCCACCGCTGTCTCCTGAGCAGATCCCTGTGCCTTCCTGCTTGATGCATATGGTGTTGGTCTTTGCGTAACTGCATCCATAGGGCCTGGTACATACAATATCCAGGGGCGTCTCCATCCAGAGCTTTATTCCATCGCTCCCCCAGGAGTTGACCCCGAAGCCCACAAACAACAATGAAGTACCCACATCGTCCTGGGTCAGCTTCATGGAGGCCGGGAGATATGGGACCGGGATTGCTTCGGCTGGTGCGTCACGCTCCAGGCGAACGAGAGCCATGTCGTTTATCAGACTGTGGGAGTTCCAGTCCGGGTGTATCCTGAAATCCATGGCCTTGATGCTTTCAGAACTCGTACGGCTCTCTCCGAATTTCACCACGACGTGATCGGCTTTCAGACCTTGGAAATCCACACAGTGTGCGGCGGTGAGAACAACCCGCGGAGAGATTAGCGTCCCGGAACACATGGAGATGAATCCATCAGGAGTGGCAACCGTTATCATTACCACTTCTAGAAACTGGCCCTGCTCCACTTCGTGACCACCCAAAATAGGCTGCTGAAGCCACCGAACGGCTCCATCCCCTTGTGCCTGTCCACAGCCGGGCATACAAAGCCACAACAGGCTGAGCATCAACAAATGGACAAGGTATCGCAGCATTTCAGGACTTCCTCCGTCCCCCGGCTCCAGTTCCAGCATTGAGGATAATAACTCCAACAGGAGGGGAAATAAAGAGCCGGCTTTTTAGTTTTTCAGGCATGGACAAGGGCCAGACGCGGATATATCATTGGTGACGTAATTGTGATTGTGCCTGCTGCCGGATCTTCTCATGGAGCCTGGATGACAAAAGCAACATCGATCGCATCAATATTATTTACCTTTTTCCTTTTCAGAGTCTCTCCTGTCGAGGCATCGGGCTTTATGGTCTCTGCAGTAGGAGGCGACCTGGCGGGCGCCACTGAGCCCAATGGTGCTGCCATATTCTGGAACCCTGCTCCCATAGGTCCCATCTCGGGTGCCAGCCTCATGCTCGATCTGAACTTCGCTTGGCGTACCTTGAGCTTCTGTCGCACCTGGCCCAAGGACCTGGATCCCCCCATAGATGGCAAATATACATCAGTAGAGGTTATACTGCTAAACACAAACCTTGAGGCCAGGTTCTGAACCGCGCCTTTTGAAAAGGAGACCATCATGTGTGAATCAAGCGCGTATCTCATGAAGGATGGAAACGATGAGCTTATATTGGAAGACGTGGTCATGATGAAACCCGAGGGCGACAAGATCGTCCTGACCAGCATCCTGGGGGAACAAAAAGAGGTCAACGCAAATATCGATCACATAGACCTGCTTCACCACAAGATCATGCTGACACCCAGAGGCTGATACCAGCCAAGCCCTTGCGCTCCTGCCCATTACATTGACCCCAGCGCTTCGAAAGATACCAATGGAATGGATAAACAATGTGCCGAACTGCTGGAAATGAGCATTTTTGTGCCTGTAAAAATGATGGGTGATGTGATATATGGAAAAGACCATGGGTATCAAAGAGAGAGCAGCTAAACGCGCACGGCGAATTGTCACGAATACTACAAATGATTTTCGAGAGGCATTTCTTTGGGATTTGGACTTTTGGTTGGACCAGACACCTGAACAAAGACTATCTGCCCTGGTTGCCATTCGTCGCGACGTTCATCTGGTTCAAAAAGCTCGAGGCAAAAAAAGGTCCTGAGAATGGATACCATTACAGACTTCGAGGACTTGTTGATCTTGTTGGACAAACACGGGGTCCATTATTTAATCATTGGAGGGCTGGCCTTTACCTATCATGCGGTGCCCAGATATACCAAGGATATGGACCTATGGATCGAATCAACACCAGATAACATAGCGAGGACAAATCGAGCATTGACAGAGTTTGGAAGCCCGGCATTGTTGGATCTCCACAAGCCCGACGAGATACTACAGATCGGCGTTGCTCCAAACAGAGTAGACTTGCTTCGCAAGATACGCGGCATAAAGTTCCAGACAGCCTGGAAAAAACACATCAAAAGCAAATATGGAGCGGCAAGGGCACGGTGGATTCATCTCGATGGACTGATTCGTATCAAAAGCAACATCGATGAGCCACGACATCAGGAAGACGTCCGTGTTTTGAAAGAAGTGAAAAAGAGATTGCTTTCCAGGAAAAGAAAGAAAAAAGCGAGTAAGGGAAAGTGACGGCTTGGGCTGCTGGACGCACTAAAGGTACTTACCTCTCATCTCAATATAAACGTATTGCTTCTCGAAGAGGATACTGTAAAGATAAGATTCTTTCCCATCGGAGAAACTTTAGGGCATCACTGGTCTCTGTTTTCCGGTAATCATCACTAATTTACTAATTAAAATAGAATTTTTCAATACATGCCATAAAGGGAATCTATTAGAAAACCATTAAAATTCAAAATTCTATTGACAGCCCCCGCAGTGGAGGTGAT
>JALVPF010000094.1:16366-19121 GCA_027031935.1 Myxococcales bacterium | reverse complement strand
GCCGGGCATGACAGGAGTGGAGCTGTTGACCAGGGTCAAGGAGATGGATCCCACCATAGTCAGGTTGATACTCACGGCATATGCTGATTTCGACGCCATGCTAAATGCCATCAACGAGGGCAGAGTCTACAGGTACATCATCAAGCCCTGGGGTGTTGATGACATGAGGCTTACCATTCAGCAGGCTTTGGAATGGAGAGAGCTTCGAATTACCAAGGGTAGACTGAGCGCTGACCTGGCAGATGCCCATGAGGCGCTCAAGCTCAGGACACGGGAACTTCGCGAAGCGCAGCAGGAGTTGGTGAAGAGAGAAAAACTTGCTGCAGTGGGCAGGTTTGCTGCGGAGATGGTTCACGAGATGAACAATTACCTTCAGGTCATACTTGGTCTCAGTGCAAACGTGAATGACCTGAAAAGAAAAGAATCAGACAGCCTGGAGCAAATCGGTATTCAGGCCAGGACGCTTTCGGAGTTGGCTGCTGATATCAGGGATTTTGCCCTTGGCGCTGCCATGCCTTTTTCTCCCAGGCTGTCCGATCCCCTGTCTGTTCCTAGGGAGTTGCTGAGGATATGTTCCCATCACCCTGGTTTTCGTGATCATGAGATCGAGATCCAGGAGGGGGATGTTACCCCCTGGAATCTGGACGGGAGGCAGATCAAGCATCTGCTTTTGAACCTTCTGAAAAACTCGGCTAAAGCCCTGCCTGGTGGAGGAAAGATCGTCATTTATGTTGGCTGCGAAGAAAATGAGCTTGTGTACAAGGTGATAGATCATGGCCCCGGTGTTCCCGACAAATACCGGAAGCAGATCTGGGATCCATTTTTTACCACCGGGAAAGATACAGGCTCTGGTTTGGGCCTGAGTATATGTCGCCGTGTTGTGAAGATGCATGGCGGTAGTATTATGTATGAAGACACACCCGGTGGAGGAGCAACTTTTGTGGTGAGGATACCGGCCTTGGAGATTTGATGCGTGGGCCTATTTCAACACGCCATGCTTCTTGCCGATTTTCTCAAAGGCTGCGATGGCCTTGTCCAGGTGCTCACGCTCGTGGGCTGCGGATATCTGTACCCTGATTCTTGCCTGTCCCTTTGGTACCACAGGATATGAGAATCCAACCACGTAGATCCCCTCGGCATACATGTCCCTGGCCATATCAGCGGCCAACCTGGCATCCCCCAGCATGATGGGTACGATGGGGTGTACGCCCGGTTTGATATCAAAGCCCACAGCTGTCATCTTCTCGCGGAAGTACTTGGTGTTTTCCTCCAGCTTGTCCCGAAGCGTGGTCGTGTCGGAGATCATCTCGAACACGCGCAGAGTAGTTGAGACGATAACCGGAGCCAGGGTGTTGGAAAACAGGTAGGGTCTGGAGCGCTGGCGCAGCATGTCGATTATTTCTTTACGACCTGTTGTATATCCGCCTGAAGCGCCACCCATGGCCTTGCCGAGGGTAGAGGTTATGACATCCACTCGTCCCATCACACCGCAGTGCTCAGGAGTGCCCCTGCCAGTCTTTCCCATGAAGCCCGTGGAGTGGGAGTCGTCCACCATGACCATGGCGTCGTATTTTTCTGCAAGATCACATATCTCTGCCAGGGGAGCGATGTTTCCGTCCATGGAGAAAACACCGTCTGTGGCGATGAGTCTGCGGCGCTTGTCCTGGGTCTCTTTCAACTGCTGCTCCAGCTCCTCCATGTTTGCATTGGCATACCGTCTGCGCTCAGCCTTGCAAAGCCGTACGCCATCTATGATGGAAGCGTGGTTGAGCTGGTCGGAGATGATCACGTCTTGCTTGCCCAGGATGGTCTCGAACAGACCGCCGTTGGCGTCGAAACATGAGGAGTACAGGATGGTGTCATCGGTTTGCATGAACTCCGAGATCTTGTTCTCCAGTTGTTTGTGTATGTCCTGTGTGCCACAGATGAATCGCACCGAACTCATTCCGAAACCGTGAGAGTCCAGGCCCGCTTTGGCAGCAGCGATGAGGTCCGGACTGTCAGACAAGCCGAGATAGTTGTTGGCACAGAAGTTCAGCACCTCCCTGCCATCGTCCACTTTGATCTCGGCTCCTTGAGGGGAAGTGATTTTCCACTCGTCCTTCCATAGGCCAGCTTCCTGTATCTCTTTTAGTTCCGCCTGAAGCTGTTCTTTTACTTTTCCAAACATTGAAATCCCTCCTCGCCGTCAGGGCGTGTTTTCAGATGCGGACGGATTGTAGCCGCCTGGTGCTATGCCGTCAAGGAGCACAACAGGGATTTTTAATCATTTCAGCCATCGGGAGTCCGGATTGGGTTTTCCTGCTGTACGCTGGGAAGCGTTGCGATGAATCCCAGCATTATCCCTACGGAGGGAGTCTCGTCCTGCTGTGGAATATCTACATAGACCTGGTTGATCAATTCGATGGAGTCGCATATTGACACGTTGTATCCAAAGGCCAGACCTCCAATGTCGAGGCTTCTATCTTCGTCCCTTGTATCAGGGTGAAAACAGGTGTCGAACTCCAGCAGTACTTGGTGACCTTGGCGTATGGTGTAGTAGGTCCCGAGGGTCGTGGCAATGTGAAAAGTGGGTTCCACCCGTGGTGACTCGGGGTGCTCGGGGTTGCTTATGGAACGTCCATACACCGGGATTCCTGCACGCAGGTAAACACCCCATGATTGACGCTCGGGAGCCAGGTCGAAGTTCAGTTCCAGCGCCGGACCTATTTGAAATTCCTCGAACGATTCTCCCCCAAGGCTTACGTCGAAGAAC
>JALVPF010000094.1:12753-16356 GCA_027031935.1 Myxococcales bacterium | reverse complement strand
GGTATATATTGCCAGTACCTGAGCCCATGGACTCATCGCCCTGCAGGGTGGTGCCGAGATAGACGGAGAAGCCGTCTATAATGCCGTAGCCCAACATCATGTCTCCGAACATGCTTCGCAGGTCCTCTTCGTGTCCTATGCCGTCGAATCCCAAATACATGTCCACGTCAGTTGCACCCACGTCCCATGTCTCCACCGTGTCAGCGCCAAAAACAAGGCAAGGGTGCAGGACGAAAGCCGACATGACGAAATAGGGAATTGTCTTTCGAAGTCTCACGGCTTTTTCTCACAGTCGGTTTGATCCTTGTTGAAACTGTTGACACAGGATGAACATGCGCCATCACAGATGGCAGAATCCGCAGCCTTTGCATCTGAAATCCTGCGTATGGTTTTCATTACCCTTAGGATAGCTGTTGTGGCAGTGGCACAGACTATAGTGATCACTATTAGAAATTCCCAGTTCATGGCATGCTCCTCAAAAGAACAATTTCCCGATCTGGAAGACTAGCAGAGAGATCACGTAAGCAATGGCAGTCAGCCCGAAAAATTGCAGCAAGGCCCACTTCCAACTGCCTGATTCACGCCGGGTGACAGCGACCGTTGCCATGCAGGGGGTGGCGATGAGTAAAAAGAGCATCAGGGAAAAGCCCACCAGCGGAGAGTATTCCCTGTGCAAGGTCTCATGGAGACTTTGCGAGTCTTCGCCGGTTTCTCCCAGGGAAAAGACTATTCCCATCTGGGATACGAAGACCTCCTTTGCGGCGAATGCTCCCAACATGGCGGTGCCGATTCGCCAGTCGAAGCCCAGGGGCTCTATGGCCGGTTCCATGATTCGGCCTATGTGTCCCATGACGGAGTTTTCCAGGTCTTCTGCCGCCCTGCGGTTTGCAAGTTGAGCAGGGCTTATCACTTCAGGATTGCTGTCTGAGTTCTTGTCTGTGTTTTTATTTGTGGGCGAATCGGATACCAGTATCCTGCCTGCCTCTATTTCCGTATCCACCTCGTAGGACTTTGTCTTTGGATAGGAAGTAAAGAACCACATGAGTATGGATACACCGAGGATGATGGTTCCTGCCTTTCTGAGATACAGCCAGGATCGCTCTGTCATCTTGATGGCCACAGCCCTGAGGGTGGGAAGACGGTAAGGGGGAAGTTCCATTACGAAAGGAGCATCCTTGCCCTTCAGGATGGTTCTTCTCAAAAGCAGGGCGAGCAGCAGGGCCAGTACGATGCCGATCATGTAGATGGTCCAGAGCATGGGTGCTCGCCAGGCAGGAGGAAAAAACGCTGGGATGAGGAGCATCCAGATGGGCAGCCTTGCCCCGCAGGACATGAGCGGCAGCACGAGCATTGTGGTCAGCCTGTCGCGTTCATTCTCCAGGGTTCGCGTGGCCATGATGCCGGGTATGGAGCAGCCAAAACCCGTGATAAGGGGTATGAAGCTTTTTCCGTGAAGACCAAACTTGTGCATGAGGCGATCCATGAGAAATGCAGCGCGCGCCATGTAGCCCGTGTCTTCAAGAAAAGCCAGGCCAAGAAACAGCAGCAATATATTAGGCAGGAAAACGAGAACACCGCCCACGCCACCTATCAGGCCATCGGTGATGAGCGAGCGTAAGGGCGAGTCTGCCCCCTGCGGCCATAATCCCGAGATCCAGGCGCTCAATGCGCCGAAGCCGCTTTCTATCCATTGCATGGGGTACTCGCCCAGGGAGAAGGTGATCCAGAAGATGGAGTACATCACCAGCAGAAACAGTGGGATACCCAGAAGCCTGTTTACCAGCAGCGAATCGATGCGATCAGAGATGTAGCGGGCGTTTTTTCTGGGCTTGCTTTTCAGGGTCTCCCTGAGCAGTCCGTCTATGAATCCATAGTAGCGCTCCATGACAAAGATGGCGATGTCCATCCCCGTCTCTGCCTGGATTTTTTTTCTCTGTTCGGTGGCTTCACCAACTGCAGCCTGACCGCCTTTGCCAAGCTGGTTTGCGCGTTGGACAAAGGGTACCTCGTCCATGAGCAGCTTTACCGCAACCCACCCGCGGCCCTTTGGGTCTTCTTTAGTTTTCTCCAGACGGTCCTCGATTTTTTTCAAGGCGCGTTCCAGGCGTTCTCCAAGCACGAGGCGATTTTTTTTCAATGGCTGCAGGGCGACCTTTTTTATGGCGGCCTTTAGTTCGTCAATTCCTTTTCCGCGGTGTCCGACAGTGTGCACTACCGGAAAACCGAGGAGCGCAGAGAGTTCTGCCGTGTCGATTTTTTGACCTGCCTTTTCCGCTTCGTCCGCCATGTTTAGACACAGCACCGGGTTTGCACCTGTCTGCATGACCTGCACCATCAGAACAAGGCTGCGTTTTAACGCAGTGGAATCAACCACCACCACGACCACTTCCTGTGTGCCTGCCAAGAGCTCGTCCTGGGCTATTCTCTCTTCTGGTGAGTATGAAGTCAGGCTATAGGTGCCGGGCAGATCAAGTACCTTGAACTCCATTTCTTCATAAGTGAATGATCCCTGTCGTTTTTCTACCGTGACCCCTGCATAGTTGCCAACGTGTTGTCTTGCGCCCGTTAGCGCATTGAAAATCGTAGTCTTGCCGGAGTTTGGATTTCCAGCCAGAGCCACGTTGATCTTGCCTTTCTTCATGTGTTTTTAACCTCTGTAGTTTCTTCATCAAGTGGTAGATGCCTCTACATTCATTGGTAAAAAATTTACACCCTTGTTACCATCACCGCTGCAGCCTCGTTTTGACGCAAGGATATTTGATAACCCTGTAGCTTTATCCATATGGGATCACCTGCGGGTGCAACTCGTTCCACCTCTATCTCCACTCTTGGAAAGACACCCATATCCAGTAAGCGTTGCCTGATGGCTCCTTGCCCATTTACCTGTGTCACTCGTCCGCTCTGTCCGGGCTGCAGGTCAGAGATACTCATTTGCTGTTCCTCCTCCGATATCTCTGGTCTATGTGCTGATTTGCAGTCTTCCTTCATGCATGGTATGTCGTGATGAACCCTGGAACATCCGCGAAATTTTTCAAGGAGGTCGCGCCCTTCGGGGCAGACCTCCAAAAACTCGAACAGCCTGACGAATCGATCCATGGCTTCGTCTGACAGGTTGTGCTCCATGGCGCATGCGTCTTTTTGGGCTGCGCCTGGAGACATGTTGAGAATATCCTTGAAAAAATGTTCAAGGAGCTGGTGCCTTGCGAATACACGGCGAGCCCTTTTTTCACCCTCGGGTGTCAGCACTATGTATTCACGCTTGACGTATTTTATCAGCCCAAGTTCGTCCAGGCGCTTCATGGCAGGTGATACGGAGCCGGATTTTACACCCCTGGCCTTTGCGATGTCCTTGATTCGGGCAAATTTTTGGTCCCTTATTTGAAGATATATGGTCTCCAGATAATCTTCCAATGCATCTGTCACCGGGTTTTCTTTTCTTGCAGAATTCATTACCACTCCATTGGTAGATGAATCTAACAAATAGAGATTAGTCTGTCAAGTGATTTTGAATGGCGTTTTAGCAATTGTTTCAGCTTGCTTATTCAGTAACGGGATCTTTGTGTCGAAAAATAATTTGGAGGTTTTCCATGCGACTAGCAGCCT
>JALVPF010000094.1:0-12743 GCA_027031935.1 Myxococcales bacterium | reverse complement strand
AGCAGCCTTTATCGGTGTTTTGCTTTTGTCGGCAGGAGCTTATGCTGAGGGAGTGAGCCTGGACCTGGAGGCGCAGCCTTTGGAGCTTGCGCTTTTGGGCAATGTGCGATCACCTGCCACTGACGAGACTGTCTTTCGCATGGATACAGGTTCCGGCGTGCATGCTCGCATGCACATCTATTATGCTTACCTGGCACTAGATTATGAGCACTACTATGACTTGGCTCTGGATCAGCTTCACGCGGGAGTGGGCTATTCCTTGCCCCTTGAGATGGGCAGGAGCGGTACCTGGTTTTCGGACGCCAGGTGTGTGCTGCGTGCGAGCCTGGGCTTTTTGATGATGGGAGGACAAGCCAGCATGCAGGGCAAGCATGTCTACCGCACCGAGATGGGGGGACGGCTGGGGGTCATGGTGAGCATGGAGTTCGGACTAACCCGTTTTCTCGTGGCAGGCGCACACATGGGGATAGACGCACTGTATGCAAAGGATTTAGGCTTCAGGGTGTCGCTCATAGGAACCATAGGCCTGCGCCTTTGATTTTTTACCTCCCTGGCTCTCTGAGATTTGACACGCTATCTGTCTTGCCCCAAAATGAACACCAGAACATCGAGCTACGTCTCATGCATAGAGACTTTTTGAAATCTATGCATGTTGAGGCTGACCTCAATCTGTCAACAAGGAGATAATCATGCGGAAAAATATGGCTATTTTGGTAGCGTCATTTTTATTGCTGGGTGCCTCGCCCGCCTTTGCAGACCTTTTTGCCCTGGAGGCAGACGCACAGGGCTCTTATGTCCGGGTGGACAACGTGAGCCTCCCGGAATCCGATGCATCAGGTACCATCTCGGGAATGGGTGCTGGATTTCGAGGCAGGTTGCAGATCCTGTTTTTGAACGCCTTGGTGGATTACCACCACCTGTTCACCGGCGGCAAGGGCGCTGACCTGCTTCACGTGGGCCTGGGGGTCGGCTACAGGACGGACATGCTACCTGTGATCGACATCTACGTGCAGGGCTCCATCGGGCTTCTCATGCTGGCAGCGGATGGCAGCGCTTTTGGCGATAACACATCCGGGTACCTGGATCCGGAGATGGGCGGGCAGATCCGGGGTGGAGGCGGCATAGAGATACCCTTTGCCAGTGATTTTCTTGCCATAGGTGTAGGGGTGGACTTTGGTGGTCACTATATTACGGGAAAATTTGGTTACGACATGAGCGTCAACGCCCATTTTGGTCTGCGCATTTAATTTTGATAAGGCTGAACAAAACATTCGATTATCAAAACGTCCCATTCTAATTGACAAGATTCCTCCTTTTGTCCTAGTTTTGATGCTGACTCGCGGCTTTCCCTGAAACAACCGAGAGGTACTTACCATGAAGCTATCCAAATCCACCGAGTTGGCTATTCACGGCCTTTATCAACTGGCAAGCGACAGACCTAATCAGCTTTTGGTCGCAGAAATGGCCGAATCCCAGAAGGTCTCTCCCAGTTACCTGGCCAAGGTTTTTCAGAAGTTGGCAAGAAAGGGGCTAGTGAATTCCACCAGGGGAAAAAAGGGAGGCTTTCGTCTCGCCATGGAACCCGATAAGATATCCATGGCAGACGTGGTTCGTGCGGTTGAGGCAGAGGAGCCCCTGTTCGATTGCCTCAAGATCACCCGTTGCTGTGAAGAGCAACAGGGTGACTGCGTGCTTAGAAAAGCATTTGAGGATGCGGAACAAAGCATGTATGCTGCACTTTCAAAGACGACTCTGGCCGATATTCTCGAAAGCGAGCAAGGTCAGAGAGCAAACTGGACCTGATTTTTACCTGGAGGAATGACATGAAAAAGTACACATGTAGCGTTTGTGGATACGTATATGATCCTGAAAAAGGTGACCAGGACTCGGGTGTGCCGGCTGGAACCGCGTTTGAGGATTTGCCTGAAGCTTGGGTCTGCCCTTTGTGCGGGGCTGACAAGACCCTGTTCGAAGCTGCTGACTAACCCAACTGTGTTGCCCGTCTGTCCCTGGTTTCCCACCTCGCCTGCGATCTCAATGTCGATGCTGCAGAATCTTTTTCGGTGAGCTGAGGCTTCGATGTGGTGAATCCACTGTCTGTTCTGGTTTTTATTCATCAAGGGAATCAAGAGTCCACTTGTCCAAAAATGTTTCCAGCGACTTGCCTTGAGTATTTTTTTGCTTAAATTTCTTCAGAAAGATGTCGCAAGGCCATTTGGTTTTTATGATTACGAGGTGAGGTCATGGGAGTTGTGACAAAATACAAAAATGGAAAATTGCATATTCGATGTGCTTCTTGCGGTCAACTCAATGGGGTGGCCGTGGAAAAGTTGACCAAGGGACCTCTGTGTGGCTCATGCAAGGCCGAGCTTTCTCCGCCTTCACAACCGGTTGAACTCAACGACGGAAATTTCAATGATTTTATACGGCTCGCACCATTGCCGGTACTGGTGGATTTTTGGGCGCCATGGTGCGGGCCATGTCAGGCCATGGGTCCGGCAGTACAGTCCCTGGCCAAGAGCAAATCAGGTCAGGCACTGGTGGCAAAGCTCGATACTGAATCCAACCCGCAAACAGCAGCGGAATTCAGGATACAGAGCATCCCCACAACCATAGTCTTCGACAAGGGCAAGGTCTTCAACTCAGGAGTGGGTTTGATGAGAGAAGAGCAACTGGCATCAATGCTGCCCTGAGGGTTTCATGGCAAACAAGACAAAGGCCAGCAGCAGCCATAGCTTCGCCTTGTCATCTCCTTTGCTTGCATGGCCACAGCCACAGCCGCTTTGTACAGTGGAGCCGGTCACTTCAACCTGGAAATCCTGAAAATCATTACCTGCGTCGTTTTTGACTACGATGGTTATGTCCACCTGTCCGGCCTGTGAATCAGATGGTGTCCAGGTCAGTTCGCCCGTATCAGGATGCATCTCCATTCCCACAGGTGCTCCAATCACCTCTTCGCCCAAATGCTTTCCCAGCGACCAGACAAGGGGCTGTGTCCCCATGGCCCTTGGGGTGTAGATCCATGGCCTTCCAGCGTCTGCTGAAGTTGCAGGAGTCGAGATGATCTTGGGTGGATAAATCCCGTCGTCTGATACGGCTATGTGCAAGGTCTGTTCTGCCGTAAGGCCGGTGTCGTCTGTTGCCCTGACCCTGACCTGGTACAGGCCGGGTTGAGAGAACAGGTGATGCTGCTCAGGGCCTTTGAGTACGAAGCCTCCACCCATGTTCCATTCGATGAGTTCTACGTTACCGTCTGTGTCAGATGCTTGAGCGAAGAAGTTTACATACAGTGGCGCACGTCCTCTGGGTGGTGTGGCTGTAGCCATGAGGCTCGGAGGGCTCTTGTCACCGTCTGTCACCACGACTTGGCCCTGGGCGAATGAAAAGGCTCCCTGGTCATCTGTCACCATGAGTTCTACTCCCATGGAGCCTGGTTTTTCAAACGAATGCTGTACGCTCTGACCCTGCATCTGAGTTCCATCGGCAATCCACCAATTGTAAGCCGAAAGTTCGCAGCAATCCGCAGCATGGCTTTGACTCGCGTCCAGGTTTACATCCAGCGGTGCAGTACCAGTGTCAGGATCCAGTGTCATGATAGCGGTGGGCAAATCCTGCTCCATGCCTATCACCGTCACGGTGACCGTGTCAGGGGCCGACTGGTCTTGCCCTGCGGTTACAATGAGCTGGAATTGCAAATCTGCCGAGCCTTCCACAAGGGGGGCGGTAAACTCCAGCAAAGGGGTGTCTTGTCCTGCAATCTCCACGGTATCACCACTGGTTTGAGACCACTGGTATACGAGCATCCTGTTGGTGGGGTCAAAGCTAGCGCTGCCATCTAAGGTCACATGTTGACCGGAGATGACGACCTTGTCTGGGCCTGCGTCTGCCATAGGGTGACCGTCACTAAAATACAACAATCCCTCTGCCGTTGCGTGGTCAGGTGCGAGGGTCTCGGCCAGTAACCTGGCTTGTCCTGGTGCGACAGGGGCACGTACGGTAAACGAGAAAAAGCCATCGTCATCGGTGGAACGCTGAACACCAGGATCCACCTGATCCATGTCCTCTGACATGATGTCTCCGGCTGAGCTCAAGACCGTCACCATGGTCCCTGTGGAGACAGGATTGTTGTCCGCATCCAGCACAGGACCTCCGGTTATAAGCGAAGTGCTCTGACCATCAGGAGGAATCATGACGGGGTTTGCTTCGAGTAAAAATTCTCCAGCAGCAAGTCCGGCCGTAACCACAATGTCTCCTGTCTGGCCTTGCTGGACGTCCGCATCATGAAAGCTGGCTGTTATTTTGCCAGCACCGACAGTAGTTGGATCCAGCACGGCCCTGGATGAAGGGCCTGGTCTCAACATACCGATTCCACCCTGAAGATTCCAGGTCACCACCACTGGCCCGAGAGCCTGGTCTTGTGCATCTCGTCCAACCGCATAGAGTTCGAGAGTGTCATCGGTGGTCAGAGTTTTGTCCACAATGGCTTGGCCGGTTCCGTCAGGCAGGTCCTCTATGCTTATGCGAAATAGTTGGTCAGGACCTGCACAATTGATTCCGTCGCAGGTGTAAGGTGCGCAATCTTGGTCTCCCTGATCTTCACATTGACCTTGTCCGTCACATGCAGGTGCCCTGTGGAGCACTCCTGCCAGGCAGGATTGCTCTCCACAGAGAGTCTGGGTCGACCACAGTCTGCAGGCGCCATCGCCGTCGCAGCTTCCATCTGTACCACAGGTGGATGGATCCTGCTCTTCGCATTCGTCAAAAGGATCAGCCCCGGCTTCCACAGATACGCACTGTCCGGTGTTGCCGGAACAAACCCTGCAAGGTCCGCACCTGTCGTCCGGGTCCAGTCCTGCTCCTATGAAAACGGAGCAGGATCCCTGCCCATCGCACCTGGCGCATGGAGCACAGACCGTATCTTCTCCCGGCAGCTGACACTGGCCATGTCCATCGCAGCTGCCACCGCACTGGCCATCTCCTTCACACTCGGCGTCTGGATCCTGACCCGCTGAGATGGCTGAACATGTTCCCACAGAACCTTGCAGGTCGCAGCGCTCACACAGAGCATCGCATGGGCTGGTACAACACACTCCATCCACGCAATGTCCATTCTGACATTGTCCATCCCTCGTGCATGTCTCGGCATCGGGCAGGTCCTGTACGCATGATTGCTCTTCGCAGTGAAAGCCTTCGGCACATTCTGTGTCATCTTCGCAGCTTTCCGCGCAGCTATCCTGCGACTGGCAAATATAGGGCTGACAACTGAGCTGACCACGATCAAAACATGAACCCAGTCCGTCACACACGTCGGCTGGTTCGAGTATTCCGTCCGAGCAGGATGCCGGCTTGCAGATGGTGTCTGCCGGGTAGAGTTCACAGGCGCCGTTTCCATCGCATTGACCGGTTGTTCCACATGACTCCCGAGGGCTTGGGGGACAGTCGTCCAAAGGGTCCTGTCCATATGCCACGGCAACACATGATGAAACCTGTCCGGAGCAGGCGAAACATGGACTACAATCATCGAAAGGATCTTGCATTTCTTCAACCAGCTTAGTGCAAAACCCGGCACCATCACACGATGTGCATGTATCACAGCGCGTGGTGACAGGGGCAAACACGCATTGGCCCTGCCCATCGCACACACCTTTACAGACTCCTTCACCAGGGCAGTCCTCCCTGGGATCCTGGCCAGATGGCACCCAGGTGCAGGTGCCTGGATTTGGTTCCAGGTTGCAGGCCTGACACGATCCATCACAGGGGCTTTCACAACAGACGCCATCGACACAGTGGCCGGTGATACACTCTGCGTCATGTTCACATCCATCGCCAAGGTGGATGTATGCTGCGCATGAGCCTTGTTGGCAATATGATTCTCCCGAACACTGGGAATCATCCTGACAGTCGGTACGACAGCTTACGGAATCCAGGCAAATATAAGGAGCGCAATTTTCATCCTGGCTGATGATGCACTGCCCTGCGCCGTCGCACAGGTCAGCGGGGTGATGAACTCCTGCCGTACAGGTCTCCGGACCGCACACCGTGTCCGCAGGATACAACTGGCACGAGCCATCACCAGTACAGTTCCCTGTCTGTCCGCATGTGTCAGGTGAAAAGTGTTGGCACTCATCCATGGGGTCTGTATCTGGCGCTGCAGCCACACAATCGGGTCCATCTCCTGGACAGACGCGACAAAGTCCACACCTATCGGCAGGATCGGTCCCGGCTGGCTCGAACTGGTTGCAGTTTCCAGCCCCATCACACGAGGCGCAGTCTGCACACCTGGTGCCCATGGCCGGGAAAACACATTGACCGGTACCATCACAGTACGAACCACATATGCCGCTGCCCGCGCATTCCTCATCCGGATCTTGACCGGGAGGAATATAACGACAATTGCCTTCAAAGCCAGGCAAAGCACATGACTGACAGGTACCCGCGCAAAATCCATCACAACAGTATCCGTCTACACAATTTCCGCTGGAACACTCAGAACCTGTCTGGCAAGTGGTGGAAAGGGGCTTCTTGTTCACCGTGACATTCACTGGATCGCTCAGCTGTCCAAACCATCCCACAGCGTCGTCCTTCATTTGCCACTGGAACACGTAAGTGCCGGGTGAGTCAGGAGCTGTGACCTGGAAGTCAAATATGGCCAGGCCACCAGGTCCCACACTGGATGGAAGATCGACCCTGGACAGGCCCCATGTGTTGTTGTCAGCGGGGCTCTGGCTACCCATGTGGTATCCGCCTGCCTGATCCCATTCATCCGCGCCATCGTTCTGGAATCTCAGGCTGACCTCCGCTGTTTGCTGAAGATACATGCTTGGGGGCGGGGGAACCTGATCTACGAAGCTGGCCCTGTGCTCGGGCAACAAATAATCCACTGTCAGTTTTGGGCGCTGGCTTGTGACAGGACAATCATCGCTGGACCAGTACATGACGTCGTCGTCGTACAGGCTGTCTATGGGTAGAATCGCTACGCCAAAATTTGACGATGGATCTGCCGCCCAATCTGTGGTCATTTGGGTGATGTCCCATTCCCACCATCGATTGGCTGAGGTGATATAGACTTCGGATTCGTACTGGCCATTGTTCCAGTCAGGTGGAGCCGAGTTGTAGGTAAGCGAAGACTCGTTCCAGCTTGAAAGAACCTTGTGGGATACTGCTGTCTGGTAATTGCCATAGGCGCTATCGAGGTGCATGGATAATACTGCCTGGAGAATGATCGCTCCATCGGGGACCTTTCCGGTCATATCGAATTTCATGTAGGGCCAACCGAAACATGGAGCATAGACCCCGTCATGTCTGCCGAAGATCCACAGATCGTCTCCTTCGTAGTTTGTGTCCGGTTCACACTGCCACACGTCGGCGCCATCATGCTGAAAAGATGCGCTGGGATTCACACCTTCCTGAAATATGTCGGTCGCCTGTATGTCCTTTGTCTGGTCTGCATGCTCCTTGTACGCAGTGAGAACTACCCTGTGGACGGTCTTGTGGTCGGCTTTCCGTGTGACACTTCCATCCTTGCCAAGTGGACAGGCCCTGACGCCAGGCTCCATGGGTGGATTGGATTCACTGCAGGCTGCAGCCTGAGCCAATATGAACAAGAGCATAATTTTGGCCATGGCGGTGGAAAAGAACTTCACAGCATGCACCTCCTACCCATGTGGGAGCATATCTGGATTATGACCTTTGTTGCATATTCCTGTCAAAAGGTGGTTCTTGACCCGAATGGAGTTCAATGGGATTATTTGTTGATATGGAAACAGTTTTCTCTGTGATTCAACTTCGGGAGATTTTTGCTTAATGGCCATGCGCCACATGCGGCATGATTCATCAGATGCTGATCTTGCCTACCGGGCCCTCGTGAATCGAGTGGTTGCAGGGGATGAGGACGCATGGCAGGAATTTGTCGAACGATTCTCCAACCTCATTTTCAGCTTGGTCTGGAGATACGCCGGTGGTGACAGCGACCTGTGCAATGACCTTTATCTCTATGTGATTGACGGATTGCATCAGATTAATGACAAGGGGGAGACTTTTTATCGCCTGCGCAGGTACTTAGGCAGCATAGACAAGTTCAAGGGAAAAGGCAGGCTGTCGACCTGGCTTGGCAGGGTTACCCAAAACCTGGTGAGCGACTATTTCAGGGCTCAGGAAGGACGCAAGACCTTGCCGAGGGCCATAGGGCGTCTTGACACGATGAGTCAAGAGATATTCAAGCTTCTCTATTGGGACTGCCTGACAGAGCGAGAGGCTTTTTCTGTCGTGAAATCGGGTACTGGAAATCTGGACGCGGAGAAATTCGACGATATAGTGGAGTTGATAAATCGGTCTCTGAAAAAAGCCAACAGGTGGTCTATCTATAGCGAGGTCATTCGTAGAAGCCCCGCTCTACCCATTCATATGTGCTCTGACAAGGATTCGCAGGGTGTGTCAGTACAACTGGAAGATCCAGATCCCAGTTCCCGACCAAGCGAGTTGCTGGAGAAAATGACGCAGCAAGACGTGGCCAGGGCCATGTCCAAATGCCTTCGGGATACCATCGAACAACTCCCCGATGACAAGCGGGCCTTGATCGTCTTGAGGTTCAAACACGGACTGACCGCTGGACAGATTGCCCATCTCCTGAAGAGGGATGATGATAGAAAAATATATAACGATTTGGATCAGCTAAAGATTCTGTTGAAGCAAAGACTCGAGGAGGCGGGCTTCAGATGGGATCTGTTCTCTGAAGCACTGTCGTCTCTGGATGGAATTCTGGACGACATGGAAACAGAAATGACCGGGAAAAACAAATGTGATTGAAGGCACAATTATTTCAGAAAGCTATCGCTGTTTCCGTAGAATAAATATTGAAGGAAGAATTTGAAAAAAAGAAAAAAGTCAGGAAGTGAATTGAAAATGAACTGCCCAACTGCCTCTGTCTTAGAAGACCTGGTCGCCGGTCGACTGGATCAGGAGCAGCAAGAGGGTGTGGTCGGGCATGTCTCTCGCTGCGACAAGTGCTCAAAGGAGGTTGCCTTTTTGAAGGCCACTTCGCTCTTGGCCCCGTCTGTTGCCAGCGACCGCGATTGTGTTTCAGATGAGGTTCTGTGTGCATATGTGGATGATGCCCTGGATGAACAGGAAAGAAAGCGGGTCTTGGCTCATGTGTCTCGATGTGAGAGTTGTTCGGCAAACCTGGCAAATCTCGTAAGATCCCTGGATGAGATAGTCTCGGACCGGGGCCAGCCCTTGATGGCACCTCCTGTTGCTTTACTCAACAGGGCTATCAGGATTGGCGCCACAGGAAAGAGCGCTTCTGAAAAAAAGCAGAATCCAGGAGGATTTTTTTCCATCTTTGCATCAAAGTCTCTGGCTTTGAGGATGGCCTTTGCCGGTTCGGTGGCAGGAGCCGTGATTTTGGTCGTCGTGGCCAGCGGGCCGGTGCGGAAACCCTCCGGGGATGAGATGATGGATGCCGGTTTGAGGGCGTGGAGTGACCAGGCAATTGCTGTTTCAAAAAAACCTGTGGTCAAGACACCCGAGGTGGCAAGCCAGGTTCATGATGATAAGGAAGCAGGGGAGGCCACTTCCACTGTAAGCGGGAGCGTAAAACCCGGACATCCTGACTCCATTAAAGAAGCTCCATCCACCAGCACCATCGCCTCCCTATCCTTGGAGCGTCGATCGGCTCTTGCCAAGAGCCTGGCACCAACTGGCTCCATTGTTCCTTCCATGTCCAAAGCCCTTTCAGATACGAAGCACGGCTCGGTCAATGGATATGGCATTGGTCGCGCTATCGGGTTTTTGGAGAGCTTCGGATCTTCTGCATCACAATCCTCTGAACTTCGTAGCTCTACACTCAAGGCTTTATCTTCTCTGGAAGTGTATATTCAAGGCTCTTCCAGCAAGGAACTTGTTCGTCTCAAGGCTTTCATCTCAGGCCTCACGAAAGGCATGGAGTCAGGCAAGATGGATTCCACCAAGCTTTCCAGTCGCATCAAGGTGCTATGCAGCGCGCTGAGGCAAGTGTCGGAGAAGAACAGGGACGTGGCTCCCGGTGTTCGTCTGGGGATCTTGGTACAGGAGTGGGCAACCAGGAAGTTGGCAAATGAGAGATCCGATTCTGATGCCATTAAAAGAGCGAGGGAAATTATTCGTTCTGGAGCACTGTTGACTGATTCCAGTCGCAAGTCTGTACTGGAAAACATGGACAAACTTCAGCAGGCAGCGAGGATCAAGGAACCTGAAAAACGAACCCAGCGTATCCTTGAAGAACTGAGAAACTTGGATACTGTTTTTCAGCATTGACCTTTGTGTGCTCTTGGGTCTACCCTCCGCTTTATCATGTGTGGATTTGTCGGAATAATATCCAATAAGGCTGTCTCTGTTGACATCGTCCTCGCTCTGCAATCCATTCAGCACAGGGGACAGGACAGCGCTGGTGTGGCTACCATCCACAAGGGGACATTCCCCCTGTTGAAACGCCTCGGCCTCGTGAGTCATGGATTCGGGCCAGAGCAGATAAGTCAGTTGCCGGGAAATGTGGGAATCGGACACGTTCGTTATCCAACCATGGGCAGAGGCGTGCTCTGTGATGCACAACCTTTCTTCTACAGGCAACCGGGCGTCATCATGGCGCATAACGGTAACATCCTGAACGTCCCTCGGATAAGTGATGAGCTTGCCGATGACTCCGTTCACCTAATGAGCAGATGTGACATCGAGCCGGTGCTAAGCCTGTTCGCCGTAAACCTCATGAGGCTCAAGCGCAAGGACCACACTTTGGAAGATGCCTTGGAAGCTCTGCGTCAAACGCTTCGCAAGACGAGAGGTGCATATTCCATTGTCACTGCCCTTGTGCTTGATGGCCAAGAGACCCTGCTCGCCATAAGGGACCCACACGGCATAAGACCGGCTGTCTGGGGCTCTGTGGATGGTTCCACCGTTGTGGCTTCCGAGTCTGTTGCTCTCGATGTGCTGGGCGCCAAGACCCAGGGGGACGTCGCGCCAGGTCATGTGCTGGTCATGAGAAAAGGACAGTCACCTCAAAGTTACAAGCTTTGGGATGCCGATCATACACCCTGCATCTTTGAATACATTTATTTTGCGCGACCCGATTCGAACATGAACTCGGACAGCGTCTACTCGGTACGCCTTGCATTGGGAGAGCAACTGGCCAGGGCATGGAAAGCCAAGGGATTGCAAGCTGACACCGTCATTCCAATCCCGGATACATCCAGACCAGCAGCAGCAGCCATGGCCGAGACCTTGGGCCTTCCCTATAGAGAGGGCTTCATAAAAAATCGTTACACGGGCCGCACTTTCATTATGCCCAATCAGAGCGAGCGGGCCTCTGCCCTGAAGCTCAAGCTCAACGCCATAAGGAGTGAGTTCTACGGGAAAAAGGTCTTGTTGGTGGATGACAGTATTGTTCGTGGCACCACTCTGACTCACACCATTCAGCTCATAAGAGATCAGGGTGCGGTTCAGGTCCATCTGGCGATTTATTCACCTCCCGTCATGCATCCTTGTTACTATGGCATAGACATGTCCACCAAGCAGGAATTGGCCGCCCCAAAATTTTTACCGGGCCATGGCAACGGGCCCTTGGGTGAAAAGGAATTGCATCTTCTGGAAGATCGCTTTTCGAAAAAATTGGGTCTTGATTCCCTGACCTACCTCCCTATTGAAGATTTGCGCCAGGCATATCCACGAGGCCACTGTTCTGCCTGTTTTGATGGTTCGTATCCACTTGCTTTGACCGATCAGGAAAAGAAGTGGATCGAGTCGGACCGTTTTTCTTCTCGTCAAGGAGAACTTAACTTCTGATAAAAAGTTTACAATATTCCAAGGAGGATAAAGGGGATGAACAGAGATGAAATGGTAGAAGGAATCATGAGGGCATCCGGAATCAGCAAGGCAAACATCAATCGTTTCTATGATGGTTTGATAGCCCTGGCAAAGAAGAAGCTGGCCACTGAAGGCCAGTTTGTGCTTCCTGGACTTGGTGTCTTGCGAGTCAGGGTGCACAAGGCTCGCGATGGCCGCAATCCACGTACGGGTGAAAAGATTCGAATACCAAGAAAAAAGGTTGTGAGGTTCGGTGCATACAAGGATCTCAAGGAGATGCTCAATCCTGAGGACAAACCGCATTCCACTCAGGATGATGTGGACAAACCTTTAGACAAGCCCGACGAATGAGACTTTGGTTTCAAGTAGCTGATCACTTCTTTGTGTCAAGGCCTCTGAGAGCCTTGAAATCCGTGAAATCGTGCTTTTCCTTCAGGAAGGTTTTCAGGTCTGAAGGTGGTTCGTCTTGGCTGCTGATGACGTATAATACAAAATCTTCAGTGGCTTCGAGTTCTGCGTCATCTCTTGCCTGTCTTGCCCGTGCGAGAATGTCCTGGGTCCAAGTGGAACACAGGTCGCCCAGCGATTCTCCGATGTTTTTTGTCAGGTCATCCATGGCGGTGGAAAGAAGTTCATCGTCCGAGACGGGGAAGTTCAGAGGGTCGGCCTTTACCTTGTATCTTGGTTCTGCCTTGTTGGTGGTGTCCTTGGTCTTTGCTTCCCCCACCACTTTTTTTGAACGAAAGACATAACGCGAGTTTTCATCCATGACGCTGAGTGATGCAATAACCGTGACGGTACGTGTCACTTCGAATATGTCATATTGATGGGTATCGAGTACCGGTTCGTCCAGCATCCGAGGGGTCTCGGAGAGTTTGTTTCTGAGTTTCAGGGCCTTGTCCGATTTT
>JALVPF010000093.1:47641-49060 GCA_027031935.1 Myxococcales bacterium | reverse complement strand
TGTCACACGCATGGGACACTGTCCCCTGTAGCTCATTGTCTGACCTCTTTGCTTTTTCCTTTTATTTCACATGGCTGGGGCCTTGTGTTACGCTGATTGGTGCTTTGGCACGAAAGTTTCATCTACTTTTTGTGAACACGGTCCATACAAGACCTTCAACCTTACAGGAGGAGAAAATGAAAACATTGAAATCTTATGGATTGTCGACTGTTTTTGGGTTTGCCATTTTGGCCATAGGTATAGGCATGTTGTTGAGCGCCTGCGGAGAATTGGAAGTGTGCGACGCCAACCATGACTGCGCCTGCGTCGGCACGAATGGTACTTGTGAGCATTCCTGCGACGGTGCAGGATGCAATTTTGCATGTGACAACGCCGACGCCTGTATTTTTCACTGCGAGGGTGGCAACTGCAACGTGTCTTGTTCGTCCAGCGACAGCTGCACGGTGGACTGCCCTGGAGGCGGATGTACCGTCGGATGTTCTTCCATGAACACCTGCAAGATAAACTCCTGCGACCAGGAATGCGATCTGACCTGCTCTGCGGTGGATACATGCACCAATAGCTGCAGCGAAGACACCGGTTGCGACACCACTGACTCGGGTGGTGGCTTTGACTATGGTGACTACTGATCGCTGCTTTCAGTCCAGCGACGGGGGGGCGTCATCTGTGAATATCTCGTAGTCCTCTGAAAGCATCCTGCGGATATACCTGGGCAAGTTGACCATGTGAGTGTGACAGATCCCGTCATAGTGGCGAAGCTCTTGACCGACTCTCTCGGTGAGCAATCTGTCCACATCCATGCTCGAAAATTTTTCCTCGCTCTTTCTGACAAGGGCAAATGTCCACAGATCGGAAAAGGAAAAGACAGTGGTACACATGGGCTCTACTTGTTCAAACACGGATCCTACCGTGGCCATCAAGCGGGGGAAAAATTTATCCAGAGCCGAGTCGCCCAGGTTTACGGGTCCTGCATGCATACCCAAGGTGCCATGCCTTACCAGGACCCTGCGTATCTGTTCGAAAAACTCCCTGGTGAAAAGCAACTGACTGGGGCCTTCTTCTGCAGGTTCGCTCAGGTCGAAAATCACGGAGGAAAACGACTCGTCAGCCTGGTGCTCCAGCCAGGATCTGGCATCGTCTATTATAATCTCGGCCCTTGGATCGTCAAAGGCACCTTGATGAAAGCTGGGCATGTTCTTGCGGCAAAACTCCACCACTGCCTCGTCTATATCCACCATGACCGCCTTGGATACCCACTTGTGCCGTAGTACTTCCCTGAGGGTAGCGCCTTCGCCGCCTCCCAGGATTGCGACCCTTCCCTTGTCGGGACAGCTCAGCAAGGCTGGATGAACCAGTGACTCGTGATATATCCATTCGTCGGCTTGAGCACTCTGAATGGTGCCATCGAGAACCAGCGCC
>JALVPF010000093.1:0-47631 GCA_027031935.1 Myxococcales bacterium | reverse complement strand
ATACCTGGCGGTCTGGATCAATTCCACCTTTTGGAACGGGGTCTGGGCGGAGCATACCCTCTTGTTGATCCTGTGAAGAATGACTTGATCCTTGGATAGATCATCCTTTAGCCAGTTATTATCGTTTTCCCAGCTCACAAAGACTCCTGCGTTAGCAGATCCAGGGAGAAGCTGCTTTGAGCATAAGCAGGTTCTGGTTCAGGTACGCCTCTTGGCATTTCCTGAACATCAGTACGTTGGGGCTTGAGGGCACTGACGAGTTCGTCCACAGCCCGATGCGGCATGGCATAGTCGCCACAGGTGAAAACGTCCACGGCTGCATAGCCCAATTCGGGCCATGTGTGAATGGACATGTGGCTTTCTGCAAGGACCACCACTCCGCTTACTCCTTGTGGTGAAAACTTGTGAAAAGTTGCATCCAAGACCGTGGCCCTGGCCTTTTTGGCAGCATGGACCATCAGGTCCCTGATTTTGCCTTCGTCATCCAGGTTCCTGAAGTCACATCCTGTCAGCTCTACTATAAGATGAGTTCCTAACTGGTGCAAGGTGCCCACCATCCTCTCTCCTTTGCTCGTACCCGTGCCCTAGGGTGCAAAGCCTGGTGCTATGCCGCGCCTGTGATGCCAAAGGAGATTTGGTGTTCGACGGAAAAGGGGAGGTGGGTTACTGGAGTCTGGAGACAGCCACCTGCCTTAATCCACGCACAAGCACGGGCTATGTAGGTTGACGTCCATAAAGGGACAAACTCCCTAGTCAGTTAAACACGGACGGGAATCATACAGATGATTGATGCAATGGCAAGTTTTTTTATTGATCCTTTGAGCTCTCTCGGCTCACAGTAGAACAAGTACCTTGTATATATGATCCCTTTCAATCGTGAGCCTGTTTGCAAGCCGCGGCAGTTGCCCTATAAAAAGGTGGCCCTTGAAAAACATAGAGAGAAAGAACTCATTCTCGGCTGGCACGGTATAGCTCATATAGTGGTTGACCAATACTCCGACTATTTGCTCAATGGTTCGCAAATAGACATCGTGGTACACAATCCATCCGAGGCAGTGGTCTCTGAGGTTCAGAGGCTGCGGAGAGAAAAAACCAGCCTGAGAATAGAGCTTGTCAACGCAAACCCCATGGTGTTTGCCGACCTGCAGGCTCTCAAACCCTTTATATACGACAACGTCATAATTCTCTCACAGGAAGAAGGGGTGAGTTCACCTGAGAGGACAGATTCTGAGACGCTGGTGATTTTATTGCTGCTCAGAAAGATCCTGAAGGATAGCTCGGTTCACAAGATAAACACGAAGCTGATCACCCAGGTCCTGAACTCGGAAAACCAGGAGCTGATCACCCAGACCAACGTGGACGATTTCATCATCAGTAACAAGCTAATCACCATGATCTTTGCCCAACTCAGCGAAGAACCGCGCATCAAGGATCTCTACGATGATATCTTCCAGGAGGAAGGCAGCGAGATCTACCTGAAACCGGCAAGTCTATACTTCGGGTCATTACCCATCAAACTGACCTTCGCAGACCTGATTGGACAGGTGCTGAAGCGAGACGAGATCTGCCTGGGTTTTCGCAAGGCCGAGCTGGCATATAGCCCAAGGGAAAACTTCGGTGTAATCTTGAACGTGGATAAAAACCGGGAGATAGAGATTGGGCCCAAGGACACCATCGTCGTACTGGCTGAAGACGAGCTTTGAAAATTTTTGAGCTTGGAACAAAACTGAACTACTATGCACAAGCTTGGAAATTTATAGAGGTTCTTGATCGCAGCAATTTAGATATACGGCCAAATACAGGCGATCATGTGGACCCTGGAGGGCCCTATAGATGAAAATTGAATCCATTCGACTAAAAAACTTCAAAGCATTCAACAATGTTGACTTGCAAGATTTACCCGAGTTTTGTGTTTTCGTTGGCGCCAATGGAAGCGGAAAGACCACCCTTTTCGATGTATTCGGTTTTTTGAAAGATTGCCTCACATACAATGTCAAAAGTGCCATTCAAAAACGAGGAGGTATGAGCGAACTTGTCAGTCGTGGATCCAATGAACAGAAGATAGAAATCGAAATCAAGTTTCGCATGAATATCGCCAGGGTGGAACGTCTTGTAACCTATCTTCTTTGTATTGGTCAAAAAGACAATGATATCACTGTGGAACGTGAAGTGCTTCGTTATAAGCGCGGCAGACACGGATCACCTTTTCACTTTCTAGATTTCCAGCATGGAAGGGGTTATGCGATTTCCAACGAAGAGGACTTCAACAAGCCTGATGAAAAATTAACTCGTGAGGATCAGTCTCTGGACTCACCTGATATTCTGGCAGTCAAGGGACTAGGACAGTTCTCCCAGTTCAAGGCGGCAAGCACTTTTCGTCAACTGATAGAAAACTGGCATGTTTCAGACTTTCACATAGACAAGGCAAGAGGAACAAAGGACGCTGTTGGCTATGATGAGCACCTTTCAGACAGCGGAGACAATCTCCAACTAGTTGCTCGAAACCTGTATGACAATCATCGCGAGGTTTTTGACAAGATTATTGCTACAATGAAACGCCGGGTGCCTGGCATCGAAAACGTGGAGCCAATTCTTACAGAGGATGGTCGTTTGCTGCTTGGCTTCAAAGATCGTTCATTCAAACAGCCTTTCGTAGATCGGTATGTCTCTGATGGAACCATCAAGATGTTTGCCTACTTGATTTTGCTCAACGATCCAAATCCCCATCCTTTGCTGTGCGTCGAGGAACCGGAAAACCAGCTTTACCCTGGCTTGCTTCATGAACTTGCCGAGGAGTTTCGTGACTATGCCAGGCGTGGTGGCCAGGTTTTCGTCTCAACTCATTCCCCTGATTTCCTCAACGCTGTTCGACTCGAAGAGGTATTTTGGCTCGCCAGGGGCGGAGACGGGTACGCACAGGTTTATCGGGCAGGAGACGATGAACAAATCAAGACTTACGTGATGGAGGGTGATCAAATGGGATACCTCTGGAAACAGGGGTTCTTCAAGGGGGCGGATCCCGAATGATCACACTTGTATTTTTTCTTGAAGAAAAATCAGCAGAGGCATTACTCAAAGTATTGCTGCCTCGTTTTCTTCCCATGCAATCACTAGAACTAAGGTTTATCGTTTTCGAGGGCAAACAGGATCTCGAAAAACAGCTAGTACGGAAAATGCGTCACTGGAAAAAGCCTGACAGCTACTTTATCGTTCTGAGAGACCAGGATTCTGAAGATTGCAAAGATGTAAAGAAGAGGTTGCTTGAACTCTGCCAGGAGGCAAATCATCCTGAAACCCTCGTTCGCATCGCCTGCCATGAGATAGAAAGCTGGTACCTGGGAGACCTGGAAGCTGTCGAGAAGGGACTCGATATCCGTGGTATTGCCCAAAAACAGGAAAAAAGCAAATTCAGAGAACCGGACAGACTTGGGAATCCGTCAGAAGAACTGGCGAAGGAGACCGAGGGGGTCTATCAGAAAATATCCGGATCACGTGCAATTGGTACGATTCTTGGTGAGAAAAACAAGTCTCGGAGTTTTTATTTTTTCCTTACCGGCGTGAGAGATCTTGTCAATGACGCGCTGGCGAAATCATAGGCATCGTAAAATCACGCCAGGATGGAACGCTGCCCCTCATAATTGCAATTGGGAAGGAAATCCAAGATTTCCCACCTCGCCTGCGATCTCTGTGTCGATGCTGCGGAATCTGTTTCGGTAAGGTGAGGCCTCGACGTGGTGAATCCACGACTGCGGACGATTCCTTGCATCTCCGTGACCTCACAAGCGATCCGGGAAATCTGATTCAATAGTGTGGGAGATTTGAGGAAATCAGGGGAAATTGCCTGAGATGTAGAGACTAGTGCCCTGCGTGAGTGGCCAGCCTGATACGATTGTCTGCTCTTTCGATGCGTTTTTCCATGCGCTTTTTCAACAACTCGTTGGATGGATCTATGGACGCAAGCTCTGCCTCGGCATCAGCCTTGGATTTTTTGGCTCGCTCGATGTCTATATCCTCGGGCCTTTCCGCAGAGTCGGCCAGAACCATGACTCCCATGTCGCTGACTTCTGCAAAGCCGCCGGTGATGGCAAACACCGTGGTCTTGCCATCATCGGTGACGATTCGAACCGCCCCTGGCTTGAGGGTTGAAGCAAACTTCGTGTGATTGCTCAGTATGCCGAATTCGCCCTGCTCGCCGGGAAGCATCACGCCCTGTGCATCTGCTTCAAAACAGCTGCAATATGGAGTTAGCAGCCTGAGTTTGAAAGTTCCAGCCACGTCAAGCTCCTTGGGATCAGGCAGCGGCCATCTTCTTGGCCCGCTCCTTGACCTCGTCTATGGTGCCACACATCCAGAAAGCCTGTTCCGGCAGATCGTCCAACTCTCCGGCCATGATCTCCTGGAATCCGGAGATGGTGTCTTTCAGTTCAACATACACACCCGGCCGACCTGTGAAAGCCTCTGCAACATGGAAAGGTTGAGAGAGGAAACGCTGGATTTTTCTGGCCCTGGACACGGTCAACTTGTCCTCGTCGCTCAGTTCATCCATGCCCAGAATGGCGATGATATCCTGCAGGTCTTTGTATCTCTGCAAGACCTGCTGAACTTCCCGGGCAGTTCTGTAATGTTCGTCGCCAACGATTCTGGGATCGAGTATTCTGGATGTGGAATCAAGGGGGTCCACTGCAGGATAAAGACCAAGTTCTGCGATCTGTCGACTCAAGACCGTTGTTGCATCGAGGTGAGCAAAGGCCGTTGCAGGCGCAGGGTCTGTCAGGTCGTCGGCTGGCACGTAAATGGCCTGCACCGAGGTAATGGAGCCCTTGGTAGTTGATGTAATGCGCTCCTGAAGTTCGCCCAAGTCAGTGGACAGAGTAGGCTGATAGCCCACGGCAGATGGGATGCGACCCAGCAAGGCCGAGACCTCGGAGCCTGCCTGGGTAAAGCGGAAGATGTTGTCGATAAACAAGAGCACATCCTGGCCTTCTTCGTCCCTGAAGTACTCCGCTGCCGTAAGAGCGGAAAGGCCCACCCTGGCGCGGGCTCCGGGTGGCTCGTTCATCTGTCCGTAGATGAGCGCGGTTTTAGGCAAGACCCCGGATTCTTTCATCTCGTAGTAAAGGTCGTTTCCTTCACGGGTTCTTTCACCAACACCACCAAACACGGAGAAACCGCCATGCTTCAGGGCCACGTTGTTGATCATCTCCATGATGACGACAGTCTTTCCAACACCGGCGCCACCAAAGAGTCCGATTTTGCCGCCCTTCATGTATGGCTCTAAGAGGTCGATGACCTTGACGCCCGTTTCGAACATCTCGATGTTGACGGATTGGTCCAGAAAAGACGGGGCTTCTCGGTGGATTGGGTAAAAGGTCTTGGCGTTGACGGGGCCTTCGTTGTCCACGGGTCTGCCCACCACATCCAGGATCCGACCGAGGATCTCATGGCCGACTGGAATCTGAATGGGATGACCGGTGTTGAGTACTTGCATTCCCCGCACAAGGCCGTCGGTAGAATCCATGGCGATGCATCGCGCAACATTTTCACCAAGGTGCTGTGCAACCTCTAACACCAGATTGCCCTCTGTGTCGTCTATGGACGGGTTGGTAACCTTGAGCGCCGTGTAAATCTCGGGGATTGTTCCCGGGGGAAATGCCACGTCCACCACGGGGCCAATGACCTGTGTGATTTTTCCATTTGTGAACTTGCCATTCTCGGCCATGGGTCGCTCCTCGCTTCCTAATCAGCCGGCGCTCTTTAGCGCCTCTGCGCCGCCAACGATCTCCATCAACTCGCGAGTGATAGCAGCTTGGCGGGCTTTGTTGTATTGCAGTGTAAGGTCGCCGATCATCTCTTTGGCGTTTTCCGATGCGTTTTCCATGGCAGTCATTCTGGCGCCTTGCTCGGATGCGACTGACTCCAGTATGACCATGAAAAGTTGGTTTGCCAGGTATCGATGAACAATTTTATCCAAAAATTCCGGCTTGGGTGGTTCGAAAAGGTAGTCCACCCTGGATAGATCTTCTTCCTGCAGTTCAGGAGGGTCTAAAGGCAGCAGGGTTCTGAAGACCACGTTCTGTTGAACTGCTGATTTGAACTCCGCCAGCAGGAGCGTGACCCTGTCCACTTCGCCATCGATGAAGCGTCTGGAAAGATCCTGGGCCAGGTCCATGGCGCGATGGTAGTTTGGAGAGCCAAGCAGGTCTTCGACATTTTCATAGATGTCCAGCTTGTTTTTCTTGCAGTACTGGTAGCCTTTTTGACCTATGGTGTGGACGCGGATGGAATCGCGTTTTTCATAGTGATCCAGCAGATAGTGTTCGAGAGCTCTTAGAACGCTCGAGTTGAACGATCCGCACAGGCCCCTGTCGGAAGTCAAGACGTAGAGATCTTCTTTCTTGGCTGGCTCTCTGTGCGCCAACAGCGGATGATCCCGAACATCCTTGTGCAGAGCAACCCGGGCTAATACTTGATGCATTCCCCTGGCAAAGGGGCGAGCGGCGATGACAGCCTCCTGCGCTTTTCGAAATCTCGCGGCGGCAACCATCTTCATCGCCCTTGTGATCTGCTCGGTGTTTTTTACCGAACTGATTCGTTTTCGTATGTGGCGCAACGATGGCATTTGGTCTTCCCTTGCTTTGTTCCCTGCCGGTTCCTGCTGAGCCTATTGCTTGTCCGAGGGTACGAAAATCTTTTGGAACTCTTCCAGCACGGAGTCCAGCTTCTTCTCGATCTCATCCGTCAGTTTTTTCTGCTCCACGATTTCCTTCAATACGTCGGCATGCTTGTCTTTTGCGAAGGCAAGAAGTTCATCACGGAACCTGCCGATGTCCGAAATCTCCACCTTTCGAATCCAGTTCACTCCGTCCGAATCTGTTGCGGTACCCGCATAGAGGATAAGGATTTGCTCTTCTACAGGATATGGCGAGTATTGATTTTGCTTGAGAAGCTCGAACAGGCGCTCGCCACGGGCGAGTTGTTCCTGGGTGGCCTTGTCCAGGTCTGAGCCAAACTGGGCAAAGGCGCGAAGCTCCCTGTATTGGGCAAGCTCTAGTCGAAGCATGCCTGCTACTTGCTTCATGGCCTTGATCTGTGCGTTTCCTCCCACACGGGATACCGAAAGACCGGTGGAGACGGCAGGACGCTGGCCGGCATAGAACAGGTCGGTCTCGAGATATATCTGTCCGTCTGTGATGGATATGACGTTGGTTGGAATGTAGGCAGAGACATCTCCCGCCTGCGTCTCGATGATCGGCAGCGCAGTCAGTGAGCCTCCACCCAATTCGTCGGACATCTTGGCTGCCCGCTCCAGCAGGCGAGAGTGCAGATAGAAGACATCACCAGGATAAGCTTCACGTCCGGGTGGACGCCTCAGCAGCAGAGACAGCTGCCTGTATGCAACCGCCTGCTTGGAGAGATCATCGTAGAAGATGACACAGTGCTTGCCGTTGTCGCGGTACCATTCACCCATGGTACAACCAGAGTATGCTGCCAAAAATTGCAGAGGGGCCGGTTCGGAAGCACCAGCGGTAACCACCGTGGTGTAGTCCATGGCACCTTCGCGTCTCAGCTTGTCCACCACCTGAGCCACCGTGGATTGCTTCTGGCCTATGGCCACATAGATGCAATAGACGTCGGTGTTTTTCTGGTTGATGATGGTGTCTATGGCGATAGCGGTTTTTCCGGTCTGTCGATCACCGATGATCAGCTCACGCTGCCCACGACCTATGGGGATCATGGAATCGATGGCGGTGATTCCTGTCTGCAGGGGTTCCTTGACCGATTGTCGCGCAATGATACCAGGGGCCTTGAATTCAATGACTCTCGTCTCGGTGGAATCTATGGGCCCCTTGCCGTCCAGAGGCTGGCCAAGCGCGTTTACGACCCTGCCTGCCATTTGCTCCCCAACCGGAACGGAGGCGATTTTTCCCGTGCGCTTGACCCAATCACCTTCGCTGATCTTGTCCACTTCACCCATGATGGCGATACCCACGTTGTCCTCTTCCAGGTTCAGCACCAGACCGGAAAGGCCGTGGGGTAGCTCCACCAACTCTCCTGCCATGACCTTGTCCAGGCCATGAACGCGGGCGATACCATCACCCACGTTGATCACGGAGCCGGTTTCGGCCACCTCCACACGACTGTCGTAGTCCGCTATCTCTTCCTTGATGATTCTGCTGATTTCTTCCGCCTTGATCTGCATGGCAACCTCGACGTGTTGTTTCAGGTTCGAGTTCTAGCTAGAGATTCTCTAAGCCTGGCGATTTGGGACTTCATGGTCCCGTCCACCACCAGGCTGCCTATTCGTACAGCAACACCTGCAATGAGTTCTGGTTCGACCGATTGCTCCACAATGATTTTTTTCTTCAGGGCATCTGCCAGCACACTCTTCATGCGAGCCACAGGTTCTTGCCCGAGTTCGTGTGCCGATTCGACCTTGACCCGTACGATGCCCTGTATTTCATCCACCATGGCGCGGAACTCTTGTGCGATGGCTTCAATATAAGAAATCCTGCGGCGCTCCACCAGCAGATGCAAAAATCTGTCTACCGGTGGTCCCCATTGGAGTTCCTTGAGTATTCGCCCCAGGACTCTGTTGCGTTCATCCAGGGAAAAGGCTGGGTTGACAAGTACCTGAGCAAGTGTTCGGTTGGACTTCATCAATTGAACAAAGCCAGAAAGCCTTTCGACCGTGTCGGCGGGATTTTTCTCCACTAAGTCTAACAGCGCCCTGGCGTACCGACGTGCTACGCTTCGGTTGATCACTTTTGACCGTCCTCAGTTGTAAATATTTGGCTTTTCCAACGCATATCTTCTTCCGGAAAAGACGCAAAATTGTCACTTTCACCGGAAGAGGTTTCAATGGTTGGGAAATAGACCATGAACCAAAAGCCTGGTCAAGAAATATCGACTTTTCAAGAGGGTGGATGTCCTTTGATGAGATCCGCAATCTCCAGGCCTTGCAGTATGGCGTCTTCCATGGATCCATACGACCAAGTGCCCCACCTGCCTATGGAGTAGACATCGTGTCCGAGGAAAAATTTTTGAATCGCCCTTACAGATCTTGTCCGGTTTCTGTCATAGATGGCATAGGCACCATGGAGCACGTTTACATGCTCAAGTACGATATCCTGCTTTTTACCTATGACCCCGATTTTTTTCATGTCAGCGATGACCTTCGTCCTCAGGGTTTTAAGGTCCGGCCTGCTCCCCATGGGAAACGATGTCTCAGTATATACGGCTGCATAGCCCTTGGGGGCCACGTATGGGCTGAAGTTGTTTGCGTAACCGAAACGGTAGATGGAAAAATTTCGCTCCGGAACATAGACCCAGTGTTTTTTCTCTCCCCTGTCTACGACACCGAGGTTGAGATTGTAGACCGATGCAGCCCGCAGCTTTTTGGAATATGAGCGTATGCGCTCTGGCGCCTCGGACATTTTTACCAGCGCCGGCAAAGGCGCGCTGGATATGATTCTGCCGAATCTTATTTGGTTACCGTCCGCCATGGTCAGGATCTTCTTTTTCAGGTCCAGGGCTAGCACTCTGGCCCTGGTACGGATCTTCAATCCCCTGGCAAGAGCCTGCACCAGAATTTCGATACCGCCTCTTTCGGGATAGAGAAACTCAGCGTTGTAGCCCATGGGCTCGGCCTGATCTTCAAGGGCCCCCATGACCACCTGGTGCAGATCTGGTTTGGGTACGAAGCGCCCCAGCCACTCGCTGGTAAGCACCTGCGGTTTTACCGTCCAGAGTTTTTCGTTGTATGGAAACAGGAAGTGTTTCGCGACTCCTCGGCCGAATCTTTTCAGTACCCACCGTCTGAATGACTCAGGAGAACTTTTTTTGTTCCAGGCACGTGGAGGCCTGTAATGGGCCTCGAATACTCCCTCCAGGCATTCTGCTGCAACCTCGGGTGGCAAACCATGAAAGTGTGCCTGGAATGGGTAGCGGGTGAATACTCCGTGGGAGTATATCCAGCTGGACCTCTGGCATCGCAACATCTTTCCTTTCAGCAGCCTGCCCAGCCATTTTTTCGTTTTGGGATTGTACAGGTGGAGCAGGTGACCTGTCCTGTCAAAGGTGAACCCGTCCTTGATATCCGTTTTGCACATGCCCCCTGGTCGCGCCTCGGCCTCGAGTATGATATTGTCCCCACGCAATCTTCTGGCTGCGGCCAGGCAGCTTATCCCAGCACCGATAAACACTGTTTCGTAAAATTCGGACAAGAGTTGCTCCTGAATGGAAGTAGGATGTTGCTTTTATTTTTTTAGGGCCAGTTGGCTTCTGATAAATCGAATCAGCGCCCTTCGGTGGTTTTCGTCAATGCCGGTAAATTTCGTTGCCACTTCGTACTTTCTTCCCGCCACAAGGCTGGTGCATCGAAGCACTTCAGCCAAAACCACCAGCGGTCTACGGGCTGCATCGCCGAAGTATTTTAGGAAGCTCGGAGTGAATTTTTGCCAGCCAACGAAGTTCATCTCGATCTTGAGCTGGGTACCATCAGGGAAGTGTTGCCTTGTCTCCAACTGCAGGCCGCCTCCGGATATGTCGACGATCCTTGCCTTGGTGTAGGTGCCTCGTTCCGGGTAGGAGTATTGCTTTATCTTGACCTCGTCACGCCTTTCGAGTCTAAGATATTTCCGCCTGTCGCTATCGTTGGAATCAACCATTGAAAATGCTCACCTGGTCGTTTTTAATATTTCGTCCAGTATATCATCCGTGGAATATCCCGCTGCTTCCCCTTCGAAATTCAACACCATCCTGTGCCTCAGCGCCAGATGACATACGGCGGAAATGTCCTCTTTTGATACGGCGAATCGATTGTCCAGCAATGCTCTGAGCTTACCTCCAAGCATGAGCGCCTGCGCGCCCCTGGGGCTGGAACCGTATCTTACATATTGTCTGGTGAAATCCGGCGCATTGTCCAGCTCCGGGTGGGTGTTGAGCACCAGGCGAATCGCATAATCTCTGACGTGGTCAGCCACCGGAACTTGGCGCACCGTGTGTCTCATGGCCATGATCTCTTTTGCACCCATTATCCGCGATGCTTCAGGCATGGCCACGGAGGTGGTCCTGGCCAGAATTTCTGCGATCTCCTCCTGGGAGGGAAAGGCAAAGATTACCTTGAACAGGAACCTGTCCAGTTGAGCCTCGGGCAGGGGGTAGGTCCCCTCCATTTCCAGGGGATTCTGGGTGGCCAGAACTATAAATGGTGGTTCAAGCTTGTATGTGGTGTTTCCCGATGTGACGCTTTGTTCCTGCATGGCTTCCAGCAAGGCCGACTGGGTTTTTGGTGTGGCCCTGTTTATCTCATCGGCTAGCACCACGTTGGCAAACACGGGACCGCGTTGAAACTGGATGTTTCTCGCGTGGGTCTCCGGGTCTTCGAAAATGACGCTTGTGCCCGTGACATCGGCGGGCATGAGGTCAGGTGTGAACTGTATGCGGTTGAACTTCAGATCCAGAACGGTTGCCAGGGTATTTACCAGCAGGGTCTTTCCCACCCCTGGCACTCCCTCCAATAGCGCGTGTCCATCGCAAAGCAGACTGGTGAGTACGGCGTCGATGACATCCCGGTAGCCTACTATGACTTTTCCGACTTCATCCACCAGCCGTTGAAAATCCTTCCGAAAATCTTCAGCGAGTTGTTGTGCAGCTTTTTGGGTCTGAGCCATTTTTGAGCCATGCCTCCAGCGTATCATGCAGAGAATCGAACAAGGGAGACTATAATGTCAAGATGATGCTGGCGTCCAAGATTTCCCACCTCGCTTGCGATCTCTGTGTCGATGCTTCGGAATCTGTCCTCGACGTGGTGAATCCACGACTGCGGACGATTCCTTGCATCTCCGTGACCTCACAAGCGATTTGGGAAATCTGATTCAATAATGTGGGAGATTTGGTTGCGCCAGACCGAAACCCGTGCAGATCAGGTACAGCTCTCTGGAGCCTTTCCTCGTGGCCTTGGGCTTGACCCTGCGAACCTTCTTGAAGTCTTTCTTTATCTCCGAAATCAGCTCATTGAGTTCTGCTCCTTCGAAAACCTTGGCGCAGAATTTTCCTCCAGGTACAAGGGTCTGTGCACCAATTTGAACGGCCATTCGTACTAGCTGTACGGATTGATGATGGTCGGCAAAGCCGACTCCACTGGTGTCAGGAGCCATGTCCGAAAGCACCAGCCCGGCCTTGCCTCCGAGAGCTTTCGTCAAGCTTTCCCTGGTGTTGCTGTCTGTAATGTCTCCCTGTATGACCTTCACGTTGGCAAGATCGAGAGCCTGCACCTCGAGCCTGTCTATTCCCACAACCAGTCCTTTTGGGCCGACGAGTTTGGCTGCTACCTGCAGCCAACCACCGGGAGCACACCCCAGGTCCAGCACTTTCATTTGCTTGGCGAAGAGTTTTTCTCTCTTGGTGAGTTCCAGGAGCTTGTATGCCGCCCTGGAGCGATAGCCAGCGGCCTTCGCTTTCTTGTAATAGGAGTCTTTGCGATTGTATGTGCTCAAGTGGGTCGGCTTCCTGCTTTACTCGGGTTCTTCCACTTCGATGTCCAAGTCTAGATCATATTCAAAAGACTCTGCGGAATCATCGCCCGTGTCGGTCTTGGTTCTGAGTTTCTTTTGCTTCAGCTGGTTTTGCTCGTAGACCTCTTTGACAAAATACTCGATGATGGGCACCGTCTCTGCCTGTACCGAGATGAATTCTATGCCCATGCCTCGCTTGTGAGGATCGTCTCCTTCGTCAACCCATGCGACCCTTCCAATGATCTTTATGGGCTGGTTGCCCCATTCGTCAGGCAAGGTTACCGACAAGGTCACCTTGGTGCCAAGAGGGGGCGGGTAGTAGTTCTTGATGAAGATGCCGCGTTCGGAGATGTTCGTCGAGAGATCTGCATACTCCCTTCCCTCGATGTTGTACCGACAGACCTTGAACATGGGACGTCGCGCCGATTCCCGTTTGTCATCGGACATCTGCCAAAACCTCCTAGCCATGGTGCGTGGTATTGATAGCCAAAATTCCCATGGTGTCCTATAAAAAGACATTATGGTTCGTTTTGGAAGATGGGTCAAACTCCCGTTGCTGTTGTTGGCATTTGTCGTGTTGGTGGGTGTAGTATTGCTCATCATGGAATGGAGGCCTGAATCACGACAGACAACACCGGTCATGCCTCCTGTTTCCGGTGCTCAAAGCGAACACAGCGGCTCTGAGCAAAATGCTCCCTGGTCTCTTTCAATCCTCAGTTGGAACCTGGGCTACGGTGGGCTCGACGCCAGTGCGGATTTTTTCATGGATGGTGGAAAGCAGGTCCTGCCACCAAGCCTGGAGAAGGTAAGATCCAACATCGACTCCATGAGCAAGTGGCTCAGGGAACACTCGCGAGACGTGATGCTTTTGCAGGAGGTGGATTTCGATTCCAAACGCACTTTCGGGCAGGACGAAGGGGCGACACTTGTAAAAGCTCTACCTGAATATTTCAGTTCGATAGCCTTGAACTTCAAGGTGGCATATATTCCCTATCCCCTGCGCCAGCCCCTTGGAAGAATGAAAAGCGGTCTGTTGACCTTGAGTCGGCTCAAGCCCCTTTCTGCCGCGAGGATTCAGCTCCCGGGGTTTTATACATGGCCCGTTAGGGTGTTTCACCTGAAACGCTGTGTTCACGAGCTTCGTTTTGCTGCGCCGGATGGTAAGGACTGGGTAATTTTGCACCTGCACCTCAGCGCTTTTGACAAGGATGGCCGACTTCGGACGGAGCAGATGAATTTCCTGCGCCGCTTGATGCTGAAGTTATATTCACAGGGGCATCACGTCATAGTGGGCGGTGACTGGAACCATGTTCCGCCTGGCTTGAATGCCCGAAGCTTCAGCCAGGCAGCGAGACCTTTCTGGTTGCAGTCAGTACCGCAAGACTGGACTCCCCCGGGCTGGACCTGGGCCTATGATAAAAATATCCCCAGTCTGAGGGCAACGAGCGAACCATATTCTCCTTCAAAGACCTTCGTCACCACCGTCGATGCCCTCCTGGTGGGACCGGATATCTCTGTAGACCAGGTACACGTAGAGGACCTGGAGTTTGCCAACACGGACCACAATCCCCTGTTGGCAAGGGTGCATCTCAAGGACAGGCCATCGGGGGTTACGGACTGAGCGGAGGTCGTCTGTACATGGATGCCATGGAGTCTTCGTGCTCTTTTTTCCCGGGACGGGATGATGCGAGTATTCTGAGCTTTGTCAATGTTTGTTCAGCCAGGCCCTTTGCCGCTTTTTTCATCAAACTCAATTTGAGTTCTCTACGTTTTCGATCATTGTTCCAGATATTTTCATCTCGTTGATCCCTGACCCGCTCAAAGACGGTAAACATGATGGTACCTGTCTTGACATCGAACAAGGTGGCCTCCAGGACCCCGGCTGATTCCATGGTCTCTGCCGGTACGGTGAAAATTCCGATGACGGTGAGGTAGAGCCATCCCAGTGAATTTGTATATGTCCTGTCTATGAACCTGTGGCGGTAGAGAAGCAGGTATTCTGTCCTGTACCTGGCACCGAGTTCCCTGAGTCCGGCAACACCTGAATCGATGGGCCAGTCGGTGGAGACCTCTGTGGCGACCTGGAAAAGGCCCGAGCTTTCCATGGCATTGGCAAGAACATGGGGAACGGTGACCATGGGCAGATCTTCATCGGGTTTGTAATCGTTTGACACCTGTACGACCCCTATGCGGGCATCTTGTTCAAGAAATACAGGTGTCAAGAGCAATCTGTGCAGGGCCTGTTCGGATATGCCGCCCGACTTGTCCCTTTTGAAATGATCGGTTTTTACAGGGGCTGTGACCAGCGGCAAGGCCTTGAGCCTTGGTGGCGAAATCCTCCCCCTGGTCGCAGCACAACCGGATGCTAAAGCCAGAAAACAAATCAGTCCAAAGATCGACCTTGCCCGAAGGCTCGATGTGTTCATTCGAATAGTCCTCCTTTTTTGAGTTTGTGTACATTCACTTGGACAAACGCGCCTGCGGGGCTTTTGCTTACACTTTTTTGTAAGCATTATTCTGTAAGCCAAGCTGGGAGGTGTGCGTTTGATCACAAAAGGAAGGTGACCATGAGATGCCAAGGCTGCTATAGTCCTTTGCCCAGGGAGGAAGACGTCTGCCTTGGATCGGGATTTTCAAAAGCCACATTGGTTAAAAAAAGAGCGTCGTCTGTTGAAAAAGGCAAGACGAGGAGAGCGCGCTGCCATGGCCGAACTCTATGCTGTTTTTGCGCCTGTAATATACGGACAGGTGCTGATGCCCAAGGTCTTGGACGAATCCATGGCCGAGGACGTTTTGGCTGACACCTTTGTCACTGCCTTTGGCATGTTGGACAAGTTCGAATCCCGAGGGCTAAGCATGTTTTTTTGGCTTGCACGCATAGCATCAAACAAGCTCACGGACGTATACAGGAAAAACGCCAGGGCTGAAAAGGCGTCCAGAGAAATGGAGAGACTGCTGAGGCCCTTGTTGGACAAACAGGACCAACAGGACACGGAGATAATCCGGCTGTTGGATTCAGAAGGTCTCAGAAAGAGGATAAGGCGTGTTTTGAAACTCATTAGACCCAGGTATGCAAAAGCCCTGGAACTCAGGTTTATCCAGGGACTGGACAGAAAGGAATGCGCGAGGCGCCTGGAACTGAAGATAGGCACTTTCGACGTGTTGTTGCTTAGGAGTTTGAGAGCGTTTCGAAAGGAGTGGATCCATGAGCCATGATGAAGAACACGACTCTGAGGGACAAGAACCCGAACAGCAACAGGCCGAATCACTGGCTGCTGCACTGGACGGGCAATCGTCTGGAGATGATGCCTTGCCGGAAGAAATGGCCGCCGTGCGCTTGTTGAAGCTTGGAGACACGGAGCTGAAGACCGATCGAGCCGACGCTGTGTTCAACAGGGTGATGGCTGGCCTGGAACAAAAAAGGTCATCCGGGAGTGTGTTCGGATGGCACTGGAGGGGCCTTATCCCCCTTGGCGCTGCAGCTGTGGCCATGGTCCTGCTCCTGCTGCTTCTGTCTGGAGGCCATGGTCCTGTCGTGAAGATGCCGGCCCCTGGTTCTGTGCTGCTGCATGCTCAGGGCAAGGCTGCAGCGGGACATGACATGGGTGAACTGCAGGAAAACATGCGTGGGTACAGGTTAAAAATGTTCGCAGCTCTTGGATGTTCCTTGTCGGGGGGCGGCTGATGGGTAAACGTGTTCAGCTTGTGCTTGTATTTATCTGTATGATCTTCTTGTCGGCTTGTCCTGGTCCTGGTGACTCCCCTGCAGGGGACGGCTCTGTGGTCAAGTGGCTTGAGCAGGTGCAGAGGGTACATCGTTCGGTGGACGTGGATCTGGACAGGGGAGAGCTGGATAAAGCGAGGACCTCTCTCAAGAAGCTGCTAAACACCAAGGCCCCCGATGGTGTGGACCATGGAGTATTGAGTTCGGTGTTGCAGGATGTGTATTTTCGATTGGCCGGCGTTGAGATTCGACAGTCGCAGTGGGACGTAGCCTTGAGGTGGGTGAAGCGTGGACTGTCTTTGGGATGCCATGATGATGTTTTTTGTGCAAACCTGTATATTGCAAAGGGCCATGCTCTTGAAAAGAGCGGTGATGACGCAGGAGCCATAAAATCGTTCAACAAGGCGTTGCAAATCAACGAAAGGCTTTTGGATGATCTTCTTGGCGAGGGGAAGTGACACCATGTTCGTTCGATCCATATTCCTAATAGCCCTGCTGCCCATGCTTTCCGGATGTGCGGCAGGTTTTTCTTCTTCCGGCGGAACCGGGCCGGATCTTGGTCGTGATGAAAAGCAGATGGAGCAGTTGGCTCAGAAACTGGAAACAGACCAAGAACACCTGGTGGACGATCTCAGGCTTTCAGCTAAGCCTGATTGCCATAAGGCGCAGGATCTGTTGAAAACCATCTGTGAGTTGAGCCGAAGGATCTGCCTGATTTCTGATCGACACCCTCAGGAAAAATCCATGAGACAGACATGCGAAGACTCCAGGCAGAGATGTGAAAAATCGAGGATAAAGGTATCCATAAGGTGCGGAATGGCCCCCTGATCGTTTTTCCGGGTCATATTTCCTGTTCAAGGCGATAGCCATACCGAAGAGGTTTTACTGCATGGGGAATGATTCAGGAGAAGGAATATGAGAAATCTGCATGGTCAAATTTCTTTTCTATGATGGCCAGGGTGTCTTCTGCTATGACCAGCTCTTCGTTTGTGGGGATAACGGCCACGGTGACCGGGCTTTCGCGTTTTGTAATGATCATCTCCACTTTGCCGCCCACCGCTTGTGTGTTCTTGTCGTCATCCAGTTCGATACCCAAAAATTCCAGGCCTTGTAATGCCGCAGCCCTTATGGCCGGAGCGTTTTCTCCAACCCCTGCCGTGAACACCACGCAGTCCAGACCACCCATGAGCGCGGAGTAACTGCCTATGACTTTCTTGATGGTGCGAGTCTCAATTTCCAGGGCCAGTTGGCATAGGTTGTCGCCATCATCTGCAGCCTTGAGTATGTCCCGCCTGTCGGTGAATTTTTCGGTAATTCCCAACACGCCGCTGTGCTTGTTCAGTTGTCGATCCATGTGCTCTGGTTTTATCCCCTCCTTGCCCATGAGCCAAAGCGGGATTGCCGGATCTATCCATCCGCACCTGGTGCCCATGACCAGGCCCTCCAGGGGAGTAAAGCCCATGGATGTGTCTATTGATTTGCCCTCCAGCACCGCACATGCAGAAGCGCCGTTTCCTATGTGCAAGGTGATGAGCTTGAGCTGTGACAATGGTCTGCCCAGCAAGGAAGCTGCCCTGTGGGAAACGTATAGATGACTTGTACCGTGAAATCCGTATTTTCTGATACCGTACTTTTCATACCATTGACGGGGAAGCGCATAGGTGAAGGCTTCTGGCGGCATGGACTGGTGAAAAGCCGTGTCGAAAACCGCGACGTGGGGAGCATGGGGCAAAAGTTCCATGGCGGCCCTGATCCCTGCCAGGTTTGGGGGGTTGTGCAAGGGGGCGAGGTCGGAGACTTTTTCCACTGCACCGATAAGCTCTGGAGTGACGAGGGCCGAGCGAGAAAAGCTCTCTCCACCATGTACAACCCTGTGGCCCACTCCTTTTATAGACAACTTGTCGGATATTGGTGCCTGACTGCCCTCGGTTAGTATATCTAGGACCATCTCCACCGCTGCGCTGTGATCCGATAAGGCTTTTTCCCTCGACACCTTGCGTCCCTGGTACTCGTGGGTCAAGACGCTTTTTTCTGTACCCACTCTCTCCACTATGCCGCGACACACAAAAGCTTTTGAGGCCGGAGAGAAAAGAGAGTATTTGACGGAAGACGATCCGCAATTCAGTGTAAGAATGCTCACTGTATGTTCCCAGGCTTGCTACTCTTGAGAATCTGTTTGTGCTTCGTCCTGCTTTGGCGGTAACGGATTTTTTTTCAACTGCCAGTTTGCACCCAGTCGCGCCAAGGCATAACAGGCCAGTGCCAAGATCACGAGCATGCCCAGGCTTACAAGTTGACCTGTGCTGCCTTTGAACCATTCGCTGGCGGTCTCCTTCAATAGCCCATCGACCACCTCGAATTTTACCCCAACGCTGATGTACTGTATGAGCGCGCCCATGTCAGGCAAGCGCATCACGGCAGTGAGTATTCCGAAAATGGCAGCTCCTGCCATCATTCCAGATGCGATGAGTGTGCCTTGTTCTGCCCTGGCTTTTTTTACCTCGTCGCTTTTTCCCGTCCTGGAGATGATCCACGCTGTGGCTGCTCCGAGCAACACGGCCATGTTGATGGAGATGGGCAGGTACATGCCCAGTGCAAAGGCCAACATGGGCACCCCTGCCATGTACAACATGATTGCCACGATGCCTCCCAGGCCGTACAAAAGCCATGGCTGCAGGGATGGGTCTTCCATGAGTCCCTTTGATACTGCTGCCAACATGTTTGCCTGTGGGGCCGGAAGTACCGATTCGTTGGAGATGAATTGTTGTGTGGTGGGGTCCTGGATTACGAAATGAAAAGCCTGGTCCATCAGGGGAATGACGAATGCCACTACCAATGCGGCAACGACTATTCCCAAAAATTTCCATCGTTGCTGTGCCCGTGGAGTGGATCCTATCCAATATCCCACCTTGAAATCGGAGATCAAAGCTCCAGAGGTGGACAGGGCGGTACATACGGCGGTCCCCACCACAAGTGCGATTATCATGCCGGCCTTACCCGTCAGGCCGAAGAGGATCATGGAGCCTATGGCAAGCACGACTGTTATGAGGGTCATGCCAGAGACTGGATTGACTCCCACGATGGCGATGGCCTGGGCGGCAACCGGCGTAAACAGAAAAGACAGCAGGAAGCCGGCGACCATGCCCACAACCGCATACATCAGGCTGTCAGAGGCGCTGTATGACTCGCCTCCCACCGATGTCGTCGAGGCTACTATGTAAAACAGTATACCCATGGCCAGGGTGGATACGATCTGGATGAGCAACACGTTTCTTGGGGCCATGTCCAGCTGGGTGCGCTCGGATTCCTTCTTCTTCCCCTTTCCCGAAAGACCCTTGAATCCAAGGGTCACGGAGCCGAGCACTATGTCTCCCATGCGGATGATTCCTATGAGTCCGCTTATGGCTATGGCACCGATTCCAATGGGTTTTACGAAGCTCGCGAAGATTTTCCCGGAACTCATGGTGCCGATATCGAAAACACCACCTGCATAAGAAAAGGAGCCCGCGTCTTTTCCAAACAGGTAAACCATGGGCACCATCACGAGCATGGCGAGCACCGAACCAGAGGCTATGATCGAAGCGTATTTTATCCCGATAATATAACCGAGACCGAACAGGGCAGCCAGGCCTGCTATTTGTATCTCCATGCGTATGCTCTCCATGGACTGACCCACTGATCCAAGGATGTCATTTGTGGAGATGGCCGGGTTCCACAGGTGGAAGGCTTCTGCCAAAAAGTCGTATCCGGCACCAAGCAAAAAGGCCATGATGAGAATTTTTCCTGCACCGCCGGCTGAACTCTCTCCGGTTACCAGGACCTCGTTTATTGCCGTAGCTTCCGGGAATGGCAGCTCGCCATGGAGTTCTTTGACGAAGTATTTTCTCAGTGGAATGATGAGCACGACACCCAGGATGCCCCCAATGGTACAGGCAAGAAAAATCTGCCACCAGGCCACGTCCAGACGGTTTATGTACAAGGCAGGTATTACAAAGGTGGCCCCTGCCGCCACCACTCCCGATGCCTGGCCCACGCTCTGGACCATCACGTTTTCAAGGATGGTACTCTTGGTCTTTTTCATCATGCCGAAAAAGATGGCCAGAATGGCTATGGGGATGGATGCCTCGATGCCATTTCCAGCCCTGAGGGCTATGTACACGCATGCTGCAGTGAAAATCATCACCATCACGATTCCAAGGCCAATGGACCATGGAGTGACCTCAGCGCGAGTATCCGAGGCAGGGACTATGGGTTGATATTCTTCTCCTGGCGCCAGCTTGGTATACGCATTTGCGGGCAGAAGCTTGGATCCTTTTTGTTCAGGAGTGTCCATGGGTGCTCCTTGTTCTGTGGTTTCCATGTGAAGGCAGACGGTAGCACAATGGTCTGTATCTTCAAGCCTTAAAGGTTGCTGGATATAAAGGAACTGTCCGGAAAGTGCTCGTTGAAATATCCGAAATTGAAAAAAAACGGAAAAAATGAAGAAACCCCGGATCTTTTCCGTCTCCATCCCCTGAAATCTTTGCATTGCTTAAATGTGTGGAAAGGTGCTAGGTTGTGTGAAATCTTTACTGGATACCTAAACGTTTGCATGACTATTGCAGACAAAATCAAAAAAATGGAGGACCAAAAGTGATGAAGTCCAAACTGATGAATTTCTTTCTTGGCGTTTTGGCTGTGGGAGCCTTTGTCTCCAGTGGCTGCTCCGGCGATTCCGGTACAGATTGTCCCGTGGGGCAGTCGAGTTGCGCTGACAAGTGTGTTGATACGGCTACAGACCGGGATAACTGCGGGGCCTGTGGGAATTCCTGCATGGCCGGCCAGTATTGTGCTGCCGGTCAATGTGTAGCGTGTCAGAACGAGTGCATGATGGGCGAGAAACAGTGTGCGCCCGGATCCACCTCCCAGTATCAGGAATGTGGCGATCCCGACGGCGACACCTGCCTCGAGTGGACACCTGCCATAAGCTGCGGTGTAGACCAGGTTTGTCAGGATGGCGAGTGTGTCACGGCCTGTAGTGATGAGTGCACACGCGAAGATGCCAAGGTTTGCGATACAAATGGCGCAAACGGATTCAGGGTGTGTGGCAACTTCGATGACGACGACTGCCTGGAATACGGCGAGCTGAACAATTGCCCGACTGGACAGACATGCGTGGAGGGTGCTTGTGTGGAATCGTGCGTAGACGAGTGCCCTGCAGAAGGTGATCGAACCTGCGCAGCGCCCCCGGACAATGGTTTCATGGTCTGTGGTAACTTCGATGGTGACTCGTGTCTGGAATGGGGTGGTTTGACCCTGTGTCCGCAGGGCGAGACCTGCTCGGCAGGCACCTGCTCGTCAGAGTGTACTGATGATTGTACACCCAACCAGAAAATCTGCGAAGGCAACGGCTACAGGCAATGTGGAAGCTATGATGCAGATCCTTGTCTTGATTGGTCAGGTGTTACCAACTGTGCGGCTTACGAGATCTGCAAGGACGGCGCTTGCGAGACTGCCTGCAGCGACGAGTGCGATACAGGTGAAAAGCGCTGCAACGAGATCAATGGTCAGGTAGGTTGGGAAGTGTGTGGTAACTTCGATAACGATCCTTGCCTGGAGTTCGGTTCTTTTACTTCCTGTCAGGGTGGTTACACATGTGAAAACGGCAATTGCGTGGAGAATTGCACCAATGATTGTGACACTGCTGGTGCCCATGTGTGTGATGGCAATGGGTATCGCACCTGCGGTAACTATGATGCCGACTCCTGCCTGGAGTGGAGCGCGGATATTACCAGTTGTGATGACAATCAGACCTGCATAGGTGGCCAGTGCTCAGAGGTGTGCGTCACCCAGTGCAACGAAGGTGACAGAGAGTGCTCAGGAGGCGGATGGCACGAGTGTGTGGCAGTTGCTGATCCCCAGGATCCCAATGCGGATTGCTGGGTATGGTCTGATGTGACAAACTGCGATGCTTTTTATGCCTGTGATCCCGCTTCCGCAACTTGTGTATTGACCTGTTCGGATGAGTGTCCTTCCGGTGGCGCCCAGCAGTGCACCAACGACCTGAGCGGCTACCAGGTGTGTGCTGCCAACTGGGATGCCGATCCTTGCCTGGAGTGGGGAACCCCGGTCAATTGCCAGCAGTATTATGCTTGTGACCCGTCCACTTCTCAGTGCGTGTTGGATTGTACAGATGATTGTCTACCCACTGGTTCCTTGAGATGTACACCTGATGGTTCGGGCACAGAGGAGTGTGGTGAATGGGATGGGGACCCATGCATGGAGTGGAACACGGATAATCCGGTCGCTTGTCCCGATGGAGAAGTTTGCTCCAACGGTGTCTGCGCTGCTACCTGTTCCGATGAGTGTGATACCAATGGGACTATAGTATGCTCTGCTGATGACCCTACGGGCAAGACCTACCGCATCTGTGGTGAATATGATTCGGACAGCTGTCTTGACCTGAGCACTCCCCTGGCCTGTGGCTATGGCGAGCAGTGTGGAGATGATGGCAACGGCGTCACGGGTTGCCAGGTTGTATGCACAGATGATTGCCCTGCCTTGAACGATACACAGTGTAATGGAAACACCGTCGAGGTATGCGCTGCCAACTTCGATTCGGACGAATGCCTGGAATGGGGAACCCAGACAACTTGTTCCGGTGCGACCCCGGTTTGTTACAACGCCTCTTGTTTCTCAGACACGGCCCCGAGCACGGTGTTGATAAACGAGGTGCTGTATAACAACGAAGGCACCGATACCCAGGATGGAAACTTCCTGTTCATAGAACTCTATGGAACCGCAGGCCAGGATCTCACCGGCTACTCAGTGGTGGGGGTAAATGGTAACTCGAGTGCGTCCAACCCCGATTATGTGGTTATTCCACTGGATGGATACACCATGCCTTCAGACGGTCATTTCGTAATAGCCCGGCCCAACGGAGATGCGGCGCTGGTGGCAGAGGCTGACCTTCTGACCAATGACGTGGACCTGCAGAATGGTCCTGACAGCGTACAGGTAAGATGGTTGGGCACGCAGGTGGTAGACGCCCTGGCATACGATACATTCAGCGATACGGATAACTTCGCAGGAGAAGGTGCGGATTACACTCACGCGGCACCTGCTGCGGATCCCTCTGGTGGCGTGATGTATTGCCTCAGCCGTGATGCGGCTCATGATGACACGGATGATAACGCAGTGGATTTCTACCGTCGCACACTGAACAACTGCTCTCCCGGCTGGGAAGGTCCTGGCCTGGTTGTCGCCCAGTCTTATGTTTACGGTGGAACGTCTACACCAGCAATGGATTCTGCCAGCTACGTGTGGACCATTGATAGTTATGGATGGGTGAATGTGACCAAACCAGGTTTTGCGGAATCGGATGATGATTTGCCGGTAAGTGGTGTTTATGCCAAAAGCTCGGTAGCCATGGATTTGATTGCCGATCCAAATGTAGCCTATGTGGGTACTGACAATGGTGTGTATGGGTATACTCTTAATATTACCGCAGATGATCCTGATCCTTTCACGATAGACCTGAATATTTCGGTTGGTCCTCTCGCTGCTGGTAACACGGTCCAATCAACTCCTGCAGTGAGTTTGACAGATGGCGCTGTCTTCTTCGGTACACAGGGCGCAGGCTTCTTCGGCTTCAACTCTGACGGCACGCAGAGGTTCAACTACGATACTGGTGGCGCATGGGTGGACAGCTCTCCTTCCATCGGATTCACCACGGCATCTGACGAGGTGGTGGTGTTCGGAGTGGGTGGTGTCGGCACTGGCAAGGTAGTGGCCCTTTGTACGACTGCCACAGGCTCTGCTCCTTGTGTCGATGCCGGGGATGTGCTTTGGGAAAGCGCTGCCACTGGCGGTGGATGCAACTCGTCTCCTGCCATAGCAGACGGTGTGGTCTACATAGGTTGTGATGATGGTATACTCTACGCATATAACCTGGATGACGGCAGCACGGCTCCAGGGTTCCCAATTGATATATCTAACGGTGGAGCCACCAAGGACGTTGATGGCTGTTCACCTGTGGCCATGCCTGACGGAAACGGCAATACCTTGATTAGAATGACTTCAAGGTCGCCTGATGGAGATTTCTACTTGTTGAGCTATGATGGATCTTCGGTAACTGGTGCTGTTGGTGGGTTTGGCATGTTGATGAGCAGCTTTGGCCTTGGCGATGACGGTTCAGCCACCCTGCATGCCGGCGCATACATACTCAATTATGGGATGGATGGATCCTTACAGTGGTATGCATCCATATCTACTTCACAACCTGATGATGCGTGGATACATTCTTCTCCCACCTGGATCGCTTCTTCTCAGGCTGGATACGGCTACATTCTCGTCGTGGATCCAAAAGATGGAAATCTCATAACGATCCTGGCTACGGCAGGCCCTGCTGAGTCTGCTGGGTCCTTCCCTCAGTTCCACGCTGACATGTTCAATACAGGTGTTGCTTACTAGGGCCATCGAAATCAAGCCGGGGCGCAGGGGCGCCCCGGCTTTTGAAGTTGGTATCAAGAGTTTGAATCCAATGGAATAAATCCGAACAAATATTATTTTTCAAGGAGAAGACGTTATGCGTAGTTACCTGAAAGTCTCAATAGCCATCGCCGCAGTGACGCTGGCAATTGCGCTACCGGCATCAGCCACGGTAGTGGTCAATATGGATATCGACCAGATGGCGCCTGTGGCGAAGGTGGTGTTGGTGGGAGAAGTAAACCGGGTGGAAGCCAGCTGGAATGCTGACAAGACAAAAATTCATACACGCGTGTGGATTAACCCCACGGAGATCCTCAAGGGTCCCGCAAAGATGGGTACGGTAGTGGTCAAAACCATAGGAGGCAGGGTGGGTGACACCTTTGCCAAACTCGATGGCGCTCCCAAGTTTGCCAAGGGCGAGAAGGTGCTGGTTTTCTTGGAGCCCCGCAAGGACGGAGAAGGGTATTTGACCATCGGACTGTACATGGGCAAATTCAAGGTGTTTACGGATGCCAAGACAGGCAGGGAGATGGTCATCCGGGATATGCCCGAAGCAGGAGTAAAGGCTGTGGGCTCAAACCCGGCTGGTGTAAGCCTTCACTCTCTTGATGAAGTCCGGGCCTTGTTTGCAGGAGGTTCAAAATGAGACGCCTATCAACCAGTTTATTCATGGGACTGACCTTGGCCTTGATGCTGGCCATTGGTGGATGTTCCGATGGAGGCACCAACCCTGAAGATGGTGGCATAGACGGTGGTGATGGTGGTAATGTGGAGTGTACATCTGCTGCACAATGCGACGATGAAAACCCGTGTACGGATGATACATGTGTGCAGGGAAAATGCGTAAACACAAACAACACGGCTCCCTGTGACGATGGTCAGGCTTGCTCTGAAAACGATGTATGTTCCGATGGAGTATGTTCCGGGACAGCTGTTGGTTGCGATGACGGCAATCCTTGCACAAACGACTCCTGCGATGACTCCGAAGGCTGCGTCTATATCCCCAATAGCGCGCCCTGTGATGACGATAACGCTTGCACCATAGGCGACGTGTGTTCCAATGGCTCCTGTGTGGGCGGAGATGCCTTGACCTGCGATGATGGAAACGAATGTACGGATGATTCATGCGATCCCGCCTCTGGTTGCGTGTATTCTCCCAACTCCAACGAATGTGACGACGGACAGGCTTGTTCTTCCAACGACCATTGTTCCAACGGTGTTTGTGTTGGAGATTCGAGCGTTGATTGTGATGATAACAACCCATGTACCGAGGACAGCTGTGATGATTCCTTAGGATGTGTTCATTCTTTCAACATAGCTCCATGTGACGACGAGAACGCGTGTACGGAAAACGACGCCTGTGACCAGGGTTCATGCCATGGCACTGCCTTGAACTGTGATGACGGCAATGACTGCACCACTGATTCATGCGACGTAGCAAATGGTTGCCAACACGAAAACAACACCGACCCCTGTGATGATGGAGATGACTGTACAGTGGGTGATACCTGTGCTGATGGAGCATGCCAGGCTGGTGCTGCGAGGGATTGTGACGATCACGAGGATTGTACCGATGACTCCTGTGTACAGGGTCTGGGTTGTGTACATGCCAACAACACAGCTTCTTGTGACGATGGAAACGCATGTACGGATGGAGATCATTGTCAGGCCGGTCAGTGCGTGTCCGGTGAGGCAGCTTTTGATTGTGATGATGGTGACCCGTGCACCGATGACACCTGTGATCCTGTGAATGGTTGCAGCCACACCTACAATACCTCCCCATGTGACGATGGTGATAGCTGTACAACCGGCGACACTTGCTCTAACGGGGTATGCTCTGGTCTTCCAAAGGATGCGGATTCCGATGGTTACATCGATGAAAATTGTGGTGGTGACGACTGTAACGATGATGTGGCTGCCATTAACCCGGGAGCATTCGAAGGTCCAGCCGGTGATCCGGTGTGTTCAGATGGTGTTGACAACAATTGCAACCAGCTTTCGGATGCACAGGACCCTGGTTGCAATACCTGCGGTGACGACTCGGATTGCGATGACGGAAACGTTTGCAATGGTACCGAGACCTGTTCTGCCGGCTCTTGTGTGGCAGGCACTGCACTGAACTGCGATAGTGGTAACCCATGCACTACGGATACATGCGATCCCGTATCTGGATGTCAGCATGCTAACAACACCGCACCATGCGATGATGGCAACGCATGTACAACTGGTGACGTGTGTTCTGGTGGAACCTGTCAGGCTGGTGCCGGAACATTGACCTGTGATGACTCCAATCCTTGCACGGACGATTCCTGTGTACCTGCGACTGGATGTGTGTTTGCCAACAACACGGCACCCTGTGATGATGGTGATCCTTGCTCAACCGGGGATACCTGTTCGGGTGGAACCTGTCAGGCCGGTGCCGGTACACTCGATTGCAATGACAACAACGATTGTACGGACGATTCCTGTGTGGCGAACCAGGGTTGTGTCAACACGGCAAATGACAGCAACACCTGTGATGATGGCAATGGCTGTACTTCGAGCGACCATTGCTCCGGTGGGATTTGTGTTGGAACCGGCATAAGCTGTGATGATTCGAACATATGTACAGATGATTCCTGTGATCCTCAACTTGGATGCGTACACACCAACAACAGCGAAGCCTGTAATGATGGCGATGCGTGTACAGAAAACGACATGTGCGTGGGCGGCAACTGCACAGGAACCATAAGGGACCAGGATTCCGATGGATATGGCGATGGTACAGGTGCATGCACCGGAGATGACTGCGATGATTCCAATCCTGACATCAACCCTGGTGCCACAGAGGCATGCGATGGCATTGACAACAACTGCAACAGGATCATCGACGAGGGTTGTGCCTCCTGTGATACTGCAGTACCCGAGGGGCTATTGCAGATAGACAATGGTTTTCCCTTGACCAGCTATGGCTTGAACGCGGGAGACGAGGCGATCAACGCATTTTTCATCAATTCGTCTTCTTATAATGCCATCTCCGTCGATGTTTATTTTTATGATTTCTCAGGCGGGAGCGGAAATGCCCAGGGAAGCTATTCCCTGCATGTCTATGCTGACAACGATGGACTGCCTGGTACCGAACTGGCATCGGCTGGTCCTGATACTGTGACAGAAGCATGGGATGCACCCCATACCTTTACCCTTTCATCTCCTGTCGGGTTTACAAACGGTGAGCTCCTTTGGGTAGGTGTTCGCTCGGAAGCTGACCAGACGACCAACCTGTTCCTGCCCCTGATGGATGGTGGAATCGCAGACACTTATGCTGGTGGCGTGCTCAAACAGCAATCCGATGGGCAGTATTATGGCGTCCTGGGTAACTGGTTGATCAGGGTACAGGGATGCGGAGAGGGGCCGTGGTTGGAGCTTTCAGACCATGCAGAGAGTCAGACTCCCCTTCCTGCTGGTGGATCCATTACCTCCACTGCCACGCTGAAAAATCGTGGCTTTGATGATTCGGCTACCGTAAGTGGTGTATTGAGTTCTGGTGCACCAGAGATGGTATTGACCAGCGATACGGCAAACTTTGGTACTATTACTGCCGGTGCCACCGCCGCTGGATCACCTGCCTACGGGATCTCGGCAGACGCAACTGCCTACGGAATATATGGCATGGTACTCAACAGCTCAGATGGTCCAAACTCATGGGTCACCTCATACGGTGTGTACGTGCAGGGCTCCGGCTGTGTGACAGAAAACCACGTGCTGGCCACCGACAATGATACCCCAAAGTATATTATCCCCCCGGCAGCAGGCGATGAGACGGGTAACTATTTTGTCGTTGACTCCACGTCCTTTGCCATGACCTCTGCTGATGTGAGCTTCCTTTACAATAACTCCAGCGGGAGCGGAACCGGTACCTTCAGGCTGAAGGTTTATACTTACCAGGCAGGTTATCCTGATAAGCTGATCTACCAGTCCAACTGGCAGTCGGTGACAGCCAATGGCGGAGGTACACCGACTGTTGAAACATTCAGCCTGCCCACTCCTTTGACATTCAAAACCGGTGATACTTTCTTCGTGGTGGTGGAATCCCAGACAGATCTCAGCGCTACTGATTTTGCGGTGCTCTCCGATGACGGTGATACCCAGAACAACTCGCAGATGAACGGTTATCTTTGGGACGAAAGCGAAGGAACCTGGTCGCCCATATATTCGTCTTTCATCATCAAGGTAAACGGCTGTCAATCCACGGAACTCGTTTATGATTCTCTGACATCCACCCCCGATCCCATCCAAAAGGGTCAGAGTGCAACCTTGAACATAACCGTGAAAAACGATGGAGCCCAGGATGCCACAGGCGTGACTGGTACCCTGTCTTCTTCTGACCCAGATGTAACGGTTACCACTGCAACAAGATCGTTTGGCACCGTCAGCGCAGGTAGCACAGCAACAGCAAACGGCTTCGTGATCAATGTCTCGGCATCTGCCGACGCGTTCCAGTATGTCCTGGACCTGGAGCTTACAGATGGTACCACCACGTGGAACGACCAGGTGCCCATTCAGTTGGCCGGCGGAACAAAGAACATCAGCATCCAGAATTTCACAGCAACCCTGGTGGGTAATGATATACAATACCACTGGGATGTGGTGAACACAGGAAACGTGGATGTGATCAATTCGTTCCAGGTAGACCTATACACGGATCGCGCCAGTGCCCCTGGTGTGGGTGATGCTGGTGACTGGTCAGATAATCCCACAGGCTTGGCAGTGGGTGAGTCCAAACCGTACGATCTTGTATGGCAGAATGCTCCAAACGGGTCGTACACCGCGTGGGTGCAGGCGGACACCAATGACGCCATTGCTGAATCGGACGAGACAGACAACGTGGACGGTCCTCAACCGGTAACGGTAGGTGATGCAACAACCTTTGAGCTTTTGGATCCGCCTAGGAAATGGTTTGATTCCGATATGCCTGTGGGGTTCAGGTTTGTGGCCAACAACTACGAGGGCGACCTGGGTCAAACATCCACACGTGATGCAATCCGCAATGGTTTTGACCAATGGCAGAACGTGGCCACGGCAACTATCACCTTCAACGAACTCTCTCAGGCCTCTGCCGGCTCTGGCGGGTTTATAAACGATGGCTACAATACCATGTCCTTCGAGGACCCGGATGGAGAGTTGGCTTCGGGTGTTCTCGGTGCAACCCTTCCTATTTATAACAGTCAGACCACAACGACAAATGGCGTGACTTTCTATCGAATTACCGATGCAGATATAGTGTTCAACGATGGAGTGCCTTTTGTCAGGAATGGTGACCCATGCTCCAACCAGATGGATCTGGATGGAGTTGCAACCCACGAAGAGGGCCACCTCTTAGGACTGGATCATCCTGATGTGTTCAACGCCACCATGTACTATGCCGTGGATTATTGCGACATGAGCAAGGTGTCGTTGGCCGAGTCGGATATCAACGGTGTAAGCTTCATATATCCACAGTAGAAGCAAGAGGCATAAATGAAAAAGGCCGATGCCCAGCCCGGGCACCGGCCTTTTTTGTTTTTTAATGGTCAGGCTTGTATGACCTTGTCACCGCCGTTCTTTGCAGCCTGGTCCATGGCGTACTGTGCTGCGTTTACCAATGCAGTGTGGTCTGAAGCATCTTCTGGAAATGTCGCTACACCTACAGACACAGTCTGATGCTTGCCTCCAAGGGGCAATTCCCTGACGGCTTTTCTGAACCTGTCTGCCTTTGTCAATGCTCCCCATTTTGGAGTCTCTGGCAGCATCACCATGAACTGGTTTTTGCCTGTTCTCAAGGGAATATCAGAAGTTCTGAAAGAGAAAAGAACGCTCATGGGATCGGCGTTGGATCTAAGAAGCTTTGAAATTTCGCGAGTGAACTCATCAGCGTTTTCCAAATGGTCCGGCTGAAAACACACTAGACTCAGGGTATGTCCGTAGCGAGACGCTCGTGCTAGTTCGGTCCGAAGACCAGGCTCGAGATACCTTCGGTTGAAAAAGCCAGTCAGTGGATCGATGTTGGAGTTTTGAAGGGAGTCGTTCATTTCTTCAGCGGCGATCATCACCAAGCCAATGGAGGTGGTCAATTGCCGGAGTTTTTCCTCGGTTGCGTGAGAGACTCCTTCGGTGTCGGTTGCAACAAAAACCAGTATGGCGAGTATTTTATCTGAATCCAGTATGCATTCGGCAAAAACAGTAAGGTCTGCTGCCATGCTTTCTATGAGATCTTTTGTCGATTTTGCCAGCATCTCAGCCTTGACCTCGGCAGGGAGTGTCCCCGTCGGATCTACCAGCGCAGGATCAATGCTCAGTTCTTTTCCATCGAAAGGCAATGCATCAGAAGCCATTCCTGTCTTGAATAGCCCCGATTCTTCCTGTTCCAGCAGCAAACCAACTCCACCACCAGCAAGCTCTGAGATGGATGACAGGCAGTTTGCCTTGATCTCGTCCATGGATAGATTTTCCATTCGAATTTTTGCTCTCCTTGAAATGCGAATCAACTCGCTCCAAAGATGTCGAGCGATTTTCTGCGGATTTTGAGCATGTTCCTTCATCTTCTTTTCCATTCGCTCTTGGATAAACATCTTTTGAGTGGCAACATGAAATCATACAGTGGGCTTGTATTCAAGAACCAGTGTGTAAAAGATTTCAGTTGATTGTTGTTTTTAATCTGCTTTTGATTAAACGGTTTACATTGTCGATATCCAAAACGGTGAGAAGCCTGCCTTTGAGCCATGCACGGCGTTGGCCATCGGACCTTGCGGGGCCTCCTGATTGTATACTCTCCAAAGCCACGATCTCGTCAACCTGAAGAAGAATTTTTTGAATGTTGAGATCCATCAGAATCAATTGAATGTTAGCTTGTTGTTCTGCCTCTGCTCCAAGAAGGGCATCAGCACGAACAACAGGCAGGACTTCGCCCTGGTGGTGGAGCATTCCTGCAAGCCAGCGTGGAGCACCAGGAACCGGTCTTATGGACGAAGAGGGCTGAAAGACCTCGAGCACACTGGCTAGTGAGATTCCAAACAACTCCTGACCTGCTTTGAATACCAGGGTCTGTTCCAGCACCTTGTCTTTGTCGCTTGTGCTCAGGTTATGATTATCCTGTGTCACTGTCGTCTTCCTGTAAACGGAATCTACCGACTTCTTCGTCCATGGTCTTGGATATTTCAACGAGTTCGGTAGCAAGCCTGGTCACCTGTAAGATCGACTCACTTTGAGCCGTGGATGTGCTTCTGACCAGCGAGGTGGATGAAGCGTTTTCTTGAGCGACCAGGGAGATATTTTCGATAGCTGTAACAGATTGTTCTGCGCCGGCGATCTGTTCCTTGGCGAGTTTACTGATTATTTGCACCCTATCTGAACCCGATGTCACAGTGGCCGCAATGTTCTTCAGCGCGTCAACGATGGATTCCAACTGCTCTCTGCCTTCGCTGAGTTGCTTTGTGCTGGCCCAGACCTCCTGGACAGTTTCGTATGAAGTGACACCCACTTCATCGACAATCTTTGAAATCTTGTCAGTAGAGCGGGATGTGTTTTCTGCAAGTTGTCGAATCTCTTCGGCCACCACTGCAAAGCCTCGACCTGCATCCCCGGCACGTGCTGCTTCTATGGTCGCGTTGATAGCCAGCAGATGCGTTTGCTGTGCAACCTCGGTTATGACACGCACCGTTGCGCCGATTTCCTTTGTCCTTTGGCTGAATTGGAACACCCGCTCTGCTGTACGTTCGATTTGTTCGAAAACACCTCTGAGTTTGTCCGCAGCCTGGCTCGCCATCTTGCTTCCGGACTGGGCTACCGTGCTTGCTTCGGCAGAAGACCTTGCTGCGTCTTCGGCTGAACGGGCGGTGCGCTGTATGGATCGTGCCACTTCCTGAATCAAGGCCGAGGTTTGCTCAACGAGGTCGCTTTGCAGTTCAGCTCCTTTGGTGATCTTGTCCATGGAAGAGGAGATCTCGCCAGCAGAAATATTTATCTTTTTTGCCAACTGGGTCAGGGAGCCTGATGCTTCGTTGGATCTTTTGGAAGTCTGTTGCAACATTCGAAGAGTTTGTACCAGGTCCTTGCGCATTTGTTCAATGTAGGCACCGAGTTCACTGATTTCATCTACAGGGCCTTTGTGTCGGCTCAGATCTACCCCAGAGGAAAGATCTCCTCCACTGACCTTTTCGGCAAGATCGGCCAATGACTGAAGTCGCTTGTTCAGTTTTATTCCCCAGATAGACGCACCCACAAGAGCGATGGCAGTGAGGCCCAGCGCCGTCACTGGGCGAATCCATGACGGGTTCATATCAGAGGGAATGGCAAAGGCGGCAGTTATTGGAAGGGCTACAACCAACAGGTGCGAAAGGAGTATTTTGCTCAAAAGCCTCATTGAAGATCTTTCTTATGTAGCCACCAAATGCGTTTTGTCATTGTACGATCATCGCTTTGACAAGTCGCAATAACTGATTCGACGTAAACGGTTTAGACAAGAAAACTGTTCCACCGGAGCGAAATCCTTCCCGCATGGATTCAGAATCATCCCGAGCAGTTACAAAGACCACCGGGGTGTTTCTCTCGCCTGGTTTCCGCTGAATGACTCGGCTGACCTCGAAACCGTCGATTCCTGGCATCATGATATCGAGAAGAATGAGATCGAAATCACTTGTCTCGATTTTTTCCACAGCCTCTTTTCCATCATTGGCGGCGGATACGACAAACCCTTCTCGCTCCAGGATTTTTCGTTCCAGGGTGAGAATATCATGATCGTCGTCTACGATCAGTATATGTGCTTTTTTTTTGTCATCAGTCATGGAACGGTCTCCATGGGAATATAGATGGTAAAGGAAGAGCCCTTGCCTCGCTCGCTTTCCAGCTCTATGTGTCCACCGTGTGCAGTTATGTAGCTGTTCGAAATAGCAAGTCCCAGCCCTGTTCCCCCATATTCCCTCGTCGATGATCCGTCTACCTGGTAAAAGGAGTCGAACACCTTCGAGAGCTTATCCTCTGGAATTCCTATGCCCGTGTCGGTGATACAAATCTGCAGGAAGGATTCATCCGGAGGAGCGAAGGCTGCCGGTATCAAATCGTCCTTTTGAATTTTTTTGGGAACCTTGATGGTGTTCGCCTTCAGCTTGACCTGGCCTCCGGGTTTATTGAATTTCACGGCATTGCCAAGGATATTTATAATGGCTTGCCTGATTTTCTCTCCATCCATATTGATCTGCGGCAGGTCGGAAGATACCTCAGAAATCAAATTTATTTGTCCCTTCTGGGCAATGGGTATTACGGTGGACATGGCTTCATTTACTACTGATTTTACATCTGTCAGCTTCCTTGCAAGACGCAGGTTGCCAGACTCCACTTTTGAGAAATCCAGTATGCTGGCGATGAGGGAGAGTAGGTTTTCGCCTTTCTCCATTATGGTTTTTACGTATTCCATCTGTTCTTCGTTCAGCTTGCCCGCCAGACCCTCCATGAGCATTTCACTGTAACCGATTACCGACGTCAATGGAGTTCGCAGTTCATGAGAAACGGTCGCAAGAAAACTGCTTTTCAGCTTGTCCAACTCCTTTAGGCGTTCGAAGGAATCCCTTAGCTGCTTGTTCTTTCTTTGCAGCTCTTCGTAACTGGAGGTCACAGCCTCGAAGTGAAGTCTGGAAGTAAGTATTTGCTTGTAACCGGTGTAAAGAATCACTTCGATTACCTGAACGAGGTGGTCCACAACTCTTTTGGCAACCTCTTCGGCGGCAGCGGGAGTTCTTGCCTGCAGTCGTTTGATCGTCTCAGGATTTACCTTTGCGTCCAATTTTGCCAAATCCGGCATTTTTACGCCCTGAGGTCGGTATGGTCCATAAACAACCGATCCCAGGGCGTCGCCTTCATGCTTTATGGGTGCAATAATGTACCTGAGACCGGTAAAGCAATCGAAGTACGACAGCTTGTCTGCTGCCATGGCCTTTTCTCTGATGGTGGTGACTTCCTTGGTGCAGCTGCTTCTACCCTTTGGAAGTTGTCGTACGTACGCGCACAGATCGCCCCTGTTACCTTTTGCGTCCACCAACAATTGACCGTCGGAATCGAATACCTTGAAGCTTATACGGAATAACTCGGCATAACTTGAGCAGACCTCACGAAAGGAAGATGCGTCAACAAGTTCACCAAGGGAGAATCTCCGTTGCAAAACGGATGAACCATTGCTGGCCAGTGGGTCCAGTCCTGTCATCTGCGACCCTCCGTGTCCAATCTGGGATTAGAAATGGGGCGAGCAGTGTTTTTTCTCAGGAGGTTGTTGATGAACTCTTCTTCCTTGACCTGTAGCTTTTCCTCCAGATCATAAAGGTCATCCATAGTTCTCCAGGTCAGGCGTAAAATGCCCTCGAAAGTCTCCATGACACCCTTTCCAGAAATAGCAGACGCCTTGAAAATTGGTTCCTTGCCTTTTCTTGCAACCTCGTCGATTTCGTTGTCAGGCCTTGTTCCCGGCAAGTCTCTTTTGTTGAATTGTATGACAATTGGTATTGAAGCAGGGTCGATTCCGTTTATTTTGAGATTGTTCATCATGTTGCGCCACGAGTCATTGTTTGCGCTTGTCATTTCTATTTGCGAATCGGCTATGAACGCAATTCCATCTGCACCCTGAAGTACGATTCTCCTGGTGGAGTCGTGCATGACCTGACCAGGTACGGTAAAGAGTTTAACTTTTACCGTAAAACCGGATTCACTTTTGAAAAAGACCGGCATCAGATCGAAGAAAAGGGTTCGATCGTCTGATGTGTCCAAGACCATCAATCGTCCCCTGGCATCTTCAGACATCAGGCGATGTATTGCCTGCAAGTTTGTGGTCTTGCCGGACAACGCAGGCCCGTAAAAGACGATCTTCAGCGTCAACTCACGCTGTTGCATGTTGATCTGAACCATATTTCTTCAGGCTCCTCCCCCTAATAATGTACCCGGGTTTTCAGTTATGCCTTGTTCGTTATTTTCGCTTCTGGTCCATCCACGGTGGTCAGGAGCGAAGGGGCTGGACACAAGGGCCCAATCGAGAGCTTGCTCCACAGATTCCGCAAGAAGGACCTCTATCCTGTTTTTCAGATCCTTGGGTAATTCCTGTACCTGATCAGCATTACGCGCAGGAACTATCACCTGGTTTAGACCCGCACGTAGAGCGGCAAGAATCTTCTCCCTTAGACCGCCCACAGGCAACAAACGTCCTCTGAGGGAGATCTCTCCTGTCATGGCCAGGTCGCTCCTGACAGGTATACGAGTAAGAAGTGATACGAGTACAACTGCCATGGCCACACCTGCCGATGGTCCATCTTTTGGTATGGCTCCTGCCGGAATATGGATGTGTATGTCCTGGCCGGCAAAGGGGCCACTGTCCTCTGACTTGCGTGCATCCAGAGATTTTGTGTAGCTCAAAGCTGTCTGGGCTGATTCCTGCATGACGTCACCCAGTTGACCCGTCAGGATCAGGCGCCCTCTTCCGCGCATGGATGTGGCTTCCAGTTGAAGAACCTCACCCCCTGCTGGTGTCCAGGCCAGACCGTTTGCTATGCCGACCGAGTCAGTTTCCAGGGCCGGTAGCGAGTGAAAGATGGGTGGCCCCAGCATTCTTCTTATGCGTTGAGAAGTAAGCTTGTCAGAAACTTCTCCCTTTTGTGCAACCTGCCTGGCGATCTTTCGAGCCAGTCTGCCTATGGTTTGTTCCAATTGTCTTACTCCCGACTCCCTAGTGTAGTTTTCCACAAGTTGCTGCAGGACTATCTCGTCCATTTCCAATTGTTCAGGCTTGAGACCACACTTGGAGATCTGCCGTGGGAGCAAATAGTGCGCAGCGATGGACGCCTTTTGTTCCAGATCGTATCCTGAAACAGGTATCAGTTCCATTCTGTCCAGGAGCGCTGGGGGAATGGTGTCTGTACGGTTGCCGGTGGCAAAAAATAGAACAGAACTCAAATCAAAGGGTACGTTTAGATAATGATCTACGAAAGCATTGTTTTGTTCGGGATCCAGCACTTCCAATAATGCTGCTGTGGGATCTCCCCGAAGATCGCGCCCGACCTTGTCTATCTCGTCCAGCGCGATGAGAGGGTTCATGGTGCCTGCCTGGGTTATGGCTTGTATTATCCTGCCGGGCATGGCTCCAACGTAGGTCCTGCGGTGACCTCGTATTTCTGCCTCGTCGCGCACTCCGCCAAGCGACACTCGCACGAACTTTCGGCCAAGGGCACGAGCTATGCTCTTGCCCAGGGATGTCTTTCCAACACCGGGAGGCCCTATGAGACACATTATGGGTGCGGGACTAGACGGGTTGAGTTTTCGGACGGCCAGGTGTTCCAAGAGCCTGTCCTTGACCTCATCCATCCCAAGATGATCTTCGTCCAGAATTTTCTGTGCCCTGGCGAGATCCAGCTGATCTTCACTCTTCTTGCCCCATGGCATGTCCAGAAGCTGTTCTAGATAAGTCCTGAGAGTGGATGCTTCTGAACTCTCGGCATGCATTTTTGCAAGCCGCTTGATCTGCTTGTTGGCTTCCTTGCGTGCCTGCTCGTCCATGGCGCTAGCGGCCAGGCGCTGCTCCAGTTCCTCTATGTCATCCTCTGCTTCGTCACCCAACTCACTTCGGATTTCCTTGAGTTGTTGACGCAGATAATATTCGCGTTGAGATTTGTCCAGACCCTCCCGTACCTGTCTTTCTATGTGTTCTTTTGCGCTCAGCAACTCCAGTTCTTTGGCCTGGTGTTCGACCACAGCCCTGAGCCTTCGGATGGGGTCCGGCGTTTCCAGGACCTTTTGAGCATCGGAAGGAGCCAGGGGAAGATGGGAGACGATAAGGTCTGCCAGGCGTCCCGGGTCCGAGGTGTTTTCCATGGTTGCAATAACCCCGGCCGCAGGAGTGCCCTGTATGCGGCTGTAGCTTAGAACTTGTTCCAGGGCCGAACGCATCAGGGCCTGTGTTTCTGTGGATATTTCGTCCAAGGGCAGGTCCAGGATCGGCTTGATGTTGGCGACCATGTGTGGATGATCCTGTGTGAAAGAACCCACCCTGGCTTTTCTGAGTCCTTGAACCATCAGCTTGAGACGACCGTCTTCTTCTTTCTTTACTCGCACGACAATGCCTACAGTACCGACCTGGAAAACATCCTCTGGTCCGGGTTCGGCTGTCTCTGTGTTTCTCTGGGTGACCAGCATCACCATCCTGGAGTCATCCAGCGCCGCTTCAACCGCTGACTGTGATGTTGAGCGACTTGCTACGAGTGGGGCGATCATGTCCGGAAAAATCACCAGATCCCTGATGGGGAGAACTGGGAGTTCTTCAGGGATTTGCAACTGCTCGTCGGTGGTATTCTCGTTCATGTTTGTCACCCCACCCGGCTTTGAGTCTCAGGAGATTGGTATGGTCCTGTGTCGTCCCCTTCGATCCTCGATTTTTGGCATTCTGATTACAAGCAGGCCATTTTTGAGTTCAGCACTGATGTTGCTCGTGTCACCAGCGCCAGGCAACTCGATGATCCTCCTGAAGTGTCCTGATGTACGTTCCATGCAGATGTGGTGAATTCCTTTTGCTTGCAATGGCCTGGGCTTTTTTCCTTCGACTATGATCACATCCCTGAGCACGCTTAGCTTCAGATCCTGCTTCTGTATTCCCGGGAGCTCTATTTCCAACACTATTTCTTCAACGGTCTCGAAGATGTCGGTGGTAAGATCCACCTGTCCGTCCTCCATTGCTTCGGGACGGCTCGGATCAAAAAAATCTCTGAAAATCCTGTCCAGTTCTCTGCGAAGGGATAGCAGCCTTTCTATGGATTCTTCTGTAATACCCATTGGTTCCTTTCAGGCCGCGTCAAACTATACGACCTCTGCGATCAAGCGTAAATCGTAACACCCGGTCCATTGAAAATGCAAACCCTAACTCGATTCGCAACTCGAGATAATATGAAGAATCTGTAGTTTTTTGGACTCTCAGATCACGCGCCGTATTTTTTCAGACGTCCTGCGTGGGCGAGCAGTAATGGCATTACATCGGTTGAGTGGATGCGTCCAAGGCCGCCTTGCATGAAGTCTCGCTCTCCGAATTTCTTCACATTGTCGATCCTGTTGACAGCAGAGTTGATACAGATGGGTACTGGATGCCATGAATGGCTCTTCATGGTACACGGGGTCGAGTGATCTCCCGTGATGCACAGGACATCTGGCTTGAGCGCAAGAAGCCTGGGCAAGACCCGGTCAAAGTGTTCTATCACCTCGATCTTTTTGGACATGTTTCCGTCTTCGCCCGCTGAATCGGTTTTCTTTATATGGAGAAAGACGAAGTCCGTCTCGTTCCATATATCTTCCACGATTTGAACTTCCTCTTCGATGGTGTTCTGGCCTCTTTCTATGACGTTCATCCCAGCCAGCTTGGCCACACCCTTGTACATGGGGTAAGCAGCGACCGCAGTTGCCGTCCATTTGTACATCGTGCTGAAATTGGGCAGGGGATCGTATACATCAAAGCCGCGCATCATCAGGAAATTGGCCTTGGGCTCGTCCTTTAGAACTTCTTTTGCCTGGCGAATGAACTCGTTGGCCAGTTTTGCACCAAGCTCTGCCTTTGGGTCTGGTTCGTCTGTCAGCGGTTTGACCTCCAGTGGCTTCAGTCCTACTTTTTGGGGGTCCGAGTCGCACAGCTTGCCATCGAGTTCGGCACCGCGGAATATGGCTGCAGCCCTGTATTCCTTTACATGCTGCAGGAGTAACTTGACTCCATCAATCTCGGTGATTTTTTCCGAAAGCTTTTTTACGACCCGCTTTCCTTCTTCGTCGGAAATGCGTCCAGCTCTCCTGTCCGAGATGGTTCCGTCTGCAGCCAGGGTTGCAAAGTTCAATCGGGCTGCCAGGTCGCCGGGTTCGAAAACAAAAGGTGTTCCAGCCGTGTCCAGCACCCCTCTGCCGATGTTGTACTTGAAGGGAGCGTAGCCGAAAAGTCCGATATGAGCAGGTCCGGACCCCGGGGTGATTCCAGGAGACACGGGATCGTGGAAACCACATTCACCATATTCTGCAACCTTGTTCATGTTGGGAGTTTCTGCGGCCTCCAGTGCTGTCAGCCCCTGCTCTCCCGGCAGACCACCAAGGCCGTCCAGGACAACCAGCAACACCTTTGATTTCGACTTGGTGGCGAGAGAAGACAAGATATTGAAATCCATGATAGCCCTCCGTTTGTGTTGTGCAGGTCCGAACCGACCGTCTCAAAATGCCTGCAACGAAGTCTGAGCGTTATAGCTCAGGCCGAATGTGAAATCCGAAGCAATTCCGTAATCCCACGTGGAGTATCTGTAAACGAACAATTCGTGGGTGATATTGAAGTATATGGGCCCGATGATGGAAAAATACAAGCGATTTGTCCAGGTCCCCTTCAGGGTGTTGGTACGGCCCAGGTCTCCGAAGAATGCCGTGAGTTGCGATTCCATCTGAAGAGGACTTCCCAGCAAGCTCAGCAGGTTCGTTTTCTTCAGCAGGTAGCCTATGTCGAATCCATATACCGGCTTTGCGTCGGGGTCTAATGTCTCGTCCCTGAGACCGAATCCTGCTTTTGCCTCCAGGGTCTGCAGCAGCTTGAACCTGGTGCCCAAGGTGGCGGTTACTTCCAGGTGGTGGTATGAGCGACCTTCATCAATCTCCGTTGTTGCAGGATCGTCCTGGGGCTTGGTCAGTTCCGTCTCCAGCTTGGATTCCAGGTAGGGCATGGGAACGTACCAGCCAGAGTTGGCATCCCTGAAAGACTTGAGCTTGTATACCGCGTTGACTGTGGTCAGGTCTTCACTCTCTATCCAGGGTCCGTCAGCTGTGGACGATTTTGCATATTTCAGCCTTGCATCTATGGACAGGCCGTGAATTCTGGAGTTTGCCTCAATCCTGGCCCTTATTTCTCCTTTCAGGGCCATGAACTCGTCCCTGGCAAGTTGCGATTGATCATATGCACGATCGTTGTATATGGCAGTGTCTGACAGGTTCAGGTTGAGTCCACCGAAGAAGGTCCATCTCAGCGTACGTGACAGATCGGAGAAGTTTTGATCAGGGTCGATGAGCTCCGGGTTGTCGCCTTGGAACCTGGGGCTGGAGAGAAATTTTCTCGCCACCTGACCAAGTATGGGTTGATGATCGAATCCTTGCTGCATGAAGGGCTTCATGTGGATTTTTTTCGGATCGAAGTATCCGAGGACTCCAGCCGCCAGGTATTCAATGGTTATTGCCGTATAGGTATCGTTGGGATCGATGAGTCTGCCGTTTACCCTGTTTTTCTTCCCACAGGACAGACCAAGATGTTCGAGCCTGGTCTTGCCGCTTACTTGTTTTTCCTTGAGCAGTTTTTTACACAGTGCATTTACCTGCTTGCCTTTCAGCCCAAAGGTGTAGAGCTTGTTTCTGTGGGGAAGACCTGCAAAAAAATCGTGTCTCGTGATGTGCCCTTTCATGGGGAAGACGACCGATTCATCCACCAGGCCCCGGTTTATGAATGCAAGTTCGCTTTTGCTCGATGCACGCATGATCTCCATTATGTATCTTCGGAAATCGTCCGGGTTCATCGCCCGGGCCAGCTTCCCCTTGCCCACAGGCTTATCCCACTTTGAGCAGTAGTCTTTCAGGTATTCTTCAATTTCTTTGCGTACCTGTTCGTCCGGTTTTGCTGACGAAGGATTCAGCTCCTGGTTGGACAGATTCGACACTCGCCACCTGCCCCCGGTCTTTTTTGCTTCGAGTTGCGCCAGGCAGAGGTGTTCACCCATGAGATCGCATCCGATAATGGGTGACGCACCATCGGAAAACCTGATTACACCGATACCTCTATCATCCTTGTTCACGGTAAAGGCGTTTGCGATCACAAGATCAGCGTCTGGAATGGCCCTTGCCAAGGCAATGGTGGTACGTGGAGATGTCTCTGCGTGTTCCGTATGAGAGATGACGATCACCAGGTCAGCCCCTGCCTGGCGTGCTGCCTCAATAACCTCTTTCGCTCTTTGTGCCGGGTCTTCGACCTGTATGTTGTCGAGCCTTCCGGGCCCGACCAGCTTTGCCAGGTCAGCGTGTATAACGCTCAGTACCGCAATGTTCAATCCATCGCGTTGGAACATCTTGAACCGACCCGGACCAGCTCCAATATACTTGCAGATGCCTTTTTTGGTCTTGCAGTCCAGGTTGGCTGCTGAGAAATCCAGGCCGAGATCCTTTCCTCCCTTGAGGTACGCAGCCAGTCGTTGGGCAACGGCATAAAAATCCTGGTTGCCCAAAGCGATTAGTCCATAGCCTGCAGCCTTGAGCCATCTGGCCATGGCCTCGCCACCAGATTGACCTTGTATGAGTACGAACCTGGCAAAGGCCCTGGGACCGATGTTGTCGCCACCGTTGAGTACGAGCGGCTCACTCAGCCCTTGTCTTTTGTTTTCTTCGCGTATCTTTTTTATGGTTCCCACCAGGTTGGCAAAGTCGGTTTGTGGTGGAGCATCACATTTTACCGGGCTGAACAATCCATAGAGATCTGTAGTGAAAAGAATGGATATCTTTTTTGTTTCCGAGATATCCTGTGCCATGAGAGTGGTGGAAAAAAACAGAACAAATATTGGAAATATTCCGGGATGAATTTCTGGGATTTTGAAGGTCATGATTTTTTCTTTTCCAACTCCTCTTCCTTGAGTTCTCGGCGCAGTATTTTTCCTGCTGTGCCTTTGGGAATTTCTTCTCTGAATTCCACCAGCCGCGGGTATTTGTATGCTGCCATGTTGTCCTTGGCCCACTGTATGATATCCTGCTCACTGACCTTGCCTACAGATTCAGGTTTGAGGGCTATGAAGGCTTTTATCTCCTCGCCGGATTTCTTGTCCGGAATCCCGATGACAGCACATTCGAGCACGTGTTCGTTTTGATAGAGATATTCTTCCACTTCTGCCGGAAATACCGAATATCCGCTGCGTTTTATCATGTCTTTCTTGCGATCCACGATCTTGAAGTACCCCTCCTCATCCACTGTTCCCAGATCGCCTGTATACAGCCACCCATCTCTCAGCACATCAGAGTTTTCGTCCGTGTTGTAATAACCTTTCATCACCTGCGGACCTTTGACAACCAGTTCTCCTATTCGGCCGGGCTCCAATTCCTTTTCACCCGTGTCCTTGTCCATGATCTTTGCTTCCGTGTCCGGAAAGGGCAGACCAATGGAGCCGATTTTTCTGCGACCGTAGAGAGGATTTGCATGGGTGACCGGAGAAGCTTCGGTCAGACCATAACCTTCGATGAGCCTCGCGCCGGAGAGTTCTTCGAACCTGGTCTGTATCTGTTCCGGTAAGGGACCTGCTCCTGACAGACATGCCCTGATGGAAGACAGATCGTATTCCTTGACCTTTGGATGATTGTTTATGGCGTTGTACAAAGCGGCCACACCTGGAAAAAGATTCACTTTGTACTTCTCTATGGCAGCCAGCAACACCGCCCAGTCTTCAGGGGGTTTGGGGAAAAGCAGCATGGAGCTTCCGGAAATCACGGCAAGGTTCATCACCGTAGTCATGGCGTAGATGTGGAACAATGGCAGCACCCCGCATATGAGGTCCTCACCCGGTCGGTTCTTCCACTCCCATGCCTTTGTCTGGTATGCGTTGCAGACCAGGTTGTAGTGGGTGAGCATGGCACCCTTTGGGCGACCCGTGGTTCCGCCCGTGTATTGGAGCACCGCCAGATCCTCTCTGGGGTTCAACTCCACCTTGGGCAGGGATGGCTTCGTGTGGAGGAGATCGGTAAACCGTAGAACATCCGCGCTCATGGGAGCCTGTGGAATCTTGCCCAGGAGCTTGCCGAGGAAACGTTTCAAGCCTGGCATGAAGTCGGCGATATTGCAGCCGATGACCTTTTCGATCTTTGTTTTGGGAAGGGCCCTTGCTGCTTCTTCGTATACGATATCCATTACCACGAGGACCTTGGCTCCTGAGTCGTTGAACTGGTGTTCCACCTCAGCCGCCTTGTACAGGGGGTTGTTGGCCGTGACTATGGCTCCGAGTTTCATGGCTGCAAAATAGGCGATGACATAGTGAATGGTATTGGGAAGCCTGATGCCTACAACGTCTCCCTTTTTTACTCCCAACTGGGACAGGGAAGTAGCAAACGAATCCACCCATGCCTTTAGTTGAGCGTAGCTTATGGTGGAGTCCATTTTCTGGTTGTATGGAAAAATGACAGCAGGCCTGTCCGAGTATTGAGAACATGTGTCGTCGAAAATTTCACCCAGGGACTTGTCCGGGTAATCGAGATGTTTGGGGACGTTCTCTGGCCAATTGTCAAGCCAAGGTCTTTGTTCTGAAATGGTCATGGAAACCCTCCCGTGAATCATCTGACGAAGTTTATACACGTGTGCGCATGATACAGATGCATGGGACGGCATGTCAATCTTACCGACCCCCACAAACCTTATGGGAAATCTGATTCCAGATGATGGGAGATTGTGATATGCATCTTTCGTTGTATCACTGAATATTTGGCCAATTTTACGGAGGGAGTTTTTCATGAGACGCGCTCTAATATCTTTCATCGGAGTCTGCCTGCTCGTTTATGGATGTGGAAGCAGTAAGGCACCAAAGGGGCCCTATGTTCCACTGGTCTCCAGGCTGGATGCGGAATCGGATGTTGTATTTATCGTGGACCTGGCGTCCTTGAGCAGGGGCTTCGACAAGCTGCGCAAGACAGTTACGACCGTGCCCATCGTGGCGGCGCACCCTGAACTCAAGCGAATGATAGAGCAGCAGTTGAACATTCTGGATTCCAGCCTTGCCCTTGCCAGGGGAATGTTGGGATTCGATGTCTTGAAGGATTTCCACCGCATGGCCATCGGAATCCATCTGAAGCAAAATGGTGAGGTTCCAAGCGTGGTGGCTGTGATCGATGGAAAAATTCCACCTGGTGTTTTTCAGAAAGTCCTTCCGGGCGTCAATCCCGAGAAAAAGTTTGGAACCGATGTCTGGACCATTCCCGAGTCAGGCTTTCAGGTGGCCATAGAGGGGGGCAAGACTCTCGTGGCCTGCAGCGGGGACATGACCGAAAAGAGGCTCAAGGGCGGTGATGTTTCTGAGACTTTGCTCAAACACCATCCGGAACTTTTCAGGGATGATGCCACCAAATCCTATTTGCGCATGTCCTTTTTCATGGCCCCATGGATCGTGATATGGGCAAAACAGGAAATGGACCAGGCACCGGATTTGATGATGGTAGAGAGTCTTTTTTCCGTACGGCAACTGTTTGTAGACGTAGCTGACCAGGTTGAGGTGTCACTTGTGTGTGCAGACGATAATGGTGCAGACCATGTCAAGAACCTGCTTCAGGCAGAGGCAGAGATGATGATGGGTGGTCGGCAACTGATAAGGGGTATCACTTTCATGAGCATGGCCCTGGATTTGGACCTGTTGGATGGTCTGCCTCCAGAGATAAGGACGGCATTGGCTGACAGGAAAGCCCAGGAGCAAAGCTTGGACTTTTTGTTTCCAGAATCGCAAAAAGCTCCAAGAGTGGAAGTGGATGGAAAAAAGGTAACACTCCTGGCTGATCTGGGAATGCTCAAAGGCTCTTTGTCCATAATCGGAATACTGGCTTCTGTGGCTGTGCCAAGTTTTATCAAGTACCAGCAGGCAGTGAAGAACGAGAGGGCGGAGATGGAGTTGGAACAAAAGAAGCAGAATGAGGCCCTGATGAAAATGGACTCGGCACCAAAGGTGAATCCTGACGGGACTCTTCGCATGGACGACAGCAAGGGTGCAGCAAAAAAGAAGGAGGCCAGGTGATGACTGGGAGATTCGTAAGCATTGCAATACTCGCTTTGTGTCTTTGCTCTCCGGCAAGGGCTGGAGCGGATGATGGTGGAAAATTTGCCAGACTGTTGTCAGTACTCGAGCCTGAGAGCAATATGGTTGTAATCGTTGATTTGGACAAGGTCTCCGCTGACTACCAAAAGGTCAGAAATTGGATGATGCAAACTCCTGCCGTGGCTTCAACTCCTGCGGCCAAGGCTGAACTGGAAAAACAGTTTGGGCAATTAGACGATGAGCTGAAAAAAATTCAGCAACAATACTCGGTGGATATTTTTAAGGATCTTCATCTCATGGCCATAGGAATCCGCTTCGCAAATCAGGGTGAACCTGGCCTGGTTGCGGTGGTGCAGGGGAAATTTGCCAAACAACTACCATCCATGATCGCCGATGGAGCACAGCCTCAGATCATGGAGGGTCATGAGGTGTATCTGGACAACGATGATGACGACGGGCCGGTGATGATAAGCCTTTTGGATGATTTGCTGGTTTTTGCAGACCCTGCATCAATGCCCGCCGTACTCAAGAACAAACACGGGGCAGAAAGCATACTGAAGGCTCATCCGTACCTCGGTTCTGGCCTCGCTGGTGACGAGATTATGAAGATGGATGTTGCCTTCGGGAAGTTTTTGAAAGAAATTGCAGTCGAACCCGATTTGCGGGCTGTATCCACGCTTCTTGGATCTCTTTCGAGGGTCCGTCTCAGGGCCGGTGAGGGCTTTAGTCTTTCTCTGGATTTCGACGATGCAAAAGGCGCACAGAGGGGAGAGTATTTTCTAAAGGGCATGAGGGAGTTCATGCTAGGCGGCTCGCACATGTACAGGGCTTACGGCAAGTTCTTGTTGGGATTTGACCTGGACAAGATGCCGGAAATGCCTCTTGCCGCCAAAGAGGCGCTCAAGAATCAGAAGGCGGTGAGCAAGACCATGGACGAGATTTTTCCACCTGTCACCAACAAACCTGCGGTGGTGCACAGGGCAAACACGGTGGAGATAAGCGGATCGCGTCAAATGACCATTGGCGCTTCTTTCGTCTTGGGTATAGGCTCGGCCATTGCCATACCGGCATTTGTAGGCTATGCAAGAAAATCCAGAGTGAGTCAGACACAGATGGCCTTGGCTGATGTGCAGACAGCCTTGGATATGTACAGACTGGACTACATGAGATATCCAGATGCCAAGGAAGGCCTGGGGGTCTTGGTGAAAAAGGGCATGTTGAAGGAGCTCCCAAAGGACTCATATGGAAATTCCCTGATCTATGAGCCCAAGGGTAAAAACGCATATACACTACGCTCTCTGGGCGCTGATGGAAAACCTGGAGGAGAGGGTGAAGCCAGAGATGTGGTGGTTGAATCGGAGGAGTAGGTGCATCAGTTGTAATCATTTCATGATGGAGGGGCCATGCGATTAGGTTCCTTGCAGATCCACCCTCTGAGCTTCATGGCTGTGTTCTTTCCGGTGGCGCTGGTGTTGAGGTTTGTCATGCCGGATGAGTCCGTGTGGATTTTTGTCACTTCGGCTCTTTCCATAATACCCATGGCAGGTTGGATGGGAGAGGCTACAGAGCACCTTGCTGCAAGACTGGGGCCTGGAGCAGGGGGGCTGCTCAACGCAACTTTTGGAAACGCTGCTGAGCTGATCATCGGTATTTTGGCTTTACAGCGAGGTCTCCACGACATGGTGCTCGCATCTGTCACTGGATCAATAGTTGGCAATAGTCTTCTGGTTTTGGGCATGGCCATCCTTGCTGGAGGCTTGAAGCAGTCGACCCAAAAATTCAATCGAATGGCGGCAGGGCTGGGCGCAAGCCTGATGTTGCTCTCCATGGTGGGACTTGTGGTCCCTGCTGTTTTTCACATGCTCGAGCATGGCATCAGAAGCGGTGTCGAAACCGAGCATGAGCTTAGCCTGGCCATAGCACTGGTTCTTTTTGCAGCCTATGGTCTAAGTCTGGTCTTTTCGCTCGTCACCCATAAGCACCTCTACGGAGTGGTGGACGAAAAGGACGTGGATCATTCCGAACACTGGTCTGTGAAAAAAGCCTTGATTTGGCTTGTGGTTTCAACGGCAGGTGTTGGAATCATGGCAGAACTTCTGGTAGGGGCCGTCGAATC
>JALVPF010000092.1:3641-6816 GCA_027031935.1 Myxococcales bacterium | reverse complement strand
CCTCTATGCTCTGACGCGCGCTAAGGGCATCCCGGCAGTTCGATGGATTCTCGATGATGGTCTCACCATCAACCAAAGAAGCAGCCGCCAAGGCCCTTATGGTCATGCTCTTGGACGGTGGAGCATGGACTTCACCGTCTATTTTTCCATATGCCACGAACTTCATTAGCCACCATCCGCGCAATTGCATTTACGTCAGGTTCACTGGACGAGACCACCATGTGCGAACAAGCAGCGTACATCGGCACCCTCTGATGGTATAAGCCTTCAGGACCTCGTCCTCTCAGCAGCGGTCTGTCTCCATTATCCGCCCTCTTCATACACACGGCCAAAGGAGCCCACAGCCACACCACCACGCCAGAGCGCCGCAACAACTCACGGTTGGCTCCAGGCAGGATGACACCGCCTCCACAGGCTACGACCTGTCCCTTGTGCTTCAAAACCCTTGCGAGCACATCTTGCTCCATTTTGCGAAAAGACGCCTCGCCTCTTGTGCGAAAGATCTCCGTGATTCTACAGCCCGAATGTTTCTCAATGAGCTCATCCGTATCCACGAATTCCATGTCCAACAACTGGGCCAAGGGGCGTCCCACCGTGCTTTTGCCGGCCCCCATGAAGCCGATGAGCAAGACGTTATCCAAGCTCCCCGAAGACTCCTCATCCAGGCCGCTGCGCATATCCGTAAGAGCAACATCCTGCCCGAGTAAAATCCTAAAGCCAGCCACGGCCTGATGAAGCAGCCACATCCTGCCGCCTATGGTCTCACACCCAAGGTCTGAAGCGCACCTGCCGAGCCAGCCCTCTGAGTAATCAGCCTCCAGGACCAAGGTTCGGGGATTGAGCCAGTCCGGAGCGAGCACCTTTACACCACCGGGCAGGCACGACACCAGCAGGTCTGTATTCTGCAGGTTTGCTCTCAGATCCTGCAAGTCAAGCTGTTCACACCCGAGTTTTTCCGCCCACTTTCGCGCCTTTGCTGCGCTTCGATTGACGAGCGTTACATGGGCACCTGACTCCACGAGGCCAAACGCTGCAGCCCTGCCCGCACCACCAGCACCAAGCACCATGGCCCTTGCGCCCGACAGCTCGAATCCATGTGCAGTAACAGCCCCCACCACTCCCTGGGGGTCGGTGTTGAAGCCCTTCCAGGTACCTTCTTCATGTACGATTGTATTAACCGCCTCCAGCGCCCTGCTCGCTTCGTCCGAACACTCGACGGCTCTTGCCATTTGTTCCTTGTGCGGGGAGGTTACATTCATGCCGCGTATGCCCATCTGCTTCGCTGTTTCCAAAGCCCCTGAAGCGGTAGCAGAAGACAACCTGAGGTACTGACCATCCATGCCAAGAGCCCGAAAGCCGGCACGAAAGAGTTCGGGGCTTTTGGAGTGAAGCACCGGAGAGCCGGTTACTGCGAACAGATCGTGATCCAATTTATCCACGCTCCTCGGCCTTGCTTTCCAAAGCGTCGATCCATAGCTGCAAGGTAAGCGTATCCACCTGTCCAGGAGCCGTCTTGCTGCCCTCCTTCAAAGAGGCATAGGTAAAGGGTGCGCCCAGCATTGGAGCGGCAAGTCTCGTTATCAAGCCTTTCGGTCCCATGCCAACGACCACGGTGGACGATGCTGTGTCCAGAAGGCCCAGCAACCTGGCGTTATCGGCAGGCTCATTGACCATGCAGGCAATCTTTGCCAAATCCGCCCCTGTGTCAAAGCACCTCTTGCGAATTTGCACAAGCTCGTCGCGACCAGCAGTGGCGTCGAAATCATGATAAGACACGATCACCTTGCATCCATGTTCATGGGCCAGATCCATCAATTGTGCCATGGGCCCTTGTGGCCATTGCAGTTGCAAATCAATGTATGCAGCTCCTGATAATATGGCCTGCTCGAAAAATTCCATGCGTCGCTTCACCGCCAAGCCATCCCTGGGACGATATGTGGCGATCAGGTTTGGATGAGATAAAAAAACGCTTGCCACCTCCTGCAGCGAAATATCCATCATGTCCAACCTAATCTCTGCCATGGGCAGTGAGGAGATCGCCTGTATGCAAGTCTCTGCATTCAAATTGGCAACGCTGGTACAAATCACTGTCCCCATGCCTCCCTGACCAGGTCCTCGTCGACTTCCACGGTATAGGCGCCAGAGGGATCCCTGGCCATCTTGCCGACGGCCTGCGGTAATGCCATGCGGAGCCTGGACTCACGATTTTTCTTGTCTGCAGCGAGATACGCAGAAGCCTTGTCAAAATCCACAGGAACCGTGTAAGGTACCTTCAGGGAAGAAAGAAGGTCCTGCAACCTTTCAAGCAGATGAGAATCCAAACCAAAAATGCGTTCCGCTATCCTGGATTCCACCACCATCCCAAAGGCGACAGCCAGGCCATGAGAAAGCTTGTATGCACTAGCCCTCTCTGCGGCATGGCCCACGGTGTGGCCAAAGTTGAGCCATGCTCGATGACCTTGTTCCCTTTCATCAGCCTGCACGATGTGAGCCTTTATTTTGGCACACCTCCCTATGATATCGGGGCCCAATTCACCGACTGTTGAAAAAATCCGCGCTTTTTTTTCAAGTTCCTCAACCAGGTCTTCATCCCCCACCCATGCGGTTTTTACCACCTCTGCCAGTCCATTTTTCCATTGCAGCTCCGGTAATGATCCAAGCCATGAAGTGTTGGAGAAAACAGCAACTGGCTGATGGAAAGCGCCGAGCAGGTTTTTTCCATAAGGGGTATCCACCCCCGTCTTGCCCCCCACCGATGCGTCCACCTGCGCCAACAAGGTTGTGGGAAAACTTATCCAATCGACTCCACGCATGTATGTTGCTGCCACAAAACCAGCCAGGTCCAGGCTCACACCACCTCCCAAGGCAACGACACAAGAGTTTCTGTCCAAGCCTGATTTAAACATGGAGTCTTCTATGAACTCCTTGGTAGCCCTGGTTTTGCTCGACTCACCCGGTTCAAAGCCGACAAAATAAAATTCATCTGTCAGGCCCGAAAGTGCCGCCTTGATGGATTTGGAAAACAGACCAAAAACCGTGTGGTCACCGATTACAACGGCCCGCCGCCAGTTCGGTCTCCAGATTTCTGCCAGAGTACCGAGCACCTCATCGCCGACAAAAACATCACACCTGCCCTTGTAGGAAAAATCGAGTCTGAACCTCTCACCGGACACAC
>JALVPF010000092.1:0-3631 GCA_027031935.1 Myxococcales bacterium | reverse complement strand
CCTCCACAACATGCGCAATTTCCCAAGGATACCATAACCCGGGTTACCCAAACCCGTCAGTTGGTCTTCGTGTCGTTCTGCATCCTGTATTTTTGCAAACGCCTGAGCAACTGGAACCGGCTGATACCCAAAAATCTGGCTGCCTCGGATTTTATACCATTTGTCTGCTCCAGGGCATGAATAATCATCTTTTCCTCCAGGGTATCCATGGTATCTACGCCCGGAATGAAGTCAATGGCAGCGGGTCCGAGACGAACCACAACACTCTCTGATTCGCCTGCCTTGTTCAACTGCGAAGATTTGGAAGTCATGCGTAGAGGAAGATGCTCCAATTCGATGTGGCCTGTCTCTGAAATGATGATGGCTCTGTCGATTATATTTTTCAGCTCTCGGACGTTACCGGGAAAATCGTAAGCCAGTATGTGCTCTTTTACGGTCTTTGACAATGGATGTATTTTTCTGCCCAATTTGGTAGCGAAAAAATCCACAAAATGCTGAGCCATCAGCAGGGCATCTTCGCCTCTGTCTCTCAGGGGTGGCAGGTGTACGGGAAAGATGGACAGACGCTGGTAAAGGTCGAACCTGAAACTGCCTTGTTTGACGAGCTGAAGCAAATCCTTGTTGGTTGCAGCGATAATCCTTGCCTTGACGTCATACTCCTTTACGGATCCCACTCGGTGGAATCGGCGGGTCTCCAATACCCTCAGCAGCTTGCCTTGGAGAGAGATGTCCATATCTCCGATTTCGTCCAGAAAGACCGTACCCGCGCCCGCTTCCTTGAACACTCCGTCTCTCGACTGGTGAGCCCCTGTGAAGGCACCCTTCTCATGTCCAAACAAAAGGCTCTCGACCAGGTTCGAAGGCAAGGCAACACAATCTACTGAGATAAAAGGGCTGGAGGAAGACTCGGACAGATTATGCAGATATCTTGCTGCAACCTCTTTTCCGACTCCGGTCTCTCCGGTAAAAAGCACGCTGGTCTCTGACATGGGCGCAACCTTTTCTATCTGCTCCCTGACAGCCACCATGGTCCGTGATTCTCCCAACAGACCGTCTTTCCTGTGCTCATCCCAGCCGCTTCCGCGTCGACGCACTCTCCACCTGCGACGAACCTCCATGATTCTGTCCACCAATGGCTGAACGCTCGTGTCCTTGATGATGTAATCATCAGCTCCCTGGCGGATAGCCTTGATGGCATTTGGAATTGTCTCGTATGCAGTCATCACGAACACCGAAGTCTTCTTCTGTTTTCGCAAAAGCAAGGGGATGATGTTGGTCCCTTCATCATCTGGTAGTTTGTGATCCAAAAGGATCGCCTGATAGGTGTCGGTATGTGCAGAAGCCGAGGCAATACCAGCAGCAGCGGTGTTGGCGATATCACATTCAACACCCTGTCTGGCCAAGGCGTCGCACAAAGCTTGCGCATATAATTCCTGATCTTCTATTACCAGCACTCGAAAGGATTCATCATTCTGAAGATCACCCTGCAAGTATTTGGCCTCATCAAATCTCAAATCGCCCTTTTGGTTTGTGCTCTCAGCCATGGCTCTGCCCTCCTACATGGTGGTGTCGATAAAGGCGAGACCTTCTGCCCATGGCAGCAATAATCGTACCTGGATGCAGTCTGCGTTTTGCCGCAATACCGATTTTCTCGCTTTTTTTCAACGACACCTTGGGAGAGTCGAGCCGAACCCCAAACTGCTCCAGACGATCAAACAGTTTCAGGTAAGTCTCCCGTAGAGTCTCTGCAAAAAACAGCTCATGCTGCCGCCCTCCGGGAAGGGAGGCTTGAGCCATGTTGTAATAATGCCTCGTGCGAGCGACTTCGAACCTGAACAGGTCATCCAAGGCCTCATCCTCCCTGCCTTCGAGCAGTTGTTGCCTGCTTACACCGAAGGCCTCCAGGTCTTGCAAGGGAATGTATATTCTTCCACGCTGCGCATCTTCTCCCACATCCCTGAGTATGTTTGTCAGTTGGACGGCAATCCCGGTCAGTTCGGCATACAGCTCCAACTCGGCATCCAGTTCTCCCAATATGCTTACACAGACCAGGCCTACCGACGAAGCCACCCTGTAGCAATACTCATACAAATCATCAAAGCTGTCATAAGTCCTGACAGAAATATCCTGAGCCACCCCTTCGAGGATCAATTCCAGGTGACGTTTCTGTATTTCAAAATGCTCTACCGCCCAACCCAGTGCCAGATCCACCTGTCCCTCGGGCTTACCGGAATAGATTTTATCCAGTCTGTCAGACCATCTGGCGACCTCTGCCCTTGCGCCTTGAGTATCACCAGACTCATCCACCGCATCATCCACAAGCCTGCAAAATGCGTAAAATGCCGTCATTGCATCTCGCTGATGCGGCGGAAGAACCTTGAAGGCCATGGCGAAAGTGGAACCTGACCTGCGCAATACATCCCTGCAATAATCTATGGAATCTACGGGAATCATGTCACCACCCCCGGAAGCCTTTCCAGCCCGGCGCCCATCATGGTCCTTGCAAATGTAAACACGCTAAGGCCTGGCCTCGAATACAGCAAAGCTGCTGACGAACGATCCACCAACCTCAACAGGGTTCTTCCCCCCAGCCAGACGCCAGCCAACAGCGCCGTTGCATACCCTCCTGCTTCCACCACCAGAGGATAAGCCTCCCGATATATCCATCTGGTGCGTTCCACCGCACTGCTGATGGCAAGGGAAAGAGAATCCGTTGGGGGAGCGTTCAACAGAGTCTGTAAGTCCAGCCCGTACTCAGCCAGGTGGTCAGAGGGCAAAAAGACCTTCTGCCGAGGCAGATCGACAGACAGGTCTCTCAAGCGACACGTGATGAACAAGGCCACGCTCATTCTCTCAGCCCAATACATCAGGTCGGATCGCTCCAAACCCAGGATACCCATTACGACCTTGCCAAGGGAACCAAAGCTACTCTTTGCAAACTCTTCCACCTGATTCCAGTTTTCAAAGTGCAATGGACCGCTCTCTTCTATACAGGAGGATAGAAAGCGGTTTACCAGGTCAGGGTCCACATCAAATCTCGACATGGAGTCGGCCAGAGCGACCATGGCAGGATGACGAGCTTTTTGATTACATGCGTCTTCAAAACTGGTTTTCCAGCTCTGCAGTGCGCTCTGTCTCAAGGGAGAAAAAATTTCCTCATCCGTCAAATCATCAGCGACGCGGGCCACGGCATACACTGCAGCCAATGCCTTCGCCTGCTGCTTTGGAATCAGGTGCATCCACAACGAAAGGTTTGGATCCGATTGTCGCACTATCTTCTGACAGTACCTATATGACGCCTCCTTGCTCCAGCTACAGCCATGGGTATGACTCAAGTCATTTACCCAAGGAGCAAGAGATCCAGAACGCAATGTTCCAAGCTTTTCGACCTCGACAGGTGAAGAAATTTTTATCATCTCAACCTCCTCGTGGACCTCATGGTGAAGCTTGAAGCGACTGCGCAAGACTCCTCGAACGTTTGTGTAACCTCATGTGTCCCCTCTGTATTCCCTCTGTTGACAATGCCCTGAGGGCTGCCAGGTTGTTGGCGAGGCCCGCTGCGGCGATGCCCTGAGACAATCCGACGCCACCCGATGCGCGGAGCAACTTCCTCGCAAGCGCCGCGTTAGGA
>JALVPF010000091.1:12578-19172 GCA_027031935.1 Myxococcales bacterium | reverse complement strand
AGCTATAGAAAATGCTAATGAAATGCAGCTAAACGAAAAATATGAAAAATTCAGGCAGTGTACGAAATCCGGTCACGTGTGTACAAATTTCGGACACCCTGCCTCCGTCCCTACTCCTCTACTCCTGCCTCCGTCCCTACTTTCCCACTTTCCCCGTCCCTACTTTGCTCTACTTTGCTCGTCCCTACTTTGCTCTACTTTGCTACTTTGGGGAAAGTAGAATCTTTACACGGCTTGGTGCGTCTGTTACTGTGTGCCACAGAATCGGACAGACGGAACATGCCGAAAGTAAAGAAAAAGATCAAATCATCAGACATCAAGCAGACGCCCATGATGCGTCAGTATCTCGACATCAAAGCACAGTACTCAGACTGCGTCCTGTTTTTCAGACTTGGTGACTTCTACGAGATGTTCTTCGAAGATGCCCAACTCGCCTCCAAGGTCCTGGACATAGCCCTGACCTCCCGCTCAAAGGACAAGAATGGATATCCCATGTGCGGGGTGCCGTACTTTTCTGCAAATTCATACATTGCAAAGCTCGTAGACAATGGTCACAAGGTTGCTGTTTGCGATCAGGTCGAAGACGCCAAGGCAGCCAAGGGCATTGTCAAGCGGGCTGTAACCAGGGTTGTTTCTCCTGGCATGATCACCGATCCCGAGGATCTGGATTTCAGGAAGTCGAACTATCTGGCAGGGCTTTATCGACAGGACGACCAAACCCTTGGGTTTGCTTTCCTGGATGTCTCAACGGCAGACTTCAGGATGACACAGGTCGCCGGGCTGGATGCGCTGGCAGATGAGATCGCCAGGGTAGGTCCCAGGGAGCTTCTGTTGTCGGAACAGGATTTGCAGTCCGAGTTGGGTAAATGGCTCGCTGACAGGTTCAAGGATCTGTTTATCAAGGCGACAGACCTTTCATCTGACAAGGAACGCAAGGGGCTGGATGCTTTTTCTCATGCCATCGATCCTTCTGACCTGGCCACGATAGCGGGGAGCGAAAAAAGCCCTGCTGCAGAGGCCGCGAGGCTGGTGTTCGCATATGCTGCTGCTAGCCTCCCTGGCGCTCTTGATCATGTAAGGAGAATTTCCTATTACGACCAGGTGGATCACCTGGTGGTGGATGAGTACTCTAGGGTAAATCTCGAACTTACCAGGACATTGATGGAGGGCAACCGAAGGGGGTCTCTGCTGGGAGTGCTCGACAGAACCCGTTCGCCCATGGGGAGCCGCATGATGGGCAACTGGTTGAGGTTCCCTTTGCTGGACCTGGACGAAATCAATGCAAGGGCTGATGCCGTAGAGCAACTTGTAAACGATGAAGTCCTGCGTTCAGACCTCAGAGATTGCCTTGGTTCCATAAGGGACATGGAGAGGTTGGTCTCCAAGATCGCTATTGGCCAGGGTGGGCCTCGTGACCTGAGCGCTTTGCGGGATTCCCTCGGAGCCTTGCCCCAGTGGGCTGAACTTCTGCAAAGGGACGAAAAGGACAGCGCCCTACGCATGCTGCTCGGTAAAATCGATCTGCTGTCCGACCTGCACACGGAGTTGGATCGTACACTGGTGGATTCTCCTCCCATGGACCTTTCCAACGGTGGGGTGGTGCGCCAGGGGGTGGATGATACTCTGGATGAATTGATCCATGCTGCTACCTCGGGTAGGGATTTCATAGCGGCCCTAGAGCAGAAGGAACGAGAGAGTACGGGGATTTCTTCTCTCAAGATCAAGTACAACAAGGTCTTTGGATACTTCATAGAGGTCACGAAGGCAAACCTGCATCTTGTTCCTGAGCATTACAGGCGCAAGCAGACTACGGCAAACGCGGAGAGGTATGAGACAGACGAGTTGAAGGAGAAAGAGGAGATGATCCTCTCCGCCCAGGATCGAAGGGTGGAACTGGAACGAGAGATCGTCTTACGCCTGGTTGAATCCATACGCGGCTCGGTCCAGAGGATACTCGAGACAGCCTCCCAGGTTGCCGTCTGCGATGTGATTGCCTCCCTTGCCCAGTTGGCGGCTGAGCATGGATACTGTAGACCAACTGTGGATGATTCCGAGCAGATCGCCATTGAAGAAGGACGCCATCCTGTGGTGGAACTCCTGATGAAGGACGAGCCATTCGTCCCCAATGACCTTCTGGTAGACTCCGAGCAACAACAGCTTCTCATTATCACTGGTCCAAACATGGCAGGAAAATCCACAACCATACGACAGGTCGCCTTGATTGCCATAATGGCTCAGTTGGGCTCCTTTGTCCCTGCCCGCAGTGCCAGGATTGGCTTGGTGGACAGGATCTTCACTCGCATAGGGGCTGCGGACAATCTGGCCCGCGGACAGAGTACATTCATGGTGGAGATGGTGGAAACAGCACATATTCTTCACCACGCCACGAGACGTTCTTTGCTGATTCTGGATGAAATAGGCAGGGGAACGAGTACCTTCGACGGCCTTAGCATAGCTTGGGCAGTGGCAGAATATGTTCATGACAGGATAGGCGCCAGGTGTCTTTTTGCCACCCATTACCATCAGCTCTCCGACCTGAGCCTGACCAAGGAGCGCGTAGCCAATTTCACCATAAGCGTCAAGGAATGGAACGACCAGATCATCTTCTTGCGCCGTATGGTAAAGGGAATAACGTCTCGTTCCTATGGTATACAGGTGGGAAAACTGGCCGGTCTGCCAGCCGAGGTGGTCAACAGAGCCCATGAGATACTGCAAAACCTGGAGAGTCAGGAGTTTGATGAGATAGGTACACCTCGCTTGTCAAGGACCAAGGTCAATCCGGACAAGAATGGGCCAGTTCAATTCAACCTTTTTGCCGCCCCTTCTAAGTCTGCCATTGAAGAGGAACTTGGAGGTCTGGATTTGAACTCCATCACTCCCATGGACGCGTTGAATTTGCTGCACAAGTGGAAGGGAGACGCCAAGTGAAATTGCTGGCCAAACTGGGGGCTTTTGCTTTTCTTGTTCTGTGTGCCAGCATGGTGCTTGCAGCTCAACCTCAGTGGGAACAAGACTACCAGAAGGCAAGGGACGTTTATTACAAGTTCAAGGCTGACCAGAACAAACAGAAATTTCGGCATAACTGGAAGAACACTGCAAGGCTCTTTGAGAGGGTTGCTGAAAAATATCCAAAATCCGATAGGGCAGACGATGCCCTTTTTACGGCTGGAAGGTTGTACTACGGGCTGTACAAGATTTCCCGTGTACAGGCTGACCTGGACAAGGCGGTGGACTTGTTCGGCAGGCTTGTCAAAGATTACCAATCGAGTTCCCTGGCTGATGATGCTCAACTGTATATTGCCTTGCAATACCTGGAATTCAGAAAGGACTCAAAAAAGGCAGCCGGGGCGTTGAAGGTCTTGGTAGAGAAGTTTCCTGACGGAGACATAACCCCAAAGGCCAGGCGAATGCTGGAAGACCTGGGTGGACCAGATGCATCGGAAGCTGAAAAGCTGACTGCCAAGGCACGCAAAGAGTCATCAAAGGATACAAAGGCTGGCAGCAAAGGGGAAGGAAAGCAGTCTTTGCAGGGTGGGGACGAGAAAAATACCGGGTCTGGTTCATTTGCCAATAAAAACAAAAAGGGTGTCGTTCGTGTTTCGGCCAGACATCCTGTGCTGATACAGGTGGATGAGGACTCCGGGCCCGATTATTCTCGTGTGACTCTGCACACAGGTATAAGGACAAAATACAAGTTCGGGGTTCTTCCTGCCAGGGGAAAAAGTGATCATCCAAGGTTATACGTGGATTTGCAAAACACTACACTGGATCCAGAGCTCAAAGGTCCGGTGAGAGTAAGCGGTTCTGTACTCAAACGCATTAGGTTTGCACCGTTCGACAAGGGTGTGGTCCGCGTGGTGCTGGATCTGAAGAAGTTGGGAGAATACAAGGTGTTCCCCATGGATCATCCTGCCAGGGTGGTGTTGGACATCAGTGCAGGTTCCGACCAGGTGGCTTCCATAATTGGAGACAAGGAACGAAAGAAAAAGGAAAGGAAGAAGGGCGAGAACAAGACGCAAAAGCCCCACAAGGAGCACAAGAAACCAAAGAAAAGCCGCTCAAAGAAAACTGCTGCATCCAAGGGTCACAAGACGAAAGCGCATATACCCTCCAAGGCTGCGAGCAAGCCCGGCAGATCTCTGTCCATGTTGGCAGGGCTGAAGATAAGAAGAGTCGCTGTTGATGCAGGACACGGTGGAAGCGATCCTGGTGCCATAGGACCGACGAGGGCCTTGGAAAAGGATATAACGCTGGATATTGCCAAACGGCTAGTGAAGTTGCTTCGTGAAGACAAGTCCCTTGGACTGAAGGAAGTTTTTCTCACAAGGTCAAGGGACAGGTTCGTTCCACTGGAGAGGCGTACGGCAATAGCCAACAAGAAAAAGGCGGATCTTTTTATATCAATCCACTGTAATGCTCACCGTAACCGAAAGTTTCGTGGTGTTGAGACCTTCTACCTGGACCTGACAAACGATCGATACAGCATAAAACTGGCAGCAAGGGAGAATGCAACTTCGGAAAAGACCATATCGGATTTGCAGTTCATCCTGGCTGATTTGGCGCTCAAGTCCCACGTGGATGACTCCATCGCATTGGGCAGGTCGATCCAGAAAGCCCTGGTGGGGACGCTTCGGAGAAAATACAAGAAGGTAAAGGACCATCACATAAAGCCAGCCTTGTTCTATGTGCTCATAGGCGCACGAATGCCCTCCGTGCTGGTGGAGACCTCGTTTATTTCAAATCCCATGGAAGAAAAGCGTCTCAAGTCAAAACAATACAGGCAACGTGTTGCCGAGGGAATCCATACGGGAGTGAAAAATTTCATCAAGTCCCGTGAAAAGCTGTTCGATCCCGACTCTTGATTCTTTTGTTGAAAAGTTGACATAATCCATATTCTGATGCACCTTGTTCACGATGGGACCTGGTTTTCACCTATGCATTAGGGGTACGCCATGGATGGATTTGATGTTCAAGTGGATCGTTTCATGGACCACCTTCGTCTGGAGCGAAATCTGAGCGAGAACACGCAGGAGGCATACAGGCGGGATATAGGAAAACTCATGGAATTTGCCGCTGGCAAAGGTATAAATGATTTTGCCGGTATATCACCCGTCGATATCCTGGAACTACTGAAGGTATTGCATTCCAGGGGCCTTGGAAGTCGATCACAGGCCAGGTTGCTCAGTGCCGTGCGCATGCTTTACAGATTTTTAGTGGAGGAGGGCATCTGCAAATCCGATCCCTGCGAGGATGTGGACATGCCCAAAACCCAAAGGCGACTTCCAGAGTTTCTTTCCATACAGGAGGTGGATGAGCTTCTTGCTCAACCATCAGGTGACAAACCTAGAGGCCTTCGCGACAAAGCCATGCTCGAGCTTTTGTACGCAACTGGACTCAGAGTGTCAGAACTGGTCAATCTTGAAGTTAAATCGCTGGACCGGCGCCTTGGGACGGTGCGAGCCTTTGGAAAGAGGCGAAAGGAGCGGAGAGTTCCCGTTGGGGAGAGGGCTTTGGAGTCTGTGGATATCTACCTGGAGAAGGCTCGTCCAGCAATCCTGAAAGGCCGCAGATGCGAGGCTCTGTTTGTCACTTCCAGGGCAAAGCCCATGACCAGACAGGGGTTTTGGAAGATATTGAAAAACTATGCTGTTTCTGCAGGCATCCGCAAGAATATCTCCCCCCACAAGCTGCGGCATTCCTTTGCCACCCACCTCCTGGAACGAGGGGCAGACCTCCGCTCAGTACAAGCCATGCTGGGCCATGCCGATCTGTCCACAACCGAAATATACACTCATGTAAACGCAATAAGTTTGCGCCAAGTCTATGATCGTTTTCATCCCAGAGCTGGTTGAACAGGAAAATATTTTGACTGAGTGCATTGAGACCAACTTTAATGGCTCCAAGTGCTCTGAAGTAAATTTTTCCTTCAATTGTTTCGTATAAAGGCTGGATTGAAAGCCACAAGCGACAGGAGCACAGTCTTTTCATGGGCCTCTTTTTGAAAAATCCGGACTTGTTGGTCCGGTTCAGACGAGGAGACCGCCGGGCATTTGAGAAGATATACGAGGAGTATGTGGACGAGGTCTCGGCTCTTGTCCGGCTTGGATTCGTATATTCCAGGAACAAGGTGCTGGTGGTGAGAGGAATCAGTGATGCTTCATTACAGTGCGATATCATTCAAGAGACCTTTGTGCGGTGTTTTTCCCGGACCGCCCGACAGCGCTTTGATGAGCACAAGCCATTTGGACCATACTTGCTGAGGATCACCAAGAACTTGATGATCGATCGTCTAAGAAAGCAAGGCCGTGAGCTTCCCCATGACAGTCTGTATGAATCGCAGGGTTTGGATGATCTCGCCTTGCCTGAAGACAGCAGGGCTTATCCTGACTCCAATCCTTCAGAGGATGCACATTTCATCAGGCAACAAAAAGCTACTCAGAAGTATATAAAGACCATTGATGCACAACAGAGGCTTTTCTATGACTTGCGATACTTACAGGGGCTTTCGCAGGAAAAGGTGGCAGGACGAATGGGGATTTCCAGGAGGAGGGTCCGGACCCTAGAGAGAGGGCTCCGTAAGGGGACGAACAAGTT
>JALVPF010000091.1:0-12568 GCA_027031935.1 Myxococcales bacterium | reverse complement strand
GCGTAGGGAGTACGAGAGGCAAAAAACAGCTCGTAAAACTTGAGAAAGGAAAACTGGAAATGAAAACCATGATGAAATTGACCTCAATCTTGCTCCCCATGATTTTTCTTGCGGCCTGCGGAGCTGATGACTCGGGCAAGGACAAATGCGCAAGCGATGATGATTGCGTTACAGGATATTCATGCAACCTGGGGAGGACAGATGAAGGAAAGCAGACCCAGACTGGAAAATGCATGAAAGCCAGCTCGAGCGGGAACTCAGCAGGGTCATTTCTCTGCTCTGCGGAAAACCCCTGTCCTGATGGACAGTGGTGTTTCAATGGCTTATGCGCACCTGGCTGCATGTCGGACCAGGACTGCGCTTCTAACCAATACTGCGATACCCAGATCGATCTACCCAACAACCAGTATGGAACCCACATGTGCGTGAACAAGGAGGTCGCTTCCTGCAGTGCTGATGGTGATTGCGCACAGACCCAGACCTGTGTCCAGGGTCTGTGCAGCGCGGCTTCAGTAGAACAAAAATGCACTCCCCGTCCTGATGGTCAAGATGGTTGCAACGAATACTCACTTTGTCTGGACTTGGGCGAAGTTGATGAAGAGAACAATTCCTGTGTAACCTTCCCCCCCTGTCCCCAGGACGGTCAATGCCCCCTGGGACAAGTGGGCTCCGTTTGTAACGAGCAGGATATACCAGGCAAGGCTCGCATTTGCCTCACAGGGCTTTGCAAGTCTGGAGACAATTGCCCGACCGGCTTCAAGTGTATAATTCCAAGTGGTACTCTGGGCATGTGTTCCAACGGCACAATGGGCATGCCATGCATGACTGGGGAAGATTGTTCCTCTGATTTGACTTGCATGGGGGCCATGGCCGGAGTCCCCGGATTTTGTATGCAAGGTGTCAACACGGACTGTGAAGGAAATGGCGGTACCTGCATAGACGCCATGAGCCAGTGCCCTGGTGATACGCAGATCGATGGAACAAAGATGTGCCAAGGCATGAGCGAGATATGCTGTATGTAGTGTTCGACTTTGAGTGATTTGGGTGGATGATGTCCCCGTGACATCATCCAGTTCAGGTATTCTTTCAGCCTTTGAGAGAGCCATGAGGACAGAGGACAAAAACAGACTGGATCGATTGCTCAGCGGTGGCCAGGGACCCTCTGTACAGGAAAAGGAGTCCATGCTGGCTGAGATTCTTCGCCAGGCAGCAAGCAAACCCGAAAAATCACCTTGGAATCTTGTCTCTGGAAAGTACCTTGTCCCTGCTGTGGCCTTGACCATTGTTTTTCTTGTGGCTTTTTTCCCACTTCTCTTTCTGAGAAAGGAGCGACGTACATACGATGAGTTTACTGCAAGGGGGGCAGGAAGCAGCAGGGCTTTGATGCAACTTGCCTGCATCAGTGGGAAAGAAAAAAGACCCATCTTCGGCAAAAGTAAAAGCTGTCACTATGGAGATACTCTTCTGTTCAGGCTTTATCCATCTGAGAATGCTCGCTATTTTTCTGCTGTTGCCCTGGGCGCCGATGGACTGCTCGTCTGGTATTTTCCTTCAGACACGAAGAGCAGTCTGCCTATCATCGGTGAGGGCATTGCCCGTGAAGGGATCGTGATTGGCTCAGAACATGCTCCCGAAGAATACAGGGTTTTTGGCCTGTTTTCTGACAGACCTTTATCCAGAGTCGAGGTGCGTTCCCTGGTCGAGTCAATTGTCCAGGGAAGAGAAACCTCAGTTGAGCTTATACAAGACGGGTTTTTGCTGGAGAAATGATGAGAGTTTTTTTCACCTTCATGTTGTTCTCAACGCTCGCTGCATCAAATGTGCGTGCTGAAGTTGCAGTGTATTCGATGCATATTGGAGTCAACACTCCTCCTTCTGGATATGAGCTACCGCGCTTGCATTACGCAGATGATGATGCGGCCAGGTTCTACTCGTTCTTTTCCCCAATGGCACGAAGGTCCATACTTGCCACTGTTCTTGATGCGGACAGCCAGCGCCGTTTTTCGGATCTTGCAGAAAAATGTCTTGTCCCTACCGAGGAAAACCTGAACAGGGCATTGAAAAAGATGGCTGATGAAATGGCTGCGGATCGCAAGGATGGTAAAAAAGTTGTTTTCTATTTTTCTTACTCTGGTCATGGTGTCAGAGATCAGGATGGTACCTTCCTGGCCCTTTTCGGCGGGGGACTCAGGGGTCAATGGCTTGAATCCCAAGTGATGAATCTTCCTGCGGACTTTATTCACATATTTATTGATGCATGCCATAGCCAGGGCGTTTTGGAGTCACGTGGTGTGATCAGCAAAGAAGCCAGTGCCAGTTCCCGCAAGCTGACAGATCGGGAGCGAACTCCGGTGTTCAATCTCGACCTGCTGGAACGATTTCCCAACGTGGGTGCCATGCTTGCTGCAACATCAGACTCGGAGTCCCATGAGTGGTCTCGATTGCAGTCCGGGGTGTTTACCCACGAGGTGCTCAGCGCCATTGCTGGTGCTGCTGATGTAAACAATGACGGTGCTGTGTCATACAGCGAAGTGGCTGCGTTCATCGCTTCTGCAAACCGTTTTATCAAGGATCCCAGGGCCTCAATAGGATTTGTGTACGAGCCTCCTGCCATCGATCGCAATACACCTCTAGTGTCTTTGGTTTGGTTCCTGGACCCTGCCTTCCTGGAGGGGATCCCTGCTGGTCTGGGCCATTTTTACCTGGAGACCGATGATGGCATCCGTCTTGTCGATGCGCATCCTGCTCCAAGGAGCAATATACGTATCCTGCTACCTGTCCACAAGCGTATTTGGGTGCGAAGCGGTGACATAGAGGCCTCTTTTCAGAGTCGTCCTGATGAGGTGACCAGCTTTGCCTCCCTCGAATATCGCAAGGCCGATAGTTTTGCCTCAAGAGGCAGCATCAGTGATGCATTTCGTAAGGGCTTTTTTGCTGCAGCCTTCGGTGTGGACTATTACCTTGGTTATGTGGATCAGAAAGGAGAGACGGGTGTGCCATTTCGCACGCCCTTGCAAGTTCATGAGTTCTCGGAGTCCCAAAGCAAGATTCCGGCAGCAGCATGTTTGGTAACCTCCGGAGTGTCCCTGGGCTCAACCGTGCTTTTTGCCTATCTGGCCTGGGACGCCAAAAAGGATTTTGATGCCACCAATTTTCAAAAGCCTGCTCAGGAGGCCAAGGACAGGATGGTGCTATATCAGGCTCTGGCCATTGGTTCCGGTCTTGTCACTGCCGGCCTGGCTGTCGTCTCCTGGCTTTTGTGGCCAGAGCGATCATTATCCATAGGTCCCGGCCCGGGAGGAATGGACTCGGCTGGGCTAAGCTTCGGATTTGCTTTCTGATTTAGCGTCGACTCACTATTGGCGCCAGTTGGATTGCTCCTTCTGGAAGAATGCCTCTCTTTCAGCGTCGGTCATGGTTTCTATAGCCACATCTTTCAGTGTGCTTCCTTCTTCTTCAATGGCCTTTCTCACGGATCCGATCATCATGTCCCGGATTACATCGGGAATGCCCATGAATGGGATTACCAGCGTGAATGTAACCCCATCATCCTGAACATCTATGTCCCGTACCATGCCCAAGTCAACCAGGGGCATGGCGATTTCCGGGTGTTCTACCTTTTTGATGCTTGCCTCGATATTTTTTTTGTCGGCCATGGTTTTTCCTTTCATATCGTTTTGTTAACATAGGGTAATGAATAGGTAATTCCATAAGTTGAGTTGTCAAATGGATATCTTGGGTCTTTATTCGGTTTCATGCAGCATCTGGAGTATTAATGATATACTCTTACCTTATTAACCTGAATATACAGGACTGTTCCTGAAGGCAGGTGCATTTCATGGCAGGAAAAGCAAGAAATCTTAGTACTCAACACGAAAAACTATTCCGCCTGGCATTCGAGACCAACCCTGATCCCATTGCCATAAGTCGTGTTGCGGATGGAACTTACGTAGATGGAAACAATGGCCTGTTCAGGGTCTTGGGATATAAAAAAGAAGAGGTGCTTGGAAAAACCGCTTCCGAACTCGGCATCTGGGTGGATCCAAAGGATAGGGAGAGATTTGTCGAGGCACTTCAGGGCACTGGAGCATGCGATGACCTCCTGGCCGGGTTCAGAAGAAAGGATGGAGAAGTGGTCTGGGGTTTGTTGTCAGCCAGGACTTTCGAGTTGGATGGACAGCTGCTTACTCTATCTATAACCCGAGACATTACAAAGCGAATCAGGGTGGAAAGAGAGCAGAGAGCCCTTGCTGCTTCCACGACAGCAGTGCTGCAAAACGAAAATATCGAATTGGCACTTGAGGCTCTGTTGACGGAGGCCAGGAATGTTACAGCGGCAACTGCCTCTTTTGTCACAACAAGCTCCGAAGATGCCATGCCTTTTCAAAATTCTGAAGGCGATGAAATCTCCATGGATCCCCTTGTGAGTTCCAGATTGCTGACACTCCAAACAAAGGCTCGAAAAGATGGAAAACCAATCTTTGAAAACAATCTCCCTAAGCGAGGCGATGGGGTGTTCAACGTGATTTTCGTTCCCTTGAGAATCGAGCACGACCTTGGGGGGATCATGGCCTTGGCGAACAAGCATGGAGGTTTTGATGAACATGATCTGGAACTCTCTGAAGCCTTTGGTCAGATATGTACGCTGGCCTTGGAACGCCACCATCTTCAATCCACGATGGCACAGTCTGACAGGTTGGCTAGCATGGGCATGTTGGCTGCCGGTGTAGCCCATGAGATCAACAACCCTCTGTCATTTATTTTGTATCATCTGGAGACCTTGGAGCAGGATTTGAGTCGCTTGGCAGCAAACATGGGAAAAATGATACACCAAGCGGAGACGAAAAAGGACACAAAGGAGCAAGGGAGCCTTTTTGATTTGGGTGTGAGTCTGGAACTCATTGAAAAACTGGCAGGACGTTCTCACGACGCATTCGTCGGTGCTCAGCGAATAATGGAGATCACCCGAAGTCTTGGCACTTTTTCAAGGGTTGAATACCGGGAAACTTCACCTGTGGACATGATCAAGGCCATCGAACATGCCGTAACCATGGCCTTCAATGAAATAAAATATAAGGCCAGGATTTCCAAGGAGTACAAGCCATTGCCAACCGTAATGGCATCAGAAGGCCATCTGGCACAGGTAGTTCTAAACCTGCTTGTGAACGCTGCTCATGCCATCGAAGAAGGTGATGTGGAGAACAATGAGATCAAGCTGAAAACCTGGACTGATGGCAAAAGCAGTTTTTTCGAGATCAGTGACACTGGAAAGGGAATTTCGCCAGAAGGCCTTCAAAAGATTTTCGAACCTTTCTATACAACCAAACCCATAGGAGTTGGCTCTGGCCTGGGTTTGTCCATATGCAGGAACATTGTAAAAGGATATGGTGGAGACATTTCTGTTTCAAGCAAACTTGGAAAGGGAAGCAGTTTTGTAGTGCGTCTTCCTGCTTGGAAAGAAACTGGCATGTTTTCCAAATCGAAAACATCAACTGAGACCGAAGAAGAGACAGGCAGTGGACGTATTCTGGTGGTGGATGACGAGGAACAAGTGCGTTCCATAATGAACAAGATCTTGAGCAGGAAGCATAAGGTTGTAGCGGTTTCATCCGGTGCTGAAGCCTTGGAACTTCTCCAGATTGATCGGGACTTCGATTTAATCCTGTGCGATTTGATGATGCCGAATGTTTCTGGAATAGATTTGCATCAGTGGTTGATAAAAGACCATCCAAATTTGGCGAGCAGGTTGATTTTCGCCACAGGTGGGGCATTTACTCCCAAGGCTCGTGATTACCTGGCAAAAGTGAATGTCCAAAGAGTGGATAAACCTTTTTCAGCTAAGAAGCTTCTTATGGTGGTGGAGGAACAGATGATGAAGACTCAAAGCTGAAAAGGAAGAGCTCGTATTGATTTGATCGCTGTACTGATTGACAGGAGGAATGAATTGAAAATTCCAGAAGAGGGAACTCCACCCAAGGATGTCTTGGAAAAAATGAAGGACATGAGGAAAGATGATGCTGACTGGCGTGCGGGAAAGACCTTCAGCCTCGTGTATTTTCTCGATGATGAACATACAGATCTCCTGAAGAATGCCTATACCATGTATTTTTCGGAAAACGGACTCAGTCCCATGGCCTTTTCTTCCCTGAGGCGTTTCGAGACAGAGGTCATCTCCATGGTGGCAGATATGTTGGGAGGGGTTCCAGGTGCAATTGGGTCAATGACTTCTGGCGGAACCGAGAGCATCCTCATGGCGGTCAAGTCTGCAAGGCAATGGGCCCGTGTAAACAAACCTGGTATTGAAAAACCTGAAGTGATTTTACCCATCACTGTCCATCCTGCATTTGAAAAAGCCATGCACTATTTTGATCTTGTTCCAGTACATATTCCCGTAAGGGATGATTTTCGTGCAGACGTTGAAGAGGCGAAAAAGGCAATCAACGAAAACACCATTCTGATGGTTGGTTCTGCGCCGGCATATCCACACGGTGTGGTTGACCCTATCGAGGACTTGGCCTCCATCGCCTTGGAAAAGGGATTGCTCTTTCATGTGGATTCTTGTCTCGGAGGATTTTTACTCCCGTGGCTAAAAAAACTGGGTTACCCGATTCCTGCCTTTGATCTGAGTGTCAATGGCGTTACTTCCATTTCTGCTGACATTCACAAGTACGGTTTCGCGTCAAAAGGAGCATCTTGTGTAATATACAAAGACGAGGAACTGAGAAAACATCAGTATTTTGCTTACACACAGTGGCCTGGTGGCTTGTACGCTTCTCCCAGTGCCACAGGCACCAGACCCGGTGGTGCCATTGCTGCGGCATGGGCCACCTTGCAGCATCTCGGGCAAGATGGGTATTTGGCAACAGCAAAGAAGATCATGGCCATTACCGAGAGGTTCAAGAGTGGCATAGAGAAAATTGATGGACTTAGAATTCTTGGAAAACCTGACATGAGCGTTTTTGCGTTCACCACGGACAAGGGCGATATTTTTGCCCTGGGTGATGAACTGGAAAACAGGGGCTGGCATCTCGACAGGCAGCCTGGGTCATTGCACATGATGATAACCCCGGTGCATGAAAACATAGTCGACGACTTCCTTTCTGACCTTGAGGAGGCAGCAAATAAGGTCGCTTCCATGCCCGCTGGTGACATGTCCGGTATGGCTGCCATGTATGGCATGGTTGCGGCTTTACCTGATCAGGGTCAGGCCAAGGACATGATTGTAGAATTTTTCAATCAGCTCATGAAACCCGGCGCCTGAGAGAAAGTTTATAGATGGCTGAAAGTGTCTTCCTTGCAGTACTCCAGATTGCCATCGCGATTGGGGTTCCTGTACTGACCCTATGGTTGGAACCTAAGTCGAAGGTCATAAGGTTCTTGAGCCCTGTGGTCATTTGTTATGTGGTAGGAATGCTTTTCGGGAATCAGCCCTGGGTGCATTTTTCAAACCAGGTCTCGCTGATTACAAGCGATGTCACTGTTGCCATGGCTATTCCCCTGCTGTTGTTTTCAGTAGACATAATCGCCTGGATGAGGCTTGCGAAAAACACAGTGCTATCGTTCTTTCTGTGCATGGTATCGGTCATGGTCGTGGGTGCAATTGCGCATTTCATTTTTGGACCTAAGCTGGATGAAAGTGCCGAGATCGCCGGCATGCTTGCGGGAGTTTATACGGGCGGTACCCCAAATATGGCTGCCGTGGCCACTGCTTTGAACGTCAAGTCAGAGACCTTTATTCTGCTTAATGCCGCCGACATGGTGGCATCATTTGGCTACCTGTTGTTTATCCTCACCGTCGCAGGGAGACTGCTGTCGAAACTGGTGCCTCCAACGCCTCGGGATGATCAATCCGAAGAAAAAGACGATGGTCTTCACTCGGGAATTCCAGCCATGAAAGTCATCATGTACAGCCTGCTGTTGACAGGGGCTATAGTGGGTGTGGCAGTTGCTATGGCTTCATTGTTCTCCGAGTCTGTTGCCCAGGCCGTTGCGATCCTGGTGATTACATCCCTGGCAATAGTGGCATCGACGCTTCGACGTGTAAGGGCACTAAAGGGAACACATGAGATGGGACAATTCTTGCTGTTGGTGTTTTGCGTTGCCATGGGTTTCACCACCAATTTTGGTGAGCTTTTTTCCTCTACCATGACCACTTTTCTCTTCGTTCTATTCGTGCTCTTTGGATCTGTCCTGTTGCATTTTTCGCTGGCCGTGGCCATGAGAATAGATCGGGATACAATTATCATCACATCGACCGCAGCCATATTCGGTCCACACATGGTGGGCCCTGTGGCGCTTAGCCTGAAAAACAAGCAGATACTTTTCTCTGGACTTGCCAGCGGACTTGTGGGCTACGCGGTTGGCAATTACCTTGGTGTGGCACTTGCGTGGATTTTGGGGTAATGAATGAAAAAGTCTTTTTCAGTTTTGTTTCTGGTCTGTTTTGTTTCTGTCTCTTGCCAGGAGGCTAAACAACCTCCTTATACCGATGTACTCGTTCTTACCGGTAGCCCATATCAGCAGGGCTTCCAACATGGTAAAAAGTTGGCATCGAAGATCAGATCTCTATATACGACCCTGTTGGAAACATCCCTCATGCCGTATCTCAACAGGGAACAGGGAGACGTGGCTGCTTTCCTGGAAGAGTACCAGAAGGACGAATACTCCAATGGAAATTTTTCCTATGAGATGATGCGTCGGTCTGGAAGGAACCTCTTCGAACTCCTGGAAAAAGACCATCCTGAATTTGCCGACGAGATGAGAGGAGTTGCGGATGGCTCCGGGATGAGCCTGGACAAGATCATAGTCATGAACACTTTCGCAGACACCATGCTGGCCTTTCGTTCCGTGACCTTTTTCATCAAGCAGTTGCAGGCTCCACGAATAGTACAGTTTGATTTTGTCGGTTCCGTGGACTCGGATGGTGTGGATAATAACGGTGACGGGCAGACAGACGAGGAGGATGATGGCACAATAAAACGTCAGCTTCCTGACGGCAGCTTTGATACTCAGTACCAGCCTCGTCCTGTCGCTTCCATGGTCGAAGTGCCTACAGATGCATCAATCAGGATGTATTTATATGATCCTCCTGGATTGAGCGGGTTCAAGGATCCAAATGGAGAGCAGAAACCGGGCGAAGAGCAGGGAATGGACCCTGAGTCCATCCGCATACAGCTTGACGACCATCTGTATACTTATGGTGATCCGAGCATCAGCACGAGCGTCTGGGGAGAAGACGGTATGGGCCTGGAGGTGATCTTTACTCCACCGGACGGGCTTCCTGAAGCGTCCGTGGTTTCTCTGATAATTCAGGCGGGCAACCTCTCTCGTATCGAAAACCCACCACCTGTTCATGCGAGGTTCATGAGGGATGAGAGGATAGTTTTCAGCACCGTGGGTTATGGCAAGAAAGCACATGAAATTCCAAACTTGGGTTCATGGGACGGGCGCAGCATGCCCACCTCACTGGGCTTTGGGGTCAGGGCCAGCGCTTCTCTGTATGGGGCGGTCAGATTGGCACAACATTTTGCGCTCCTGGACTCCAATACCTCTCATAAACACACCGTGGTGCTCGTGCATAAGCCAGATAATGGAAAGGTCCATGTGACCATTGGCTGGGCCGGGATCATCTGGGGCTTTTCGGGAATGAATGAAGATGGCCTGGTGTTCATGGCAAATCCTTCTGATACCCTGGACAATCCCCTGGCCGGACAAGTCAAGCGACAGGTGTGGTTGGCAAAACTTCTCCTGGACGGTACCCCCATAGGTCTGAGCGGCAGGGATTTATTGGAAAACTGTTCGAACGTCGACGATGCAAGCCAGACCCTTAGAGCAGATGGCAGTACGTTCGGCTGGAACGTGATCTTGGGGGACAAGACTGGAGAGCTCAGGGCAGTGGAAATGGATTCAAATATTCTGAATGAAGATGACGGAGGTTTTTTCCAATTTGAGCCAGACCCATCCAACGCACAAAACCTGGATAAATACGGGCAGGCTTTTGCAAGTGTGGGGCCGGACGACATCCGCATGACCATGCATTTCGTGAAAAACGTGCCCGATATCGACTCCAAGATTTTGATATTTGACGTACAGCCGCAGTATTTTTGGACGAGTTTCTATTACCGATCCTTGCGAACCTGGAACCTGCTTGGAAGGAAAATTCGACAGAATTATGGAAAGATGGACTTGAAGGGAGTCATAGACATTCTGAAATCACCTGAACTGATTGATCAGAATGACAGCATGAATGCGGTGGTTTACGAACCCCAAAAGGGAACGTTGCATTATGCCATGGGCCAGGAGCCAGCCACCGATGGTGAGTTTGTGACCATGGATTTGAAGGCGGTGGATGATGAGTAGGTTTTCTTTCATGGTGAGCTCTACCTTGTTTGTAATCATGCTCTTTCCAGATGTTTCGTGGGCTGGCTTTACGCAAACTGCTCCCGAAAACACTTTCATCATCGACCAGAACATCTCGTTTTCCCTGTTGAAATACAGGTACGATAATTTTGGCAATCGAACGACTCTAATCGATCCAATAGAAAGATACGAGCCAGGAAGCGGACTCCAGGGTATAATGATTCCTGAAGCGCAGGTCAGCTTCCTGGTGTCCATAAGCATGATTCAGTATGGCCTTCTGAAACATCTCACACTGGCTGTGGGTATCCCGGTGGTACTGTCGACGGATATTGATTTGAACTTGAAGTGGATTCCAGGTGATTACCAAAATACCCTCGGGCGATCTTACAGCGAGGATGATTTCTGGGCTTGGGCAAACAGCATGGGGCAACCCAAGCCAACTGACTGGCATGGAAACAAGGGAGTGCTGTCGGATATTATCCTTGGACTGAGATATAGATTTTCCGATGATATGAAATGGTTCAAGAAGACTGGCGTCAGGATGTCAGTACAGCTCATGGGGGCTTTGCCCACGAGCACTCAGGCAGACCCGGAGGAAGTTGCCTCTGCTGGCACAACCATGTGGGACCTTCACTCCATGGGAGAATTGGGGGTTCACCTCTCTTTGGATAAGGACTTTGGAGATCCGCTGCAGGGCCGGGTTTCTTTGGGGCTTGACCTTTTTTACGAGGCACTGTTCGAGCATGAGTACAAGACCCCCAGGGGCACAAAAAATCCATTGTTGCTCTCATATTCGTCATACGTTGGTGATACGTACTCCCTGGATCCTGGTGATTTCTCGGGACTAGCACTGGAATTGGATGTGATTGCCTTATATGGCCCGGCTTTGGCAAGCTGGTTGGTCAAGGGAGATGCTGGCGCTGCTGCCAAATTGCCCCCCATGGTGTCGCTGCTTTTTAGATACACTTACACTCATCTTGGTCAGTCCGACTGGAAATCCCAGTCGGCCATATGGGATTGGGAGAGAGAAAAACTCTGGCTGCCAGGACACAAGAATACCTTGTTTGCCAAGATGAGCATTTCCCTGCTGCGAGTGGGGGTTCCATTGCAGCTTTATGTGGCCTACAGGAACCAGAGCTGGCTGGCGGGCAAAAACTGCAGGGCTGCTGATGTGATCAGTGGTGGTCTTGTCATCCCTGCAAAATTTTGGTGAAAAGAGGAAACCGTCTTGAGTGGAAAAATATCGTTTTGGGTTGAGTTGCTTTTGGTGGTCGTATTTGCGGCCATGGTGCAAACAGGATGCACGGCCATGAGTTATCTCGGGTACAGGATTTCACCAGATTATCCTCCTGATGAGACAATGAAGCTGAATCTGGAAGGACTGGAAGGCCAGGTAAAGGTTTACCTGGACCATGAGGGAATACCCCATATTCATGCTCATAGCGAACTGGATCTCATGCGTGTTGTGGGCTTCATGCAGGCACGATCCAGGTTTTTCCAGATGGACACCCTCCGCAGGTATGCCAGGGGTCGCTTGAGCGAGTTGGTGGGCGAGCAACGTGTTCCATTGGGGACCACGGTGGAGCTGGATTTTTCCATGAGGGGATGGGGGTTCGAGAGAAAGAGCAAGGAGGAGGCGGCTTCCTTGGATCCAGAAGCTCGCAAGCTCATGATGGCTTACGTCGATGGGGTAAACGCGGCGCTCAAACTCTATCCTCCTGTGGAGTATCGCCTGTTGGATGTGGAACCTGAGCCATGGACCATAGCCGATACATTTGCGGTAGCATATATCATCGCCTGGGGCATTACGCACAACTGGCGGCAGGAGTTGTCAAGGGTCGTCATTGCCTCGTACGTCGGGACAAAAAGAGCGTCCGAGATTTATCCTCACACTTCGTGGCCCGGGGCCACAGCTATTTCTGCCCACGGAACAGAGCATGTTCTGCCACCTGCTGTGGTGGACGAGGTAAAGGAGCTTTTTACCGAGCACTCCTTGCCCCCAGAAAACGCTTCTCTTGGACAGAAAGACGGCCATCACATCAATGATGGTGATTCGATGGCCGAGGGCTTGTGGTTTGGAAAATCTCAACTGGATTGGGCTTCCAATGCATGGGTGGTGGGTGGTGCGCTGAGCAAATCCGGCTTACCCTTGTTGAGCAACGATCCCCACCTGCCGCACATGCTTCCTTCCATCGTCTTTCAACAGCAC
>JALVPF010000090.1:1980-19183 GCA_027031935.1 Myxococcales bacterium | reverse complement strand
AAAAAAAACCTTCAGCGGATTCCAAAACTGAAAAGCCAAAGGTCTCTCAGTTCACAAAGGAGCAAAAAGAAGAGGTCTCGATAAAAGCAGACTCAAGCCCTGAGGCCAAAAGGCAAAAAACCAGGGAACAAACTTCGAAAAGGCCTGGGCGAAGGCGAAAGAAAAGAACATTCAGCAAAAACCAAAAGAGGGGACAAAAGAAAACCGGGGAAAAGGTACCAGTCAAACCTGAGGTTTCTGCTGCTACCAATGACGACTCGACATGATGCCATTTATGCTATGGGAAGTTGAAAATGACAGATTCAATAAAGCATGTTTCTAATACACGATCGAGTCCCAGGTCCAATATACCCTTGGAGGTGGAAGTTGAGATCTCTGGAGACAGGCAAAAAGTTCTTCTCATCTCGAAGGACATTGGAGCCGGAGGAGTTTTCCTGAGGACAAAAGACCCCTGCGAATTATGGAAAAAAGTCAGACTGTCGCTGAAGTCTCCTGCTGGAGACTCCATAGAAGTCACAGGCGAGGTGGTACGAAGAGTTACGGTCGAACAGGCAAGGGAGAAAGGTCATCCCCCCGGCATAGCCGTAGCTTTCGACGAAGTATCGAGGGCAAAGAGAAAGGAACTCATCTCATTGGTCTTGGAGCTTCTGGATACCATGGATGAAATCGTGGATTCGAAAGAACCACCCCAAAAGCAGCCGGCCATGTATGACAAGAAGAAATCATCTCCTACTGCCGGGAGCGATGACCACACGAACAGCACAAAACATGATTACCAGTCCCTGAAGAAATCTCTTGATGAATACAAGAAAAAGCTTGCTGGAAACACCTATTACCACATACTTGGCCTGGGGCCCGACGCCACACAAGACCAGATTAAAACTGCATATCGTCAGTTGATGATCAGGTTCAAACCCCCTGCCCCCTTGGAACACCTTCCAAAGGAATTACTAAGGGACCTGTCAAAAATACTGGGAAAGATACGAAAGGCTTTTTCCATATTGAGTAAACCTGACAGAAAACGGGCTTATGATTTCCTGATAGACAATGATTTGAAATGATTCTCAGTCCTCGGGGAGTATCCAGTCCGGCTCCACTTCCTGATAACAGAGTTCTTCCTGTGCTTCCTTCAGGCGTTCATCCGTTGTCCTGAGACGCAAAGTGAGAATCTGGAGAAAACTCCAAAGCAGCTTGATGCCGGCAGCCGTATCTTTGCGAATGAAATTGTAAAACTGTTTTCTTCCAACCACGAGAAGACGGGATGTGCCAATGGATTTGATTGTCGCAGACCTTGGAGCATTGTCAAAAAGAGCCATCTCTCCGAAATGACTGCCTTGTGGCAACTTTGCAATCTCCTGGTCCCCCTTCAGGACTTGGGCACCCCCGGTTACCAGCAAATAGAGTTCATCGCCTGGAACACCCTCTTCTATTATGGTCTCACCATCCGACGCACTACGGATCCAGGTCAGGTTCATCAGGTTGACGAGTTCCCTGTAACTCAGGTACTTGAACAAGGGTGCATTGCGCATGGTCTCCATCCGCTGTCGCAACTCAATTGCTGCACCCTTTTCATCACCGGGAATGTCCACAAAAACCGCAGTGATATTGTCTTTACCCCCGCGTTCGTTCGCCAAGTCTATACAACGTTCAGGAAACTGGTCTATCGGTCCTGCATCCAGCAGCCTTTCGATATCCCCTTGACGCAGGTATCCGTGCAAACCATCAGAGCAGAGTAAAAACCTGTCAAAGGGCAAAACATCCAGGTGAAGAGTATCCACCCTTACCTGTTCCTGAATGCCCACCGCTCTTGTGATTACATTTTTGTATTTGGCCTTTTTGGCCTCTTCCTTGGTTATGACTCCCCGCCTGAGTTGTTCGTTTATGAGAGAATGGTCCACCGTAAGCTGATGCACTTGCCCTTCTCGGATAAGATATACTCTGGAATCTCCCACATGGGCTATAAACGCGCCTGTCCCTGTAATCAGCAACATGGAAAAGGTCGTACCCATTCCCTTCTTGCCCTTTTGGTCGTTGCCCATCTTGTAGATGACGTTACAAGCGACTTGAACCGCTTCTTCTGACAGAGAGAGAATCTGTCTTCGATTTTTTTCGGAACTTTCTGCAGCATATCTTTTTATTGTTTCCTTGCGCTTTTCAAAGACAGTCTGTACCACTTCGATTGCCTTTGCAGAAGCCACTTCACCTGCAGCATGTCCCCCCATGCCATCGGCAACTATGTACAAACTCAGTTCATCTGATGCGAGAAAAGAGTCCTCGTTGTGGTCTCTTTTCTTCCCGACATCTGTTTTTCCGAATGAGGAAGGTTTATACACTATCACCTCCGACCGCAGTACAGAACCTTTCCAATAAGGTACATTCCGAGAGAGTGGAGGTCAACAATCTGGTGAGAAATTTTTTTTATGAAAAAGAGAAAAATTTTCCGAAGCCATGAATAAGTCAGCAAATTAACGCTCAGGCTACACTAAAAAGACTGAGCTGCCCGCTTTCATCTCCTCCATGAACCTTGTCAGGAACTTTGTCCACACATGATACACCGAGAGAAGGATCCTTGCATTTGCAAACAGTCAGTAAAAGATCAGAGGCCTTTGCGATTTTTCCAAGACGTTCATAACCCTCGGTGCGGACCTTGACAGGCAGAAACTTGTACATCTGATAAATCCCGACCTGCTGCCAAGGTCTGCGTCTGAAGGCACCCTTGATCAATCGAAAATGAGCAACGGGAAGATTTTCCTCGAAGCTTTCCAGCATTCCCTTGGCCAGATACAGGTAGTACGAGACAGCTTTCGTGGCTCCTGCAGAGCGGACATGGCGAACGAGCTCTTCCATGTGTCCAGTGGTATCATTGATGAACGGAATCAGTGGTCCCATGCCTGCCTTGACCTCCACCCCCAAGGAAAGCAGAGTCCTGATGGTGTCCAGTCTCAGCTGTGGATGAGCAGCACATGGCTCATAGAGTTTTGCCAGCTGTTCATCCATCGTAAAAAAATCGACCTCAACGGAAATACTTGAAGAATATTCCTTAAACAAGTCCTTGAAACCGTCAGGCATAACACCCCTGGTTTTCATGCTTATTTTGATGCCATTTTCAAGTAAGACTTTTAGCACCTCATAGGCAAGGGAACGAGCGGAAGGGTTTTGGGGAAAGGAATCCGAAAAATGATTGAACAGCACATGCTCAGCGAGGTTCCCGTTTCTCTTCCTTGTGCTGACCTCCGACTCCAGGACATCCAGGATATCCACCTTCAACTGACAGGAGCCAGCGTTCACGCCACGCCATTTGTATGGACAAAACAGACACCCTACCCGACACCCACGCAGAATATCCACACCTGGAACATGAGGAGCACAAGCGAGAGGTGCCCGTTCAAAGGCCACCTTGGCAGAGATGGCTTCCAATTGTGTGTCACATTTGCTCTGCGTGTCATTAATGCTGAACATATGTTGAGTATAATCATTGTAGATCCGAATGTCAACCTGCCAAGAAGTGTATCCCGTCTCCAACTCCATGGAATCAGATTTCCCAGATGGAATCGTGATTCATTGATACACCCATGTCACAAAAGTCATGATAATTTATAATGCAGAAATTATTTTACCTGAAAAACATGCGTTTTATTTCCTGGCACAGAGATTGCTTTTTGAAGATGATAATATGGAAATCTACAGGATCTATAGCTTGAGAATTTGAAAGAATTAGAATATAGCGGAGTTATTCTTTAAAATCGAAACTCATTTTCGGGAGGTCTGGAATGAACAAAAAATGGTTTGCAATTCCCATGCTTTTGGCAATTGGTGCCATGATTTTGGCAGGTGGTTGTTTTCCACCGGTAGATGAAAATGCCGATGTATTCATCAGCGGCAAGGTGCTCGATCTGGACGGAACTCCCATGAGTGGCCAAAAGGTGGAACTCTACAAATCCACAGCTCCCTTCTGGGTATATGGAAACTGGCTGGAGAGCATACTCGAGACCGATGGCAACACCTTTCGTACCGCCACCACAGACTCCAATGGCGAGTTCGAAATCCAGATGAAAGGCGCAGATGCAAACACGCCCAGCGGATCTTTTGCCGCCTATTTTGCTGTGGTCGTCTTCCATGACGAGAACCGGGAAATGGCGGTTGCCACAGAGGATCATGTGTTTTCAAACGAAGACCTCACATGGGCTCTGCCAGAGATGCAGTTCTGGGATGTGGGCCAGGTGGACGTGGACCAACAGACTCTTTATATGGACTTCACATGGCCTGACCTGCCAAAGAACCCCAGCAATGACTACCTGATTACCGTAAACGACGGAGACTGGGCCCAGTGGGTAAACGAATCTCAGACTTCGCTGACAAGTCTTCCGGTGGAAGTCTTGAACCCGGACAAGGCACAATGTACCTGGCAGGCCCTGGCATGGTCAACGGGACTTCGGTACAGGTCTGATCTTCACACCTTCGCAAATCAGAACATATTCAACCCCATTGATACCGCCACTGCCACTGATGGTGAGGGTAACGAGTTGCCTGGTGTAACAGATGGTGAATACACGGACAAGGAAACCTTCACTGGCAACATGGACGCCAGGAGTGTCATCCTTGACTTGGGCTCTGCTTACGAAGTTACTGCTTTCGTAATTCACCACGCCTGGATTTATAGTTGGTGGTCTGGCACTGCCAGCATCTCCACGTCCATGGATGGTAACGAATGGGATGCATGGGATACTGTCAGCGGTGAGCATCAGGACTGGGGACTGTTCTACCATTACAAGATAGACATGCAGGGAAGAACCTGCAGGTACGTAAAGATAGATCTCTCGGGCCCTGACGGAGTAAAGTTCGACTACATTGGCGAATTGGCAGCCTTTGGCAATCCCATACAATAATACTGTAATTACAGCTCCGACCTTTGCCAGCCTGTCCCCGTTCATGCCTTTGAAATCCTGATGTGATCTGAAAATAATTAACAAAAAACGAGCCCAGGATATCGTGGGGGGGAACGAATCATCCCAGGCTCGGGTTCCCGAGGGAACCACCGTAACTTATTATAGTAACTTGATTAGTTGTCAAGTATTATTGTAGCAATAAACAAATGAAGGAAATTCTTTAACAAAATTTCCATTTGTAAATTAAAGAGCTACAGCATTTGTTCAGTGGTTTTGTAATTGCACGTGGGCTGTCCCAAAAAAAACTCCTTTACTACCAACACATTCAATGGCTATTATTTATGGTTTTTTACTGGAACGAAAACCAGGAAATCAAGGAGTGACGGACATGAACACCAGGTGGATTATTTCTGTATTGGCAATTCCCTTACTGTTTGTTTTTTCTTGCCAGCGCTCGGAACCCGAGTCGAATATCACATCGACCAATACCATCAGACAAGCATCTTTTTATCGGGCATCTTCTGATGCTTCTGTGGCTGTTTTGTCTGAGGGACCTCAGAGCATTGAGCTCAGGGTCCGGGCTGGAGACCTTCTGGTGGGTACCCACAAGGTCCATGGTCAAGTGTTCTCTACTCTGGATTGCGACGGCTGCGGGTGGACCAATGAACTGGGAAAACCCCGGCTTCCTGTAATAAGAAAATTTGTCGAGATCCCGGCAGGAGCCACTGTTTCTGCAACATTGAGTAAAGTCAGGGAGAGCAGGAGCGAACTTAGAGAGTTGGGCGCACAACACTTGATTCTCCCCGTTCAGTTGCCTGTTGAAAAAACTCCTGGGGCTTTTGAGCGTACGCCTTTTAAGATGGACGAAGACTTGTACTCAAGGGACTCTTCATACCCCAAAAACAATGTAAGCATTTCAGGTCCTTTCGTCATGAGAGGGCACTGGCTGGCCATGGTGGAAGTTTACCCTGTGTCTTACAATCCCTATGTCTCCAAAATCAGTTATATCCATGAGGCCATCGTGCATCTGACCTTCAACCCAGGCAACAAGGCTGAGACCATATCTGAAAAACGCTACTCCCCCACTTTTGACAGGTGGTTTGCCGCAAATGTGATCAACTATCAACACCAGGATACCAAGGGCATTTCCACTGCGAAGTATGCGGAGGGAATTCTCGTGATCGCAGGCGACAGCTATGTGGATGATGCCGGTTTGCTCAACTACCTGGATGCCCGCCGTGCAGAGGGACACTTCGTTTCCATGGTTCCCATGTCCACCGTGGGCAGTTCGGCTAATGACGTAAGAAGCTATGTCATCTCCCAGTATCAGTCCTGGGCAGAACCAGCCTTGAGTCATGTGCTAATCGTAGGGGACACGGACGACGTGCCCGTACACACCGGAAACGGCGGAGGCACCAGCCAGGTCACAGACCTGTATTACGCGTCCATAGACCCGGGAACTTATGCATCAGACCTTCTGGCTCCGGACCTTTTCGTCTCCAGAATCAGTGTAAACGATCTCACTGAGCTTTCCACCTATGTATCGAGGGCCGACAATTACATATACGCTGACTTTCCCAATGACACTGACTGGATGACCAAATTTTCCTTTATAGCCTCTTGTGACAACAACGACATTACTGAAGGCACCCATAACTACGTCATCTCCAATTATACGAGCCCTCTTGGTTACACCGGGACCTACCCCAACGATCCTCAGATGGGAGGAGATCAGCTATATTGTGCACAAGGTGGAAGCGGTGTCTCTACCATACAGACGGCTTTGAGCGATGGACGCCTGGTCGTCAATTTTTCTGGTCATGGTGGTGAAAACACCTGGGCCGATCCCAGCTTCGGGCAATCGGATCTCAGCGGAGTGCAGTCCGTGGATGCATCCCCTTTCGTCATCTCCAACGCATGTCTAACCGGTTCCTTCGCCTATAGTAGTGGCGATTGCTGGGGTGAGATGTGGCTCGGCTACACCTACGGTGCCATCATCTTTTGGGGAGCTTCCAACAGCTCATACTGGGATGAAGACGACATACTCGAGAAAAATCTTTGGGATGGAGTATTCCAGAACAACATCACCAGGTTTTCCAATATAACCCGCAACGCCAAACTCGAGACCCTCGCACATTATGGTGCCAACGATCACATGGAATACTACTTTGAGATGTACAACATTCTTGGTGATGGAACCCTGGACCTGTATACGGATGCTCCATATGATGCTATGGCGACCTATCCCACCACCATTCCTCTCGGAGTATCGCAGATCGACTTCAGCGTATCCAATTCCTCAGGCGCGGTAGAGGGTGCGTTGGTAAGCGCGAGAGGTCTTTCCGTCCAACAGGTCGGGTATACGGATGCTTCAGGACAGGTCTCATTGATCCTGGACCCAGCACCGAACACGGTTGGAGACCTGAACGTTACCATCACTGGCCACAACATGAGACGGCACGAAGGAACCATTCAGGTCATAGCTGCAAATGGTCCTTACCTCGTTCACACCTCCCATGAGGTTACAACAGACGGTTCCACACCCACTACACCCAACCCTGGCAAACACATAGTTATGCCCATCACAGTGAAGAATGTTGGCAGTGATCCGGCACAAGGAATCACAGGGACAGTTACCACCAGCAGTTCGGACGTAACATTGACAAATGATCAGGTGAGCTTTCCTGACACTGCACCTGAGGCTGAATCGAGATCCACGACCCATCTCGAGTTCGACATTCATGCAGATGCCGTGGATGCATCTGTGGCAGGATTCCAACTGGACTGGTCCACACAGGATGGGTACACTGGAACCACAAGGTTTACAGTGTCCATAGAGAAACCGAACCTGCTGTATGTCTCCCACACAGTAGACGATTCAAACGGTGGTTGCGACAATGATGGTATCGCAGACACCGGTGAACCCAGCATCTTCGAGCTTACCATAGATAACCAGGGTACAGGAGATGCAACAGGTGTATTGGTAAGCCTTTCTGCCACCGGCTGTGTTGTAGATGGTCCTGCATCCATTGCGTCCATACAGTCAGGCGCTCAGGCTGTGGCTTCTTTTGTTGTGACCCCTCAGGCCTCGCTGGGATGCCCCGCTGAAAATGTTCAGTTCCAGGTCTCTGCCACGGCCAATGAATCGCCCACTGCTGATGTCTCATCTTTTACAGAGACCTTGAATGCAGACATCGCATCGGGTTCCTACAGCGACGACATGGAAGGAACCGAACCCAACGGCTGGTCTCATTCGGCATCACAAGGGACAGACGATTGGGGTTATGTTGCAAATGAGTCTCATTCTCCTTCCCACAGTTGGTTTGCCTCTGACACGGATTCTTCCAAGGATGCGGTCTTGGTGACTCCTGAGATCACCATTGGAGACACGGCCACCCTCTCCTTCTGGCAAAAATTCGATTTCGAGAACAATTACGATGGTGGAATTCTGGAGATTTCCACCGATGGTGGTAACACTTTTTCGAATCTTGGTAACTACATCACCCAATCGGGATATAACGGAACCGTGAGCGACTGGTCTTCGAGTCCCTTCTCAGGCCAGGATGTTTGGACCGGTACTAGAAACTGGCAAGAGGTCATGGTGGACCTCTCCAGCTTTGGCCCAGGTGCCGTCATCATAAGGTTCCACCTGGCATGCGACAGCAGTGTTGGCAAGACCGGTTGGTGGATAGATGACTTCGTTCTGGACGCAGAGACAGTTGTATGTCAGGCAAACTCTTGCAGCGGTAGCAACGAGCCCCCCGTCGCAAATTCAGGCGCAGACCAGACGGTGACAGAGGATGATACTGTCACCCTGGATGGAAGTGGCAGCTATGATCCTGATGGAAACCCCATAAGCTTTACCTGGTCCCAGACCGCAGGACCTTCTGTTGCCCTCTCTGATCCAGCGTCCGAATCGCCTACTTTTACACCACCGGATGTCTCGGAAAATACCGTCCTCACTTTCAGCCTGGTTGTTCACGACTGGCAACTGGATTCGGATCCCGATGAGGTCAATATAACTGTAACTCCTGTCAACCATGCTCCAGTGGCAAATGCCGGTGCAGATCAACACCAGGATGAAGGAACACTTGTCACCCTCGATGGCAGCGCCTCGACAGACCCTGACGGAGATACGCTGGAGTATACCTGGACGCAGATCAGCGGTCCAGCGGTTGTATTGTCGGATGAAAACGCGGCAATCTCGACCTTCACTGCTCCTGACGTCGAAGGTTACGTGGATTTCACCTTTGAACTCACTGTATCAGATTCCGAGTATTCAAGCTCCGATGAGATTACAGTGGTGATATGGGGTGGGTGTGACGATGGCCTGGCATGTACTGATGACACCTTGGATGGTACCACATGCAAGCACGAGCCCACGGACTGCGATGATGGAAATCCCTGTACTGTGGACACCTGTTCGGAACCTGACGGATGTACTCATGAGATTATGGCCGACTGCTCTCTTTGCGGTACGGATGGAGTATGCATGAATGGAGAGTGTCAATCCGGCGCACAGGGCACTGACCTTTCGTGCGACGATGGAGATGCCTGTACTCAAAACGATGTTTGCAGGTCAGGCACATGCGAGGGGACGGATCCGGTTGTTTGTGAGGCACAAGACCAATGCCACGTGGCCGGCACCTGTGACCCTGCCACAGGAGAGTGTTCCAATCCGCAGGCAGATGACGGTACAGCCTGTGATGACGAAGATCAATGTACACAGACAGACACATGTGTTTCAGGAACCTGCACAGGCTCAGACCCTGTGGTATGTGAAGCCCAAGACCAGTGTCATGTGGCTGGCACCTGTGACCCTGCTAGTGGTCAGTGTTCCAATCCCGAAGCAGATGACGGCACAGCCTGTGAGGACGGGGACCTGTGCACTAAAAATGATACCTGCACCAATGGAACCTGCTCCAGTGGTGAGCCAGTACAATGTCAGGCCATGGATGAATGTCACCTCGTTGGCACCTGTGATCCTTCCACAGGAGAATGCTCCACGCCAAGAGTTGAAGACGGAACTGCCTGCGAAGCTGGAACCTGTCAAGAGGGTGTCTGTGAGGAAGATGCTTCCGGGTGCGGATGTTCGCACAACTCTTCTTCCGGATCCCTTCCGGGATTATTCCTCTTTTCTATGATGCTCTTCGTGCTCAACAAGCAAAGAAACTTCTAATCGCTCTGCTTGGTGGCATGAGATTTTTCCATCATCCTTGACGAGATTGAATTTTAGAGACAATATTGGGTCGTCAAAACTGGAGGATCCATGAACTCAAAGTATACTTTTTCTATCGCCTGGCTATTGTTTGCTTTTTTGGCCACAGGATGCGCGTTCGAAACGGAAATACCTGATGCTGGACCAAAAGATTCGGGAACCGGGGGAGATCTTCCTCCCAAGTATCCTCCCCCTCCGTACGGGACCGAGTATGGTGACACGGTTGAAAATTTCGAGGTGGAGAGAGTTTCGTGTCAGGGTTCCACTGGTAGCGGTCGAACATGGACTCTTGATGAATTCCTGGGTTCCAAGGCTATCCTCATTACTGTCCACGCCGGTTGGTGTTCAATATGCAAACAACAGGCTACTACAATGGAAAACGATCTCTCATCTTTTTATGATCGCGGACTGAACGTGATTCTTCTTTTGACCGAAGATCCCTCTGGAAGCACAAACAGGCAGAAACTTCTGGACTACGCCTGTGAATATAGAAAGAAATATGGATTCAGCTTCCCTCTGGCGATAGATCCAAATGGTGCTGCGACTGGAAGGTACTTCGACGGGGTCCCCCTGAACATGCTCCTTGATAGGGAGATGAGTGTACGTTACAAGATTACCGGGCTGATACCTGACTCAAAGGCACTGGAAGGAAATATCGAAGGTCTCCTCAATGAATAGCAATTTTTGGACATTTATTAAGTTCTCCTCCTTGGTGGGCCTGCTGGCCCTTGCTTCCATTTTCGGCTGTGCCTCGACAGGTGGAAAGAACGACAACCTAATCAAGGAAGATTCCTCGTCGCCCAAGGTATCCAGTGCCGAGGGTGATTTTTCCCTGATTAGCACAGATGGCAAACGTGTCCGTCTTTCAGATTTTTCAGGCAAGGTGCTCATGGTCTCCTTTTGGGCGACATGGTGTGAGCCTTGTCAGATGGAACTTCCTCAACTGCAAAAGCTCTGGAAAAAATACAGGGACAGGGGGTTTGAACTTTTGACCATCTGTGCTGATGGCGCCGATACACAAAGCGATGTCAAACGATTGATCCGGCGCTACCGCTATGACTTCCCTGTCCTCCTGGACCAATCTGGTGAAGTTACCGACAGGTTCAACCCGTCCATGGAACTCCCTTTTTCCATGTTGATGGACGGCAAGGGGAAAATAGTCTCACGTCACCAAGGCTATCGCTCAGGGGATGAAAAACAAATTGAGCAAGAAATACAAGAACTTGTCAATAAATGATTATCTCTGAACATGATTTTCACATGACTCGTCCCATCCCATCTTTTGTTTTTATCGCGCTTATGCTTCAAGGTATTTTTTGTTATGCCTTCGAGTTCGAATTACCCTGGTTCGAAGTCCCTGCCTCCTTCCAGATATCTCTAAACTCCTTCTTTGAGTACCATGATGACAACTTCAACGGATTTGGCGATGATGACAGGTACTTTGATCTGAAGAATCGCCTCAGTCTGAAATTCAACGCAGAGAGGTTTTCGTTTTCCGGTCGTTTTGACACAAACACCTTCTTCAATCCTCCGGCCCCCAACCGTAATCAGTACAACTCCTATTACATAGACAGATACGCGCCGGAGAAATTGACCGCGAAATATAATGGACGAAATCTCAAGATCACCCTCGGAGATTTTTACGTGACCATAGGAAGAGGTCTTGCTCTAAATATTCGAAAGACAGATCAGCTTGGGGAAGACAACACCCTCCTGGGGGGACAGATAGCGTGGAACCACGACTGGATACAGCTCAAAGCATTGTCAGGCTTGACCAATCCATCTAACCTGGACCTTTATGAAAAGACCTTTCCGGACCCCTATGACTGGATAAGCGCAGCTGCCGCACGCTTTTCCGCCAAGGATGGGCTTTGGATGGGGGCCCATGCGGTTGCCATCCTGTTCGACCCTTTTGCGCTGAACGACATGGCGAAACAGCCCAAGCTTATCCCAGCATACACAACCATTGTTGGTGCAAGCATAGAATCAACAGCAATTGCAAATATGCTAGACGTCTACTTTGAGGCCAACTGGCTCGGTCGCCAAAATCGTCCCACGGAAAACCAGACCTTCGACCTGCAAAACGGATGGGGTGCTTATGGTAGCGCCATACTGTACCTGGGCAACTGGACACTGACCGCTGAGGGCAAGTCTCTCAGGGATTTCTACGCTTACACTGTGACCTGGGAGCAAGGGGGCAAGTACAAGTCCCAGAGGATCGACTATCTTCTACCCCCAACCCTGGAACCTCAAACCATGGAAATTTCCAACAACTGGGACATTTCAGGAGGCAGGTTACAGGTGGACTATCGACCTGGTGGCGCTGACACCTTGTTGTTCGCATCCTATTCCGGCTTCTGGGCGTGGGATCTCAATGATGCTGGCCAACGCTGGATTTACAATGTGAATGCCGGCGTCGAACAGGACTTCTGGAACACCGGCCGTGCAAAGTTGACCATTGGACTGAGAGAGGAAGTTCCCCAGTACGCCAATTCAAACTCATACCACCTCTTGTACTCGGATCTTGTGGTCAAACTTCCCCTGTCGGAGAGACACTCCATCGATATTCACGGAACCAGTTGGTTTATCAGGGAGGCTCTCTCCGGATATCCCTTGAACTTTACCAAGGGAGAATGGATCGTGGGGTATTCGTGGTCTCCATGGTTGGCAGCGAGTATTGTCATGGGTTGGGATACTTTCCCATCCAGAGGAAAAGACCAATATGATTTCAGCGTGTTCTATTCGCCAGGAGAGGAAAACCCTCCTGAAAGGCAGCTCTTTCTTGCCGGCACCATCACGCTGGATCTATGGGGGGACTACCAGCTTCGCCTGACAGGAGGACAGATGCGTGGCGGAGTACTGTGCGTCAATGGTGTCTGCAGGATGCTCCCTCCATTTGCAGGAGCCAGGGCCGAACTGAGGTTGCGATTTTGATTCATTGACGCACAATTATTTACGAACCTATGCTAGCATTGAAATATCGCCCTTTTATTTACAAGGAGCCAACATATGAGAAACAATCTTTTCAGGATACTTCCAGCACTACAATTCATCCTGGCTTTTGTCCTCGTTGCATGTGGAAGTGAGTCCAACACGAACACTGATGCAGGTATGGACGATGGGAATACAGGCCCCAGACCATGTTTGACCGACGCTGACTGTGATTCGCCTGAGACTTGCCAGGAAAACGGCTATTGCGAGTACAAACCAGGACCGGATCCAAAGGACAATAAACTCGCAGGTTCATTTTCCTGCGAGATGAACGTGTCGTCATATGGTGAGAGTACGGTAACCGGAATGTTCAACGGCAAATCCATTTTCATGGAATACCCCGGATGCAAGGCCAAATTCGATCCGGAAGATGACCCTATGGCCATTTTGGTTTTCGACGGAATCGTGACCAACGAGTTAGTGTTTCGCCTCGTGGTAAAGGTTCCCAATGATTCTCCAACCGATACAGATCTAAAGTTTGGGGTAGGAGGCATCGCAACAGGTGTGTTCAAGTTTGCAGAACTCAATTCAGATGGTTATGTGGTAGGCGAGACTCCCAAAGCTGAAGTCACTGGTGGACGAATTGTTTTCGGCCACTTTGGAAACGCCCAGGGCAACCAGATCGATGGCACCTTCTCCGTGGAGCTAAAACCTATCGTCAACGATCAATAACTTTCTTCGCCCCAGCCAAGTTCGTCTTCTATGGGAAAGGCAGTGACGTCCTGTATTGTCCTTGCTCCGGTAAGGAGCATCAGGAGACGATCTACACCCAATGCATTTCCACTACAATCAGGCATTCCATGTTCAAGGGCGGATAAAAATGCCTCATCCACTGGAGGGACAGTTTTCGACATAGAGCGTCTTTCATCTATCTGTTTTTCAAAACGCGCTCGTTGTTCCCTAGGATCAGTCAACTCCCCATAGCCGTTGCATAACTCCAGGCCCCCTGCATAAAGTTCGAATCTCTCTGCCGTGTGATCGGCTGTGTTGACACGAGCCATGGCAGCCATGGGTGCGGGAAAATCTGTCAGAAAAACAGGAGAACCCAATTTCAGGAAAGTCGGCTCCAGACGATGGACCACGACCCGGTTTACCAAATCTTCGAAACTATCGTCCCCTGAAGTGTGTATTCCTGCTTTTTCGATGTTTTTTCGCAGGATCTCCATGTCCCAGTCATCGGGAACGTCTACTCGTGCGAACTCCCACATGGCCTCTTTCATGGACACACGCCTGAAAGGTTTTTCAAGTTCCGTCATAGTCTCTTGATTAAGTATTTCAAATTCATCGTCCAGAAGATCTCTTGCAGCTTGTCTGATGAGCTTCTCGGTCCTGCTCATGGTGTCTTCCACACGAGCCCCAATCTCATACCATTCCAAGCCGGTAAACTCCGGCTGGTGATGCACACCCAACTCACCGTTTCTGTAGAATTTGCAGATCTGAAAGATGTTCCCGAAACCGGATGCCACCAGCCTCTTCATGTGCTGTTCCGGAGAGGTAGGCATCCAAAGGGTTGTCTTCTCTCCTCTCCAGTCTAGCTGGCTGGAGAAGCTTTCCAGATGCAATGATGGATCTCCAGCAACACACAGGCTAGGAGTATCAACCTCTAGAAAACCATCCCTGTGGAATTGCTCTCTGAGGGAACGCAACAACACACCACGCATTCGAATGCGCTGAGCCAAGGCAGGATCTTTTTTCAACCTGTGTCGAAGCGACAATACTTTTTTATGGTTTTTTTCCAATTCACTAATCCGAACCCGGGGGCCCATACCTGTCCATCTCGTCCAAGAACATCAAAGACTTCATGTCAGTCATCCTGTCGGTAAAAACTATTCCATCCAGGTGATCCACCTCATGCTGAAATACCCTTGCCGCAAATCCCTCCAAGGAGAGGTCTATGGGTTTGGCGTTCCTGTCTAAGGCCCTTAGCCTTATTCTCTTGTGCCTGGGGACTATTCCGCGAAGGTCTTTGAGGGAAAGACATCCTTCCCAACCATCCACCAGGTCTTCACTCTCAATGGTCAGTTCGGGATTGATGTAGACCGTGGGACTCATTCCTTTGCCCGTATCATCCATGTCAGCGGGGATTCTGACCGCGATTACCCTTGTAGAAAGGAAGACCTGTGGCGCGGCAAGTCCAACACCGTCATGGAAATCCATGCTTTCCATCAAATTATCCAGGAATGCCTGAAAAATAGGTTCCATGATTGTCTCAGGTTTGACGACAGTGGCTATTTGTCTCAAGACAGGATTTCCAAGGTTTGCAACGTGAAGTATCATATCAGGGCTCCTCTTTCTCTTTTACGTTCTGTGTAAAGAGGACAAAAGCCATGGATGGTCTCTTGGAAGCATCACGCATGGCAAACTGCATTCCCTCGAAATTCCATCCAGCCATGACCCACTGGTTTATTATTCTCTCCAACTCGTCATCGGTAACAGTACTTGTTTCCACAACCTTGTAACTCAACATTACTCGACCTCCCTGAACTGGAATTCCACATTTGGGATTTTACATGTGACAAAAAACAAATCAATATGACTCACACGGATTTCAAAGTATAGGAAATTTGGGACTATTTACATTTGCGGTTGATACCGACGAGTGCTTACGGTAAGTTTCATTAGAATCCAATTGATTCAGGAGGTATGGAAAAATGAGTACGGTCAGGGAATACGTGGAGGCTTTCATGGAACTGGGAGAGTCAGCATTTCTTGAAAAATTTGACCATCCATTTCTCCTCTATCCTGACAAACATGGCCATGGAGGTTTCAGGTCATACCACACAAGAATGGCCGATCGTGGGGAAAGCGCAAACCTGGCTGGATCGGGAAAGTCCCTCAGGGAATTCATGGTATTGGCACCTCAAAGGTCCGGAAAAGGCAAAATACCCACCAAGCTTTTGGTCGGCAGAAGTGAAGACAGGGACCTGAGCATTGATCATTCTACCGTGTCCAAGAGACACGCTTTTTTACTAAAGGACGAATCCGGGGTCTATAAACTTGGTGATGCCGGGTCCACCAACGGAACATTTCTCAACGGCCAGAGGGTGGAGACGGGAGAGCCGGTTTTCATCCGTGATGGAAATATCGTTTCCTTTGGAGATTGTGATTATCTGTTTTACAGCCCAAAGGGATTCATAGACATCCTGGCCAGGTTGGGTTCCTAGACAAAATACCTCTTTTTCCCAAAAACGACCAGCAATCCCAGCAAGTAGAGCAAAGTTCCGGTTCTTGAAGCAGACCCTTCAGTCTCGCAACCACATCCGCCAGAACCTGTATCCTGAGTACTTTCCGACGGGGCAGAAGAGTCAGCAGCCTTGTCATCCACACCAGCATCTATGCCTGCATCTCCCGTGGAACTGTCATCACCAGCATCCACGCCGGCGTCTGCAGATCCATCCAGTCCGTCCGATCCATCTGCCTCTGTGTTATCATCAGGAATGCAATAACCATCTTTACAACGACTGTCGGCCGGGCAGTCTACAATCTCACATGGATCTGGTTGGCATATCCCATCGGAGCATATCTCTCCCTTCGAACAGAACACCCCGTTACAAGGATCTGCCGCGCACTGTCCATCGACGCACTCCTGACCAGTGGGACACGAGACGCCAGTACAGTTTGTCTGCTGGCATTGACCATCGACACACAGTTCGTCTGCCCCACAATCCTGGCATTGAAGTTCCACACATTGCCCATCTCTGCAGTATTGGTCTGATGGGCACTCCACATTGAAACAAGGGTCCGCCACGCATTGTCCTGCTATGCATCTGGTGCCATCGGCACATTCATGGCCAGGGCTATAACAATCGGGTTCAATGCACATTCCCATCCTGCAGACCTTTCCATCGGGACACTGAATATCATCCACCTCGCAGCGGTCTACGCAAACTCCGTCCTCGCATTCCTGCCCATTTTCACACCTTACGCCACAGCAAGAATCCACAACACACCAACCCTGTACGCAAAAATAGTTTCCTGCCGGACACTCGCCTGCGTTGCACCTCGGGCCACAATTTCCACAAAGGCAAACGTCGTATCCGTCGCAGAGATCTCCCTCGTCGGTCAAACCGTCACAGTCGTTATCCTCCCCATCACACCATTCAGGAAG
>JALVPF010000090.1:0-1970 GCA_027031935.1 Myxococcales bacterium | reverse complement strand
CACAGTCGGACCAATAACCTTGTGCATTGCAAGTCCTGACTCCTGCCCGGCAAGCGCCTTCATCTATTCCGCAGACTTCGGTCTGACCTGGTTCACAGTCATGTCCTCCGCCACATACATCGTCTTCGTCCGTCTCACCGTCACAATCATTATCCCTGCCATCACAGACCTCTTCGCTTCCTGCATAACCACCCTCACACGGTCCCCACTGCCCTTCCGCATCGCATGTCTCAACACCTGCAACACAATCTCCGACATCGGTTCCACAGGACTGTTGCTGTCCTGGAATGCAACCGGAACCGCAATCATCATCCCATATATCGGTTGCTCCATCGCAGTCGTTGTCTATGCCATCATCACAAATCTCATCTCCCTGGTCCTCGTCTGTCAGACCATCACAGTCGTTATCCAGATTATCACAGTTGATTTCGTCTATGGCCTGTTGTTCACCAACACAATCCAGTGTCCCCCCCACACACAGCAGGCTCCCGTATTCACATGTTCCTTCGTCTGTAGCGCCACATTGCGCACCCAATTGAGGATCTGATTCATCGGTAGCGCCGTCACAATCATCATCCATCAGGTTGCAGACTTCAGTCGCTCCAGGGTTTATTGCGCTGTTGTTGTCATCACAGTCCGTGCAAATGGTATAACCATCCGAATCAGCGTCTGGAAAATCCTCATCTGTCTCCCCGTCACAGTCATTATCCAGGCCGTCACAGACCTCGGGGGAAGTGCTCACATGCGCATCGCATACCAGGCCATCTCCAGCCTGGTTGCAAATCCATACGCCGGTGCCCATGCACGAGCCGACCTGTGCCGTACATACCTCTCCCTTCTCAGGCCAGTCTTCGTCTGTCTGCTGATCGCAGTCATTGTCCCGGTCGTCACAGACCTCCACAAGTGCCTCGTTTACGATCTGATCCATGGCCTGTTCCAACTCTGCCTGGTTGTCGGCCTGGAAATAATTCCCCGTGTGGCCAGCAATGGCGACATTGGTCAACACGGTGGGATTTGCGCCAGAACCGAAGCCAATGACATATGTCCTTATGCCTCCTGCAAAGAGATCAGCAGCCGCCTGCACAGGATCATTGGATGTATCTGCGGCACATGTGTCGTCTCCATCGCTTACCAGCATTATGAAATTGCGCCGGTCAGGATCCTTCAGCTGCCTGTACCGGTTTAGGGCAGCCAATGATACGGCCATGGGAGTAAGACCCACACAATCGTCATAAGGGGGATGGGCGTTGAGATTGCTCATGATGGACGATGCCGTATTATCTCCCACGTCCACGTAAACCAGTCCTGTTCCACAGGCATCATTGGACGGAAAAAGATCCAGCCCAAATCTCAGGGCATCTCCATAGTTGGAAGTAATATAATCAATGGCCGAGGTGGCATCAGCCCACTTGGAGTTTGGGGGGTCGCAGGTGGAACCCATGGAACCCGAGCGATCCTGGAGAATCATCATATTGGGCTTTTCACACTGTTGGGCCAAGGTATTTGGGCAGAGCAGAAAAAACGTAGCGGATGACATTAGCATGGCAAAAAGTTTTTTCATGACTCACCTCCCCTTTTTGCTTTTCCTGCTGGACAGTGGTGTAGTTTGCCTCAATGACCAGATAGGGACTTTTTGCAGTGATTGCCGCCTGCGCCACCGCGCGTCCTACAATGCCGAATCCCACGATGATGATGTGGTTTTGTAGCTCCAGCGGTTGTTCCTCCTGATCCTCCAGTGGTGCAGGTGCAAGATCTGGTTGCACCCAGCGCTGCATCCACCGCTCGATGGCTGGAAGGGCAGTGGCAAGGAAGGGGGTGAGGATCATACTGAAAATCACGATGCTGATGAGAAAGTTATGCAATGTTGCTGGAAGTGTCGCAGCGGTTTGAATGCTTTCCAGCAAAACCAGAGAGAATTCTCCTACCTGAGCGAGTAGAATCCCGACCAGGGCGGCAAATCGAATGGGAAC
>JALVPF010000089.1 GCA_027031935.1 Myxococcales bacterium | reverse complement strand
GCGGTGGTAACGTGGGTCTGGAGATTGTGAAAGATGAGGCAAATCACAAGGCCATTCTTCGCTTTGCCAAGGCCATGAGTTCAGAAATTGCTCAAATCGGTTCGGCAAAGGGACCTGTATCTACCCCCAAACTCAAGGACGATGGGACCATCCTGTACGAGACCATACAGGATTTCATATTTGACCATGATGCAAATCTTGTTGAAGGCAGCCTTTACGCGGAATCTTCCCGGCCATGGCCAAAGGGAAAGCAGATGCTTTTTCTCATCCACGTCAAGGATGATGACAGTGTGGACATGCCCATTCGTGCCACCATCGTGTCTGTAGGGCAGGGATTGGTCGGGTTGAGACTTGACCTGGATGAGGGGACCAAGGATGGCTTGAGTTCATTGGTGGAGGTCCTGAGAGAATCAGAGAATGAGGAAGAAGAAGCGCAAGAGGAGCAAGAGCAGGAAGACATACAGCAAAAGCCGCTTAGTCGTGGGCTGGTTTATTCCACCAAGGACGAATCGGAGTTTGTGCCGGTAGAAGTTTTCGCCATCCAGCCTGATGTAAAGCCTCAGACCACCCTTTTTGGATTGATAGTCTCTGTTGTACGGGCAAAGCGTCCCCTTCGCCTGGAACTGGTCAATAACCAGATCTCCCTGTCTTTCAGGTTCAAGTCGGATGGGTCACTGGTGGATTTCACTGGTCCGAATTCAGAGGTGGATCTCCTCAGGCGGCTGGTAAAGGCTGCTTTTGTGGACAAGACGCAGGCTGATGAAATTGAAAAAAATCTGACTCCTGCAAAAACTGTGGTGGAGCTACTTACAGAGCAGAAGGTCTTGTCCAGAAAACAACTGATGCTGGCACTGGGACAACAGGCTGTCGATGCCCTGGAATCCATCAGGGCAGCAGGTGAAGTCCCTTTCCGCGTATTTGAGCAGAGCGATGTCTGGGATGAGGGGCTTGTCCTGGGTGCTTTTGTGGTCTCGTGGCTGGATCGTGCGCTGCAGACCCTGCCTGTGGACACCATCAAGACCATGTTGGGGGGGCTGAAAAAACGTGCCATGCGGGTCAGGGCTGATGCCCGTGATTTCGTCGATTCCCTGTCTCTGGATACTCAAGGGCTGAAATTTGTCGATGCCCTGGATGGTTCAAAGAGTGTGCCGGCCACGGTGAGCAGCTTCCCGAAGAAGTATCGCAACAGGCTTTTCAGGCTAGCCTTGATCCTCAGGACTCTGCGTCTTGTGGATATAGTGAAACCAGCCTCCGAGTCCAGCAAGCAGAAGGATGAGCTGGAGGAACTCCGTCGTGAAGTTGCGCGGGTGGAAAAGGCCGACAAGTTTACTCAGGCAGGGGTGCATTGGAGCGCACACAGGAACATGTACGCCAAGGCCATGCAGGATTTGCAGAGGAAGTACGGCAGGTGGAGTCCCTTGCGCCATAAAGGTGATCAGGCAGCATCTCTATGTCACAAGCGAATAGAGATGGCAAGATTGGCCCATGAGTATCTCGCTGACGCCATTCAGCGTCAGAATTATCGTCAGGATGTGGTGACACCTGGTCTGCTGGAAGATGCCGCTCTGATGTTGTTTCGAAAAGGCCAGGCGCAGATTTCCGACGACAATCCAAGGGGGGCACTAGAGTTTCTGGAGATGGCGGTGGAGTTGGCCCCAGACAATACAGAGTTCAGGGAGAAGCTGTTGAAGGTAAAGACCCACTTGAAGTTGGGAAAGAAATAGTCCTCAGTGCCCCAAGGCCTTTTCAATGGCATCAGCAAAGTCTTTCAACGGCCTGGCACCCGACAGCTTCTTTCCGTTTATGAAGGTGGTTGGAGTTCCATTTATTCCGAATTCTTTTGCAATCTCCATGTCCTGTTTTATGGAATTGGCAAATGTGTGCATGTCCATGTCTTTTTTGAACCGTTGCAGATCAAGTCCCAATTCGGCGGCATAGTCTTCCAGGGCCTGTCTCCCCAGGTCGGTTCTGTTTTTGAACAGAAGATCGTGCATCTGCCAGAATTTGCCCTGGGCACCTGCTGCCATGGCAGCCTCTGCCGCAATCATAGAGTTTTTATGAAAAGAAAGGGGAAGGTTTTTGAAGACGATTCTGACATTTCTTCCATACCTGCCGAGGAGCTCCCTCAGGGTACCTGCATGGCGAGCGCAAAAAGGGCATTGAAAATCAGAAAAAACAATCAACTCCAC
>JALVPF010000088.1:4463-6831 GCA_027031935.1 Myxococcales bacterium | reverse complement strand
TGTCCAAAAAACCGGCAACTGACGAATCCAGACCATTGATTACACCGAGAATTCCAACGACCGTCATTACACCTATGACAATTCCCATGGTCGTCATGGTGGCACGAAGCTTGTTACCCCAAAGAGACCCCAAGGCAACACCCACTCCACTCCCAAGAGCATTTGCGGAACGGACCAGGACATGCAAAAAATTCCAGCTCGAAACAAAAAAGATCATCTATGTTCCCTTTTCCTCCTATGCCTCGCTCTGCTTTCACCTGACTCCACGCGTACCTCGTCTCCGTCTTGCAGATCCTTTGACAGGGCCCTGTATGGTCCTGAAACCACCTTCTGTCCCTCTTTCAGACCTTGTGTGATCTCCATCCTGGTGTCAGATGACAAACCAGTCTTGACCCTTTGAGCTCTGGCGACACCATCTGTGACCACAAAGACAACCTCCACGGGTTCTCTCCTTTCAGGACTCCCCGGTGCCTTGACCTTTATATCCTCATGTCCGGCAACATGTTTTGAATCTTTTACCACTCCATTATCTCCCCCCTTGTCTCCAACCCCCATGTCCTGTTCGTTCTTTTTCCTCAACTCGGACTCCTTGCGAAGGGTCACACTCTGTATTGGAACGGTAAGAGCAGAGTCACGGTGATCCACCTTGATCTTCACGGTAGCCGACATCTGCGGTTTAAGCTCTGCAGGAGCCTTGTCCACCTGGACCACTACCCGGAAATCCGTGACCTCAGCTTCAGTTCCAAGGTTCTTTGTGGTTCCGGAGTTGGCGACCTCCTTCACATGGCCATGGATCCTGCGATTCGGCAGGGCATCCACCTCGATGTCCACATTGTCGCCCTTCTTGACCAGCACCACATCACGCTCCCCTACCTCCACTTCCACCTCCATGGATTCAAGGTTGGCCACCGTCATGATTATATCTTCCCTGAAGTCTCCCCCAGAAGCTCTCTCTCCCTGCTCCTTGTTCAATGATATGACCGTTCCGGACAAAGGAGAATTTATGGTACACTTGGCTAAATCCTTCAGAGCTTTTTCCAGGGAGGCCTGTGCCTGTAGCAACTGCCCTTTTGCCGCCTCCACACGAGCCTCGGCAATTGCCCTGTCCGCCTGCGCCCTCTCCAACTCCGACTTGGAAATCAGGTCTTTCCTGTAAAGACCAGAGACACGTTTTTCCTCGCTCTGTGATCTCAACAAATCCGCCTGGGCAAGAGACAGGTTTGCGCTGGCTGTTTGTTCCCCTGCCCTGCTTTCCATGACCCTGGCCCGGTAAATTTCCGGATCTATCTCCACCAGCAACTGACCTGCCTCCACATGGTCCCCTTCCTTGACCGTCAACTTGCGGATATACCCACCCACATCTGCGGTAACCTTTACCGATCGCTCGGCAAGGATTTTTCCTGATGCGGTTACCACCTGGGTGATGGGTTCCATCCTGGCAGGCTCGACTTCCACCAGTATTTTCACTTTTTCCTTAGGGCCCATGTTGGCCAAGACAACAGCGATCAATGCCAGTATCAGGATCAAGCCAACGACAGCTTTTTTCCAACTCATGGTGTGTCTCCATGCAGGTATATCTTCATGAGGTCTCCCCTGTAGCGATGATAGGCTGCAAGGGAAATTTGCAAGTCATAGCGAGTCTGGATAAAATTCAGTTTCGCTCTAGTTACCGCCAGCTGCGCATCACGCACCTCCAGAGAAGTACCACGACCCAACTTGTACTGTTCCTGGGCAAGGAACAACGAACGCTGCGCAGATTGAATATTGTCCTTCTCTATATCCTGGATATCTCTCAGGCGCATGACCTCGGTCCTGGTCCGAGCCATGGAGGCCTGCAGGTTTTTCCTGGTTTTCTCGCCTTCTTTTTTTACACGTTCAGCCTGCAACTCGGCACTCTCGACCGCCGTTCGAGTGGTAAAACCCTCGAATATGGGATAGGAAAAATTTATCCAGAAAGACAGATTGAACAGCTCATCGAATCTGGAATATACCTTGTAGAATTCCGGATCCTGCCTGGAATAGGACACCCCGGCAGTTACGCTTGGCCACCACCCGGCTGAGGCGATCTGTATCTGCCTGCGCGCCACTTCCAAGGCAGCGTAGTTGAGACGCAGCAATACATGCTCTTTTTCCACGTCCCGTTCCAGATCTTCAGGAGAATCGAGGAAGGGTCCATCCTGTATGTCCAGTGCAAAGTCCTGGTCCACTCCCATGGCCAGCCTGAGATCAACCATCGCCTTGCTGACCAAGATCTTCTGCCGTTCGATTGAAATCCTGTCTTCACCAACGGCCAGCTTGGCCTTTGAGACATCAACGCTGGAAGCCGCCCCCAGCTTCCGCCTCTCGGTCGCAAGCTCGAGTTGAGCCA
>JALVPF010000088.1:0-4453 GCA_027031935.1 Myxococcales bacterium | reverse complement strand
CCATACTCACTTTCATGGCATGCTCCAGCACCTCAAGAGATTTTCTCTTCCCCAGCAGGCTGTAGTAAGCATTCACAACACCTAGCACCACGACTTCTCGATAGTCCTGTTCCTGGGCCATGGCTTGGTCTATCTTGGCCCTTGCCTGCTCGGGTCTGTAAACATATGCCAGGCCATCAAACACAGGCTGCCTTATATACAGCCCCAAACTGTGCAAATCATCGTTATATGCATCCTGGGGATATGGCACCTCTGAACCATCCACGTATATGGATGGACGCTTGCCAACGAAATAATACGAATCGCTTGATTGTATACTCAGGTTTGGCAAATAGGCGGCCCTTGCAGCATCCAGATTCAGCTTGGCTGCAACCACATCACTTCGAGCTATGGACAGATCGGGATGCTTCTCTATAGCTATGTTGATACAATCATCGAGGCTCAGGAGCCCCTGATTTGGCGCCAGGCCAAGCAAAAACAAAATTGTCATCCACATAGGTCAAGCTCTCCTGTTCTCTAAAAAGACCGACCCAAAAATGCCAACAAGAACCAGAGGATTATTGCAACAATCACACTCCAAATCCTGCCCCGCCCCATGGCCCTGCCAGCCAGCCCGGCCAAAACTCCCATCCAAATCCAGAACGGGTCCAACAGGAACAGGCCAGGAAGAGAAGAGTTGGGCATCAAGGCCCCCAGGTTGGTTTTGAACAGTCCCCAGGTGTGTGTTGGATCAATGGACGGATAGGTCATGATCACAATGATTGACAGTAGCTGTCTCAGGCCAAAGGGCAAAGCCACATGAGCAGCCAGTCTATAACACCGCTTGAACCCAAGCTGACTTGACCAGGCACCGAAAAACAACCAAATCAACAGGGCCAAAGCCGCAACAGCCGCAGGCACGCCAAATACACAAAGGACATAACCTCCTATACGTCTTGCATTCATGGCACGCTGTGCCTTTTCATTGACATCATGGTCGCTGAGTTTGGTGCCCGGTTCCTGAGCACTCAACTCAGCAGCGCTAAGGCGTACCTGGGCGGCCATATCTATCCTGGAATGAACGGAGATATGTACGGCCAATGAACATACCACGAGCACAAAAACCGCGAGGGAACTCTTTGGTCTCTGTAATATGCGCACAAAAGCCCTGTAGGGAGCAAAAAAGACCTCTGCCAGCAACCTTGCCTGGTTCAAGTTGCCTCCTCGAGCCAACCTTAGCCCCACCCAAGACCCATGGCAACAACAGATGCACAATTTTGTGGTTGATCCCTAATCCAGGTCTGATATTATTTCAGTATACACGTGTACTTGTTTTATTTGTACGCATAACTTGACGCGAGAGAGTCGTGGATACTAAAGAGGAAAAAATCCTGACGCTGGATGATGACCTGGATGAAGACGATTCTGACAGGACTGTCATACAAGGCATAAAGGACCTTACCTCGTCCCTTGAAAACAGGTCGGCTTCTCTTATCGTCATCTCGGGATCTTCGGCTGGAAAAATGTTCAGGATCGAAGATGAGCCAATGGTTATCGGCAGATCCAAGGATTGCAAGATCTGTCTGCCCGAAGAAGGCATCTCGAGAAACCATGCCAGGATCGACAGGGACGATTACGGAAACGCCATCATTACCGATCTCAACTCCACCAACGGGACCTACTTCAACGGCACCAGAATCAACAGACATATCCTGAGAGATGGTGACAAAATTCAGGTTGGATCAACCACTATTCTCAAGTTCTCTTTTCAGGACAGCATCGAGGAAGCTTTCCATCAAAATCAATATGAACAGGCCATCAGAGATGGTTTGACGGGTGCCTTCAACAAACGTCACTTCAAGAACAAGCTCCGCGAAGAGTTTGCCTATTCCATCAGGCACAACGAACCCATGAGCCTTATCCTCATGGATCTCGACCACTTCAAGCGGGTCAACGACACCTTTGGACACCCGGCAGGAGACATGGTTCTTCGCAAGATGACCGAGATGGCAAAAAAGACTCTCAGGGAAGAGGATATGCTTTGTCGGTACGGGGGTGAAGAGTTTGCCGTCATACTCCGTAACCAGAGCGAATCAAGGGCATATGTTGCTGCAGAGCGTATTCGGAGGGCCATAGAGACCACCAAGTTCATGTGGGAAGGCAAGCGCATTCCGGTCACCGTGTCCTTGGGAATCGCAACTCTGAACCGTGCAAACTATCGCGATCCAAAAGAAATGATGGCAGACGCCGACGAGTACCTGTACAAATCCAAACACTCGGGGCGCAACCGCACATCGAGTTATATCAGGCAGTAGTCCTCTGACAGATCCTGCCAGGCATGATACCTAGTGGTGTTATTGAACAAGGCGCAAGCGAATCTTCCTCGAAAATTTATGAAGTTGCAGCATCTTCGTAGGCCCGCGGCAGGCGTCATGACGACCCCCACCCCCTGGTATCTGATTTTCCAGATCGCTTGTGAGGATACGCAAATGCAAGGAATCGTCCGCAGTCGAGGATTTCCCACGTCGAGGCTTCACCTTACCGAAAAAATTTTGCAGCATAGCCACAAAGATGGCAAACGAGGTGGGAAATCAGAGGGTTGGACACTGAGATTGCCTAAGGGGTATCGAGATGTTTGGCAACGATCTCTGCTATATCCAATATCTTGTGAGTGTCCACCAGGTCCTTGTCCTTGATCCCATCAGATAGCATGGTAAGGCAATAAGGACAGCCTGAAGCAAAAGTCTTGGAGCCTGTATCAAGAAGCTGTTCTGTTCGCTCTATGTTGATGCGCTTGCCCTCGGTCTCCTCCATCCACATTCGTCCACCGCCGGCACCACAACAAAATGCAGTGCGACCATGACGTTTGGCCTCGGTCAGATGCACACCAGGCACCGCCGTGAGCACATCCCGCGGCGCATCATAGACCTTGTTGTATCGACCGAGATAACAGGAATCATGCCAGGTTACATCTCCGAGCGTATCGCCCGACTTCAGCTTCAGTCGACCGTCCCGAACAAGCTCTGATATGAACTCGGTATGGTGCTGCACCTGAAGATCCGCACCAAACTGGGGGTACTCGTTTTTAAGGGTATTGAAACAGTGAGGACAGGTGGTGACAATCTTTTTCACTTTGTAAGATTTGAAGGTCTCTGCGTTCTGCATCATCATGGCCTGTGCCAGGTACTCGTTTCCAATTCTGCGCGCTGTCTCCCCACAACATCCTTCCTCCGTACCCAACAGGCCAAATTTTACACCAGCCGTTTGCATGATCTTGACAAAGGACTTGGTCACCTTTATGGCCCTGTCATCAAACGCTCCTGCGCAGCCCACAAAGAACAGAACCTCGTGCTCCGCATCGTCCGCCAGGGTTTTGAGATCAAACTCTTCTGCCCAGTCGAACCTCTTGTTCGAGGCGATTTGCCATGGATTGTTGTTGTTTTCCATTCCCTTGAATACGCTGGTGACTTCCTGGGGAAAGGAGCTCTCCATCTGGGTCAGGTACTGTCTCATGGGGATGATGTAGTCGAGATGCTCTATACCCATGGGGCAATTTTCCTCACATGCACGGCAGGTGGTGCACGACCACAACACCTCCGGAGCAATTACCTCACCCTGCAAAGCCTTTCGGCCGTCATCCTCTTCGCCTTCCTTCGTCTTGCCCCGCAGTTTGTAAACCTCCTCCATATGCGCCTTGACACTCTGGACGAGTTGCTTGGGGTTGAGTTGTTTCTGCGTAAGGTTTGCAGGGCAGTTTTCCTGGCAGCGACCACACCTGATACATGCATCCGTGTCCAGGAGACTCTTCCAGGTAAGCTCCTCTAGCTTGCTCACGCCGAAAGAAATATCGTCGTCTATCTCCTCCTCGTTGAGCATGGCTGCCACTGCCGGGTCCTTGGCGATAGCGCCTCTATGCCTGGAAGAACGGAAGGTAAGGGCCAAAAATCCTGTGAAGATATGCCAGAACTTGGAATAAGGCAGATAGGCCAGCCAGGTCAAAACCAGGAAAAAGTGAAACAACCACACACCTGAATGAATGGACCTGAGTGTCTCTTTCGATGCATCCCAGAACATCTGGGCAAGGCCGTATGACACGAAGGAATACTCAGCCCACCAAGGTTGATCTACTGCCAGGCGCAGGGCCTGAAGCACATGGCCTGTGACCAGGATCAAGATGAGCAACAACAGACTCAGGTGGTCGTCGAGCTTGTTGTCCAGTTCGGCAGGACGCAGCACGTACCGTCTGAAAGCCAGCAGTAGAACGCCAACGATGGCCACCAAGCCAAACACGTTCAGGCAAACGGTATAAACCCAGTAAAAATAGGATGGAGTCGACAGCACGGGGATGCCAAGGTCTGCCTCTCCCATGACGATAATGGTTCCGATGAACAGCACCACGAAGCCAAAAAACAACAAGGCGTGCATGATACCTGCGCCGATTACCCTGAGCACATAGGCCTGGGTCCCGGCGATA
>JALVPF010000087.1:17381-19199 GCA_027031935.1 Myxococcales bacterium | reverse complement strand
ATGTTGCAGGCAACCGGTGCTCAGGGCGGGATGCTGTGGCTCAGCTCGCCGGAGGACAGACCCGAGCCGGACGGTTCCGAGCGCATGAACCTGACCGGTTACAGGGGCCTGGTGAACATCGAGGACTTTCCAGCTTCCCTGCATATAGGCACAGGGTATTTTCTGGATTCCATGAAGGCCGGGAGGCCTTTTTTTGCTGGACCAGAAGCCATGCTCGGTGGCCTTGAGCAAGATTCAAAGCAGGCATTGTTTGTGCCCTTGAGTGTCGACGGCATTCCCATAGGCCTGCTCATGTTGCAGGATAAACTTCGCCAGGACTTTTCAGACAGGGATCTGAACATAGCGCGCACCATGGCCCAGTTTTCGGGCATAGCCTTGAAAAACGCCAGGCGCTTTCAGGCCCTGGAACGGCTGGGTCTGAGGGACCAGGAGTCAACCGCATACAATCTGACGTATTTCATTGACTATGCAGGAAAGGAAATCTTCAAGGCCCGTCGTTATGGCAGGGACTTTTCTCTGGTAACTGTGCTCATAGACAGGTTCGAGTTTCTTAGGGAACATTTCAAAACCGAAGTCTGTACCAAGATGGCGAAGAAGCTCTCCGAGAGCATCTCCAGGGTGGTCAGGGATTCGGATATTCTCGCCAGGGTCTCCGATCATGAGTATTACCTGCTTTTGCCCGAGACTGACGCCTTGGGTGCAAGGATGTTCGTCAGGCGAAGCAGGGCTGCTTTCATGGCCGATTCCTTCATCTCTGAAATGAGTCGCGACTACCCGGTGAGCATCAGCATGGGCGCTGCAACTTTCCCCATGGATGGAAGAGACTTTGACCAACTTCTCGCTTCTTGCCGCGAGGAAATGTCTCAGGTTCGAAATAGTCTCGTGCGCAGGTTGAGGCTCGAGCATAACGATCTCTGGGAAGCAATAAGGATCTTGGTGGGAAGGCCCAATGATCATCTCGGGGTGCTGGAGATGGCATCGGAGACTTTCAGGATTGCCGAGGACAACCAGTCAGGCTCCGCTCATGGAATTTTTTCTAAGGCCATGATCGATGCCATCGAGGAAGAAATCTGCAGGCAAACCGTAGATGCCCCCGAACGCAGGGCCATAGTTTATGCTGTCGGTGGAGCTATGGGGGACGAGCCTCGCCCTATAGAAAAGGTGCTGGAAGGTGCCTCCAAGGTGAGGGCCTTTTTGGTCAACTCCCGGGACTCGGACTCAAGGACCAACCAGTTTTCCAGCGTTACTCGCTTGATGGTGGATGACGGCAACGGACTCATCCATCACCATCGCCTCTTGCTGGTTTTGGGCGAAAGGCTCTCATATGCTCTGATGGCTCAAAAGGCGGATGAATCCAGCTTTTTTGGCTTTCACAGCAACGATCGCTACCTGGTGGAAAGCCTTATCGCCAAGTTGCAGGATTATTATAATTTCCAGCGGCAGTATTGATGCCTGGGAGTATTATTCATGGAACGCAAACTCATCCTCATCGCAGACCCTGACAGGGAGGTGCTCAAGGAGCTGGGTAATGCCTTCCACGACAGGGGTTATGACGTGAGGGCTGCGCGGGATGGTAGCCGCGCTTTGGAGAAGGCGATCCTGGTTCATCCTGACCTGGTGTTGTTCGATGATGAGTGCCCCTTGATCCAGCCCAAGAAGTTCATTCAGATTATCCGTTCAAATCCCAGGACGGAGCATATTCCCGTCATAATAATGAAAGGTCAGGACTTCGATGATGCAGCCTTGTGGGGTTTTCGAGAGGCGGTGATTAGCAAACCCTTCAACGCTGATGAAGTGCTGGCGCTGGTGGGCAGCATT
>JALVPF010000087.1:0-17371 GCA_027031935.1 Myxococcales bacterium | reverse complement strand
CCACTGCGAGGCAGGTCACGGAAGAGGGAAAGGAGATCGAAGGCGGTCTGGGACAAATTTCGCTCGTGGACCTACTTCAGATTTTCAATCTGAGCAAGAAGACAGGGCTGCTGGAGTTGCATTCCGACGAGTTGAGCGGATCCATCTACGTTCACGATGGTGGAGTGGTGCATGCGAGCGCTGGTCGCCACAGTGGCGAAAAAGCTCTGTTCAGAATGTTGCAGTGGGACAAGGGAACGTTCGCGTTCATTCCCGAGCAGGTGACCGGCGATTTGAACATTCGCCGTTCAACGGACATGTTATTGCTCGAGGGTGCAAGACAGGCCGACGAGTTGCTGAATTTGCGTGCCCAGCTTCCTGCCGACAACGTGCGCCTGGTGGTAGAGGGGCAGGCCAGCAAGTTTGAAGGACTTCATCCCGTCACGCAGGAGATCCTCAATCTGATGGAGTTCTACGATACGGTCGGTCAGCTCGTAGATCGGGCCAAGGTCTCTGATTACGAGGCATGCCGTGCCATCAGGACGCTATTGGACAAGGGGGTGTTGAGAGTCGTTCAAGAGGTTCTGGAACCACCGGAGGAGCGACCTCTGTTGGCTCACGAGGAGTTGTTCGAACTGAAGGTTCGCATGGGCGAAAGGATGTTTTCCAGTTCCAGGATTACGCGAGGCAAGGTGTGCATGCTGGCAACGGATGAGGCATTCTTGAGAGATTTTGTCTTTGCCCTGCACAAGCTGACGGCCTTTGAACTGCAGGACCGCCTGGAGGCAGCCCGTCTGGGATTCGGACTGTTGGGCGAATTTTTCCTGAGCGAGAACCTGACCATGCAGTTGATGCTCTTGCCTCTGGACCCCACCTTGATCCCATTGTGGAAACCTCTGAGCGTGGCCATGGGGGGAATCCTGATCCTCCACGGAACCCAGGAGGAACGGGAAAGATATCAGTTGAACATGGCAATACAACGACTCGTGGATGCTTCTCAGGTAACCGTCATGCAGCTCGCCGCCCCAGGCCTGCCGGAGCAAGAGGACGTGATAATTGTTGACCCGTCCGATTCATCCCAGGTCAGAGATGTGGTCTCATCTCTTTTTAAGCAAATGGCCAGGAAACCGTCAGCACTTTCAGTTTAGATCCCCAAATCTCCCACACTGTCGGATTAGATTTCCCAGATCTTATTTGTCTTTGGTGCACATGTTAGGTTATCCTGTATCTCATGGAGGAAAGAACAGTGCAGACAAGAAATCCAGCTGGCGAAATGAGCAGGAGAGATTTTTTTCGCATCTCCGCCGCTGCCTCCGTAATCGTGGGAATGGGAAGTGCCTCGAGGCTCTGGGCGGCAACTCCTTCTGCATCTGATGATTTCTCGCGATTGATAGCCAGGGCGCGAGGCACCCATGTGGACAAGATGGTTCGTAAGGCCATGGATGTGCTTGGGGGCATGGGGCGCTTTGTTCAGCCAGGCATGAGGGTCGTGCTCAAGCCCAACGCTTCTTTTGCCAATGAGGCTTCTTGGGGTAACAACACCAACCCTGCCATAGTCACAACAGTTGCCAAGATGTGTCGTGAAGCTGGTGCCAGGCGTGTTACGGTGTTGGATTATCCTTTGTACCGTGGTGCCGAGGCATTACAGATAAATGGTGTGGCCGAGGCGGTCAAGGATTTGAACGGTGTGGACCTGAGCGTTTTGGCAAAACACGGTGAATTCAGAAAAGTGGATTTGCCCTCGGCTCAGGTGCTGAAACAAGTGGAGATAGCCAGGAGCGCCCTGGATGCGGATTTGATTATCAACCTGCCTGTGGCCAAGGCTCACGATGCCGTGGCCGCATCCATTGGTTTGAAAAACCTCATGGGCATTATTTGGGACAGGGCAGTGTTCCATACATCCATGGATATAAACAAGGCTATTGCGGATCTGTCCCTGGCCGTGCGACCTCAACTGACCATAGTGGACTTGACCAGGGTCATGGTGACAAACGGCCCCAAGGGCCCTGGAGAGGTCGAAGAGCCCGAGATGATACTGGTGGGCACGGACCCGGTGGCCTTGGATGCATTGGCTCTGAGGCAGGTGAGATTCAACGGAAGAAAGTACCGCCCAAAGCAACTCAAATATTTGCGTTATGCCCACAAGGCCGGATTGGGTCGTATAGACCTGGGTGAACTCGATGTGCGAGAGGTAGGCGTTTGAGGTTCGTTACCGCTGCCATCCTGACGGGTTTGACCTTTTTCCTCTTTTCTGCTTCTGCGTTTGGCCGTTACCCACGGCTTGCCGGTGACTCGCAGGGTACATGGATTGCCACCGATGAAGCTCTGATCCGCGTTGTGGGTGATCTGTTTACATTTTACACCTCGGCAAACGGCTTGCCTGGTGACAGGGTCAGGAACGTGGCTCCCGACGACCGTGAGGTGTGGGTAGCCACACCTAGGGGTCTTGGACGTATGGATCGCAACTCTCGAAGGTGGGAGACCTTCCACGCTCCGGATCCACTTCCTTCCGACAATGTTTATTCCGTTGCGGTGGATGACAGGTTCGCATGGGTGGGGACAGCCAAGGGTATTGTGCGATGGGACAAGCTGGCAAAGAAGTTCGAGCCATTCGGTAGACAGCGGGGGACGAAAGATCTTGCCATCTTCGACATACTCTCGTTCGGAAAGACCGTATGGTTTGCCTCCCAAAAGGGGCTCTTGCGCTTCGGTCGTCAGACAGGAGAATGGCAGTATTACGGTCCACAGGAAGGCCTGGACATAGGTGCGGTGCTCGAGATCATGAGGGTGGGCGAAAGCCTGTGGCTATTGGGCCATGACGGAATCGCCAGATTTGACTTGCGCTCGGAGGCCATCAGCACCTTCAAGAAGTCCGACGGACTTCCCAGCAACCTGGTTACGGCCTTTGCGCCAGTGGCTGGTGAGACGTGGATAGGAACGGACAAGGGTATAGTCGTATACAAACCAGGCTCGGATGCCATAAGCCCCTTTCTCTATGGAAAGGGAATGCCACCTGGCCAGGTGGTTGGCATTCAGGTGTCCATGCCGTGGGTGTGGGTGGCGACGAGCAAGGGGCTGGGCCTGTTCAATACAAGGACCAAGGTGTGGGAGGAAAAACGCACCGAAGATGGGCTTGCACAGGGGCCCATTCTCGGTATGTCCATGGCCGGGTCCATGCTCGTGTTGTTACAGGACAAGACCTTCCAGGGATACCAGACACAGAGGGAAGACTGGGTGACCTATCCCATCGAGGATATCTGGGAAGGCAAAACATCAGGCGCAGGTGATTCTTCGTCCGTCAGGGTAAACTTCGAACTGATCGCATCCGGGGATGGAAACCTGACGTGGACCGGAGACGATTTTGCTCATACAGAACAGATCGTACCGGACATGCGCTTGGGAGCGGGCGCTTCGCTGGATGAGGGCAGAAGCATCGATACTTCGGTTCGCCTGGACTTTGGCGATGCGACCCAGAGCGGTATCAGGGAGTACGACGCAGAGTTCAGATTCAGGGGCAATGACAAAGATACCCTTCGTGAGCTCATCTTGTCCGATGAGTTGCGCCTGAAGGATTCCGAGGATCAGCATGACCTGGTGGACGATGCGTGGTTGGAAGGCATAGGCGTGTATCAGCACATGGGGGCGTCGGATTCCAGGAAGACCGATCCCATAACGGTGGACACCGAGGTGGGGCTGAGACGCGGTGTCAGAGTACGAGAATATTTTCGGGGATCCATCGATTACACCTACCAGTTGGGCCATCAATACATCACTGCACGATCCGACGTGGTCAAGGTCGATGGCCAGATTCTGGATCGCGATGTGGACTACATCATCACCCATACCACCGGCCAGTTGACTTTCCTGAATCCGGACAAGGTCAACGCCCTGAGCCTCATCGAGGTTACATATACATACGAACAGGTTCCCAGGAAAGACACCGCATCCACGTCCATTCTGGAGATGTTGCCATGGGACAAGGAGATAGGAGGCTTTGCAAGGTCATCCAGCCCCGTGTATGTCAGCGACGAGACAGGGCTGTACAAGAAGATAGACGGTGGCGCCCCAAAATATCTGGACAGGGGTTGGATGGAAAGCGTGTTTCAGGATTATGTGCAGGGTTCCACCTCCCTTTCCATTCAGATAAACGACATGGGTTCACCACAAAATGCCCAGGAGATCTTCGATTACGACAAGCCCATAAGCTATGTCGTGCTGTGGGACGAGCCTGATACCACTGCGGTGCTGGATGAAAGCCTGGCCTCCAGCTATGCGGTGAAGATGCGCATGGATAAATATTACGTTGAACTCTCCATCGACGAAAAAAGCAAGTCTGCGGAGATCCTCATCGATCTTTTTGCGCAGGCTGTGCGCACCAAGGGAGATCTCTCCGGCACCAGCCTCGATCGGTATAGGTCCCTCGGTGGCCGGGTACGTCTGGGAGTCAATCCCAGCGATCATTTCGGCATGGGCATGGGGGCCCTTTTCGGCTCTGACCTGGAAAACGATCAGGTCAGCTTGACCACTGGTCTCAGCAGGAGATCTTTCGGTCTTGGGACAATAGATTTGTGGACGAGTCACAAGGTGGGTTCTGGTGCATGGGGTGGAGACCTGTCTTCCTTTGCACAGTTCGGATATGGACGCAGCTCGGACACTGGCGCTGAGGATGTGGCAGGCCGGGCTTTTGCCGGAAACCTGATCTACAACTCCCAGGCCTTGACCTTGAGACTGGATGGAGAGGCGCAAAGTCGCGACTACGAGTCAGGAACATCGAGAGACACCCCTCTGGGGACTTTTGCCGGTGATGTAAGAGCTGATGCAACCTTCAATCCTGTCCGCTGGTTGAGATTGAGACTGCTTTATGATCACGAAAGATCCTTTTTGTCTCCTGACTTGTCCCAGGACCCGGATGGTACGGGCATCAACGAAAACCTTATGGGCAAGCTCACGTTCAAGCGGGCAAAGTGGCCCACGGTCTGGTTGCTGGCAGGCAGGAGTGTACTGGAGGGCGGAGAGCACAAGGATGAAAAGCTGAGATTGGCCGGCAGCCTGGAATACGATCTGGCCCACGGTATTCTCCAGGACCTGGGCCTGAAGAAGCTTGCGGTAAAGGCATATTTCGATATGTCCAGCAACCAGGTGCCCATCTTGATAGACGAGCACAATCCCATATTGGAACCGTCGGCTCGCAAAAAGTGGATCGCTCTGGGATCTAACCCTGGTCAGGCTCAGAACATGCGTTTCGAGCTGAAATTCGCACCTACGAGTACGGAGGACGCTTATGCCCGGTTCGAGAGAAAGACCTTCGAACCGAATGAGGGCACGAATGCAGGTTCCGACACGGATACCGCAGCCCTTCCCCTGGAGTACTGGGAGTTGATCATGGGAGCAGCAAGTCGCTGGCTTCCGGGAATAGTTCCCACCTTCAACGGAAAGATGACCTACAAGGAGGGCAAGGACCAGAACGGAGATTATTTCCAGGACGCACAGTCCATACTATCAGGGCAGATGGAGTTTTTCCCAGGACAGTGGATTTCTTCTCTGGGCTCTACCCTCCTGTCCGTTGGATACGGTTTTACAAATTCAGAGCAGGCGGATGGAATGGGCGGTTCTGGAAACGATCTGATCTGGTCCAAGGCCATGCATTTGGTAAAACACCAGGTGGAGGCCAAGGGTTCGTATGGCAACTACGATGATGTTTTCAGGATGGAGAGTCGCACGAAGTGGTGGACTGTCAGGGAAGGCGAGACCCAGGCCGAGACAGAGCAATACTTCGAGCTTCTCAACCGTCTGACCTTCAGGCCTGTTTACACCTCACCGCTTACTCTCAGGCTGGACTATGCTCAGCTAGAGCAGATAAACCCTTCTGATAGCCAAATGGGTTCCGTCAAATCCTTTGCGCCCAGCCTTGAATGGGAAAAACGCTGGAGCCAGGATTTGGTTACCAAGCTCAGACTGGAAGTCCCATGGCGCACATTGAGTCATGCATGGGATGACATCAGGCAGATAGATCGCGACTTTCAGGAGTGGTCCATAAAACCCTGGTTCGAGGTCAGGTGGCGGCTAAGGGAGGTGTCTGGTGACAGTCAGCTAAGGCTTGCGTTGCGTGCATACAATCAGTGGATTCGTCCGTTTTCTCTGTCAAAGGACGGCAATTCAGGAGCGGAGACTGCGCGGGAGCTATATGCCGCTGTCTGGTTGGACTGGGAAAGGCCCGGTTCCTTCCTGCTGAGAATAGGCGCGGTGTACCTCTGGCATGTTTGCGAGTCCCTGGATCTGGTGGATGAGGTGGCCGCCCAGCGTGAGTGCATGGACTCTCACTCCATTCAGCCTACTCTCAAAGCCATCGCCAGGTTTTAATGATTTCCCACCTCGCTTGCGATCTCTGTGGCTATGCTGCAAAATCTTTTTCGGTGAGCTGAGGCCTCGACGTGGGCAATCCACGACTGCGGACGATTCCATGCATCTGTGTGACCTCACAAACGATCTGGGAAATCTGATTCAATAATGTGGGAGATTTAACAAAGATTGTATGATCTGAAACCAAGTTGGGGTATAATTGGTAAATTTTGGTTTGTTGTAATGGAGGGCACCATGGACCGAAAGATCCTGATTTTTGCCATTTTTTCGATTTTCATGCTCGTCCCGGCCTTGTCGAGCGCGCAAACGGTTCGCCTTGGCTGGAACGAGGTAACACAGGATACGTCTGGAAACCCTGAGACGGTTATCGGTTATTACCTTTCTTATGGGACATCTTCCGGAAACTATACCTCAGGCTTTTCCACCGGGAATGTTCTCACCGTGGATGTCCCTGACCTGCAAAATGGCCAGACATATTATTTCGTGGTCAAGGCCATAGACGCGCAGCATAACGAAAGCGCGTGGTCCAACGAGGCGTCGTGGACCGTGCCATATGAAGAATGTAATGGTCTGGACGACGACTATGATGGCACCACTGACGAGGATGTGGAGGGGCAGGCCTGCCCCTTGCAGGATGGCGTCTGCGCCAGTGCTTCCCAGGTGTGTTCCAACGGAGATTGGACCCCCTGCGATGCATCTGCCTATGGCTCGGACTACGAGCCTGAAGAGTCCAGGTGCGACGGTCTCGACAATGACTGTGATGGTTCTACGGATGAAGATCTTACAGCACCGGCCTGTGAGCTTCAACAGGGTGTGTGCCTGGGTTCTCACAAAGTCTGCAATGGCCAGAGCGGGTGGTCTGACTGCGGGGCCGACGAGTACGGAGCTGATTACGAGGCCGAGGAGACCACATGTGACAGCCTGGACAACGACTGTGATGGTGCAACGGACGAGGGGCTGGATTCTTGCTGCAGCGAAGGTGACACCAATAGCTGCTCTACGGATGAGGGTGAATGTACTGTCGGGCAGCAGGTGTGCGATGCCCAGGGCAGGTGGAGCGACTGCGATGGCGTCATGCCTGTAGCCGAGACTTGCGACGGATTGGACAACGACTGTGACGGGGATACGGACGAGGGCTTGAGCGGCGATCCCTGTCCTCTGCAGGATGGTGTGTGTGCTGGTTCTCACCAGATGTGTGATGGTTCGGGAGGCTGGCGGGCGTGTGATGCCTCTGCATACGGTGACGATTTTGAAGAGCAGGAGAGCAGATGCGATGGCCTGGATAATGACTGTGATGGCGCCACTGATGAAGACCTGACGGGTCCTGCTTGTCCTTTGCAGCAGGGTGTGTGTGCAGGCTCTACTCAGGTTTGTGCAGGAACATCGGGATGGAGCGAGTGTGGTGCTGCATCATATGGTTCGGACTACGAAGCAGAGGAGACTCGCTGCGACCAACTGGACAACGATTGCGATGGTGAGACGGACGAGGGTGGTGTGTGTGATGTCACAGACGGGGGGCAGCAGGACGGTGGTCGGGATGGAGGAGACAGGACTGACGATTCTACGGTGGAGATCGTTGGTGGCTGCAGCTGCTCGAGTTCTTCCAGTGCAGGAGGCTACCTGCTCGCATTGATTTTCTTGTTCCTTCTTGGACTTGGACGACAGAACGAGGCAAGACGCCATGGGCGATGATTTCGATCGGAGAGAGTTCCTGAAACGCTCGGCAGCAGCGGCTGCCCTTGTTGCTGTGACATCCAAGACTGCCTTTGCCGGTGACGAAAAAACTCTTGCAGGCTCCGAGGAAGTAAAATCCCTGGTCAAGATACAGGGAAAGGGAGTACCTGCAGATGTTGGCAAGGCGGTCTCGGAGGCGCTCAAACCCCTGGGCGGCATGAAAGCCTTCGTCAAAAAGGGCGACAAGGTGGTCTTGAAGCCAAACATGGGCTTTGCCACCGATGCGTCCATACACGCCACTACCTCCCCCGACGTAGTAGCTGCCGTAGCGAGGGAGGTCTTGACCTGTTCTCCGTCCAAGGTTTTGATCCTGGATGTTCCCATGAGGAACCCAGAGGCCTGTTTGCGAAGAAACGGCATAAAGGCTGCTTGCAAGGGGCTGGACGTGAAGGTGGTCTTGCCTACCTCCGATCGCTTTTTCGTGGAGGTGGATATCCCCAAGGGAAAGATCCTGAAGAAGGTCAAGATGCTCAGAGATGTTTTGGAGTGTGACGTGCATATTCCCATCCCTGTTGCCAAGAGCCACATGGCTGCAGGATTTTCAGGTGGTGTGAAAGGCAACATGGGAGTGATCCTGGACAGGGAAAGCTTTCACTCCAGGTACGAACTCAACCAGGCCATCGCGGATTTGGCCACCAGGATAAAAAGCCCCTTGTCAATCCTGGACGGGATAATGGTGATGGCTGAAGGCGGGCCCGCCGGACCTGGCGAGCTTGTGGCTGCAAACGCTATCGTGGCAGGCAGGGATGTGGTGGCGGTGGATGCGCTGGGTGTGACCCTCGCTCCGTTGTATGGCAGGAGGATAAAGCCCAGACAAATACGTCACCTGAAAAAGGCTCAAAAGCACGGTGTAGGGCAGTTGAAGGTTTCTGCCGAAAAATACGTCCAACTGAGCATGTAAAGCTCAATCCATGGATACAATCGTTACGGGAGATTCGTCATGGGACGCAGGACTGTTTTTATTTTGCTAGTGGGTGCAGTGTTATCATGTTCATCGGCAGCTTTTTCCAAAAACCTGCCGGATGTGGTGAAATTTTTACCCAAAGGGGATCTGGGAGACGGGATCAAGTCCATGGGCGTGCCTGAGCATTATGTAGGCAGGAAACTGTTCGACTACATGGATGGTGGGGCTGAACTGTACCTTGCGTACGGGTTTGAAGACCTGGGTGTATGCGAGTATTCGGCAGGCAAGAACACCCTGCGTGCAGCACTGTACAAGATGGGCTCGCCCCGTGAGGCCTACGGCATCTATTCGCAGTCGGCAAGGGGCAAGAGCGCGGGCCTGCCTGGACCGAGCAGCCAAAGCTCAAAGATGATCTCTTTTTTCCGCGGCAGGTATTACGTGCGTGTACTCGTGGTGAAAGGATCGGATGATCCTCATGATGCCATGGGCTTGCTGGCAAAAAAAGTATGGGAAGCCTTGCCTGGACAGGCGCTGGTTCCTTCCATGATGAAGCAATTGCCCAAGGGGGCCATCAAGGGAACTTCACGCTTTCTGACCCATCCGGATGTGACACAAAATATCTGGATGGACGGAGAGGGAAAGGTACTAATGACCAAGGGTGCCACGGCAGTTACCGCAAGCTATCCGGGGGGCGATGATGACATACAGTTGACCATAGCCCAATACCCCACCTCCGCCGATGCCGTGGCAGCCTGCAAGGCCCTTGGGGACAAGCTTGATCTGGACGCCAGGGAGTCCTCCGGAAAATGCGAAGCTGTGGGCAAGACTCCAGATGATGTCTTTGCAGCGATCTCCACCAAGGGTGCTGTTTTGCGGTGGGCATCCGGTGCAGCCGATGCCGAAGGGGCAAAGGCCTGGCTTGCCAAGATCAATTAAATAGCTGCTTAAATGTCCAGCTTGACCAATTCGTAAGCCCTGGACCCCAAGCCCATTTTTTCCGCTTCTTCCAGATACCCGGCTACGCCGGCAGGGTCCATGCCCTCCAAGGCCCGCATCTCGTCGCGAATCTCCATTCCCCTCTGATCTATGGCCACCGGGTCGAAGCTCAGAAGAATCCTTCTGGGCTTGCAATCATGGGGCATGTGGGTGTCTCCCATGGATACGCCTATGAGTGCGTCCATGACAAACAGTCTTGTGGTGCCTGCCACCTCGGGTATGGCGTTTAGCCTGGCGATGTGCAGTTCGCATTGTTTGTGAAAATCCTGTGGGTTGGAAAAAGAACCATAGTGGTTTTTCATGCACCCGGTGAATCCGGATGCCCCGTGGTTTTTCATCACTGAGACATTTATGAGATGATCTGTCTGCTGAGTCAGGATTTTTGAAAGGTGTATCTTTTTTCCGGAAAGGCATACGGAATCAGATTCGTAGCCAGGGCCATCTTCATCATCTGGTGATTTGAAAGTTCCCAGGCAGGCAACTCCCACAGTCTTGGGGGATACTCCGGCTTTTTCCATCTCCCGTTCGGTTCGATCCCACGTGAAAATTTCATCACTGCTTATACCGCTTACATTTCGAGCCAGTGATTCAGATATGGTGGAAAGCAGGGCTGGAGACGATGGCACCTTGGGGTTGAGAGTGTTTGCCTTAAGGCTGATTTTTTGACCAGCTTCGTAGCCGGGAATCACCGTGGCCCATGCATCTGACAAGCTATCCGCATTGGTAAGAGTCATCAATCCCTTGCTGAACATCTCTTGCACCACTTGAGGATCAATGTCCCACGTGTCTTGAGCCACCGAAAGCTCAGATGATACCTCCACGACCACGTGGGAGGCTGGTACCAAGGATGGATCCAACTCGGACTCGGTCTGTTCGCACGTGTCCCATTCACCGTCAACATGGGGAATGCAAGACGCTGCTGTGGCCAAAGCCGCACCTTGCGCCGTAAGCTTCAAAAAGCCCCTGCGCGATAGCTTCTTTTTTCTGCCTTGCTCGGTCACAATGACCTCCTTCATGCTAAACATATCATAACATGGATGCGATACAGAAGACATTCATTGTCGGGTGATTTTCTTCGTGGTGCTTGACATTGGATACGGGACTGTATACAACCTTTGCCAAACAATCGTGCTTGGCTTCCAATAAGGGACTTGTTTTTGCATGAAAGAGAGGGGCTGTAAAATGAGAAAAAGTATTCTGGTGTTTGCTGCAATCCTGTCGGTTACACTGCTGGCCGGTTGTGGAGGAAAGAGCATTTGGAGACCCGCTGCTTCACCTGGTTATGTTGACATGCAGGGCAAGAAGTTTTTAATCATGCCCGTGGACATGCGTTATCTGCCCGGTGATAAAGCCAAGCTGGCAGCTGCCCTGTTTAGTGGTTTCGTCGCCAAGTTCGGTTCCGCTGGCATCTCTCTGCAGCCCATCCAGCCAGTGCTTCAGAAGATCGGCCTGGGAGATCTCAGCTGGAAGTTGGCCAGAGGCATGAATCACGCAGCTTTCTATCACAACAGCGTGCAGTGGGATGCTTGCTCGGGTGAGGACTACTCGGTGGTGCCCAACCTGATCAAGACCTTGGTGGAGAAGGTCGGTGAGCTTCTCAAGATGCCGGACCTGAAGTTCGACTACATCGTGGTGCTGCATATCGATTCCCTCGGGTCTCCTATCCCTAAGAGTTTGAAGCTCAGGGTACTCGGTGGCATTTACGACCCGTACAAGGACGAGATCGTCGTGGCCATTCATTGGGAACAAACCACCGCAGAAGACGCCCTGTTGGCAGAGATGGCCACCATCGGCCCAAGAGCAGTAGAGATGATGGTCGGCAAGAACCCAAACAAGGGTGAGGACAAGGCCGAAGCAAAGACCGAGGAAAAAACAGAGACCAAGGCCGAAGAAGCTTCAGAGACCAAAACTGAAGAAAAGGCAGAGCAAAAGGCTGAGGAAAAGACGGAAACCAAGGCCGAAGAGGCTGCTGAGACGAAAACCGAAGAGAAGGCAGAAACAGGAGAGAAGACGGAGTAAGTCTAAGCTGGAGTTCGCTTTCAGTTTGTATCGTGTATCTCATGGCCACCTTCGGGTGGCCTTTTTGTGTCTGTACAAAAGCTCGGGCACGAAAGAGCATAGATGCTAAAATGGCTTCCAAAGAATTACCGGCGCATGGGGCTTGGTGCCTTGAGTGCTTGCCTTATCGTCCTGTCCTTTGCTCCTTTTGAGCAGTTTTATCTTTCCTGGTTTGCGCTTGTACCGCTGTTATGGGCTATCCGGGGCACTGGCCACAAGGGGCATTTCTTTCTGGGCTGGTTGGCAGGCACCATCACGAACGCAGGCACATTCTGGTGGATCTCCCCCATGCTCATGAACTTTGGGCATCTGGGGTGGTTTGCGTCAGTAGCCCTGAGCGCATTGTTGGTCTCGTATCAGGGGCTTGAGTATGCACTGTGGCTTTGGGCCCTGTCGTACGTGCGCACGTGGTCACGTCTTGGAAGCTGGCTGCTGGCTCCGCTGGTGTTTGTGGTGGCAGAGTTCGGGGTGTGGTTCATCTTTCCCTGGTACTACGCAAACTCCCAGGCTACCTGGGTGCCCATGATACAGGTCTGTGAACTGGGGGGAGTGGGACTGTTGAGCTTTTTGCTTGTCATGATAAACGGCGCCCTGTTCGATTCGCTGCTGTCATGGCGCAGCAGAAAAAAAGAAGCTTTGGTTAGCATGGCAACAGCCATTGTCGTGCTTTTGGCCATCGTGTTCTACGGGTACATCAGGATAGCCCAGGTGGAATCAAAAGCTGATTCTTCGGAAAAACTCAGGATAGGCTTGGTGGAAGCCGACGTTGGTATCTGGGAAAAAGAGGCTCCAGAGAAAATAGAAGATAACCTGGTGCGCCATCAGCGCATGTCCTCGTCTCTTTACAAAAGAGGCGCTGAACTCATCGTCTGGCCGGAGACCGCCTATTGGGCGCCTGTTACCTATGCAAGCAGACAAGGCGGTGAAGGAGTTGAAGGATACAGGCATATACCAAGGGATGTGGCGTGGATACCACCAAGCCCCATGGAGGCACCTGATCATGCGTCCGAAGATCAGGCAGCGCACATACCCATGGAACAGAGAACGGCACCACAGAGAGGTTTTTCTTCGTACCTGCTATTCGGTACCTTGACGTGGAGTCCAAACAGGAACAATCACTCCATATCACATACAGGCAGGGACCTGCTCAACTCGGCCATTTTGCTCGACCCCCATGGAAAGGTATTGGGAATCTACGACAAGGTCTACCGCTTGATGTTTGGTGAATATATCCCCTGGGGTGACGAGTTTCCTGTACTTTACAAGTGGTTGCCGGAATCCGCAGGAGTCTCCGCCGGCAGCGGCGTTCATGTCCTGCAGATGGAAAAGTTCAGACTTGGAGTCATGATTTGCTATGAGGACATTCTTCCGGAGTTTTCCAGGGAAGTGGCGGTCGGTAATCCCAATGTGTTGATCAATTTGACCAACGATGCGTGGTTCGGCAAGACCCCTGAACCATATCTGCACATGGCGCTGGCAGTGTTTCGCTCGGTGGAGTCGAGACTCGCACTGGTTCGGGCCACTAACACGGGCATATCCTGCTTCGTCGAACCCACAGGCCGAGTGGTCGCCCAGACAAGCCTGCAAGGAGCCGAGACCTTGATCCACGACGTGCCGATGATGAACAGCGAGACCCCGTATGAACTGCTGGGCAACTGGCCCTTGTGGTGCAGCTTGGCGGTGTTGTTCGTGTTGCTGCTTCGGGCGAAGATGGCGAAAACAAAGGCCAATGAAGGGGCTTGACGCATATTGCCGGGATCTGCACACCCGTGCTAGTATCGTTCAGATTGAGTACATACTGGAGATGCCATGAAAGATAATTTCAGAGCCATGTTTATACTGACCCTGTTTTTTGTTCTTGCAGCCATGTCAGCATGCTCAAACCATGTTCCGGCAATAGTTCCAATAGGTAACAAGACCGTAAAAACAGGTACCACACTGGAAATAGAGGTCCGCGCGGTGGATGATGATGGAGACCCTTTGCAGTTTGGCATAGAGGGAAAGCCTGCTGGTGCAACTTTTCATGACGATCTGGGTGACTACGCCCTGTTTGTCTGGGCTCCCATCGCATCTGATGCCGGGCCAGAGGGCAGGGGACAGGATTATCCCATCACCTTCAAGGTTACAGACGGAATTGATAGCACGTCCGAGACCATCATTATTACTGTAACCCTCGGTAGCGCTGGAAGCGGGGCTCCCATCTTCATCACCCCCTCGGATTACACCCTGGATCTGGACAGAACCGACCAGATCAAGTTCAACATAGAGGTGCGTGATGCGGATTCTGCATCCATAGACCTGCGAATAGAAGATAACCCTACTGGCGGTTCATTTGAGACGGCTCCAGGTTCCAAGCTTGCATCATTCAGGTGGAAGCCTTCGGATGAACAGATTGCCGAAAAGCCGGTCTGGGGTATACAGGTCAGCGCCGATGATCATGTCAACCCCAAGGTAATGCAGGACATTTCCATAATCATCAAGGGTGGAAACGAAAAGTGTGAAGGTACACCCCCTTCTATCTCTCACAAGGAACTTTCTGATCAGAGGGGCAGTGAAGACTATGAAATTACGGTCACTGCCACCGATGCCGAATCCAGAGTGGCAACAGCGGCCTTGTACTACCTGGTTGATCTTGGCGATGGCGAGGCAGGTCAATTCAGCAAAAGCACCATGACCAACGATGGGGGCAACTCGTGGTCTGGTGCAATACCAAATCCAGGGTTGAAAGGTGATGCAACGGCCAAGGTGAGTTACTACATCTGTGCAGAGGACGACGATGATCCCACTGGTACCACCTGCGATTTGAGAGCTTGCCTGCCCGAGGAAGGAAGGTTTTCGTTTACGGCGTATGCGCCCGGTAATGAGCAGTGCCAGAACGACACCCAGTTTGAGCCCAATGACTCAGCGTCGGAGGCGACTCCGTTCGAAGCTGGAAGAGTGGACAACCTGAAAATCTGTCCGGGTGACACAGACTGGTATCGGGTGGAGGTGCCTACTCAGTACCAGATGGCTTCCGCCATATCGTTCACGCAGGCAAATGGGCAACTGCAACTGGATCTGTTCGCTGAAGATGGTACAACCCTGTTGGCAGCAGGGCAGCAGGACCAGGACCTGATGATAGTCCAGTCGGATGTGGTGCAACAACAAACAGTAATGTTGCTTAGAGTGACAGGTGGTGAAGGAGTTGAAAATTCATATGATCTGGCAGTGGTAGAGGAAGAATATGTACCGTGTAGCTCTGATGCATATGAACCGAACGATTATCCGGATGAAGCCAAGGATGTGGGCGACGGACAGTATCCTGGCCTGACATCTTGTGGAGAACCGGACTGGTACAAGCTGGATTTGAACCAGGGTGATGGACTGGATGTGTCCATCGACTTTGTCAACGCAGTTGGAGATCTGGACCTTTGGGTGTTCGAGCCCTCTGCTTTCAACAGCGAAACCCTTTCATGCGACAATGCGGTGGCGTGTTCAACCACCGAGACGGATGATGAAGCAGTGTCCATAGCGTCCGTTGCCTTGACCACAACCTACTATATTGCCGTCGGTCCCTACCAGCAGGCTCATAACGATTATTCCATGACCGTGCATGTAAGTCCTGCGCAGCAGGATTGTATTGACGATGCCGGTGAGGATAACGACACTCCTGAACAGGCATCTGACCTGTGGGACAGCGGGCCCAACGAGGGCTTGAAGATATGTTCCAACGATGATGACTGGTTCCAACTCATTGGCTTCAAGGATGAGGTCCTGGTGGTGGATTTGACCTTTACCAACTCCGATGGCGATCTGGACATGAAGTTGTATGATGAAGGTGTTAGCGTGGAGAACATGAATGAGCATATGGTGGCTTCTGCCGCTACAGCCACGGACAACGAGAGAATAGAATTTACGCCACAGGTCGATGCAATATATTATCTTCGTGTCTATGGATACGACGGTGCTGAAAATTCCTATTCTGTGGAGCTGCATTATCCATGATGAGATGGCGTGACATTCATGATTCAGGCCTTTTTGTAGCGGCATGTTTTTTTGCCCTTTCCTTGCTCTATTTGGCTTTTGCTTGTGAATCGACACAGTCGACGATCCCCGATGGTTCCACACCGGATCTTGCAATCCATTCTGTCGAGCCTCACGTGGTTTTGCCCGGAACCTGGATCAGGATTGAGGGGCTGGGATTCGTAGATGAAAATTCAGGCTCTATCACCGTGGAACTTCAAGGGCTTGGTCAGCAACCCTGGCTTATTTCACCGGAGAGGCTGGACGACTCTCATATTCGATTTCAAGTGGACAGTTCCCTGTTTGCTTCCCTTGGTGGAGCAGGAGAATTCCAGGGAATGCTGAGGGTCCGGGTCGATTATCCTGGAGGGCTGAGCCAGGAGGCTGAAGTGCCCATAAGCTGGAACCTGGTGGAGCAACTTTCTCCCGAACTGAGTTATTTTTCTGGTGCTGTTGCTCAAGAGGTGATCTATCTAGGTAGCTCCGTGGAAGCAAGGGGTGATGGATTTTTACTGGAAGGAGAGGGCAGGACCGAACTCCGCCTTTCAGGAACCTACACTCCGCAGGCAAGCACTGATGAGATTCCCATAGAGAGCAACCTCCTGCTCTTAGATCCCCAAAGCCGCCAAGAGTTGCAAGGTCCACTGCAGGCTTCTGCTTTGGGCATACACCCAGGTGTCTTTCATGGCCGGATTCTGGCGGTCAATGTTCTTGAAAGCGGAGATGAGGTTTCCGGGACCTCTCTGGACGATGTCACTATAGAGCTTGGCCCAACCTTCATCACACGGACCGAACCCTCTGAGGCTTCCCGTGGACAGTGGGTAGATTTTTTCGGTCGCGGCTTCGTCTCCAACTCGGCAACTGTAGTTGTTCGTATTGAGGGAGATTTCACCGAAAGAGACGGGACGGTGGTCTCTCTTAGGGGTGATGATGCTCTGCAGGTCGTACCCGAGGTGGTCTCGGGTGAGCAGATGCGGTATGTGCTGCGGGTAAGCCCCGATGGCCAGGGGGGAGTGCAGGGACTGGGGGCTAAACCAGGTGTTCTCAGGGCTGACATCAAGCCGGAGATATATTACGGCAACGAGATGGAAGAAGGCTTTGGTCTCGAAAATGTCGAATTCACCGTACTCCCCCAGAAACAGGTAATCTATATCAGCTATCTGCCAGGATTTACCGATACTCTGAGGGAGTTTGGACTGCGCAATGTGGAAGATCGCATTCGGGACAGAATTCTTCAGGTGGTAAACAGGGACTATTCCGAGTTTAGTGTCGAATTTCGGACCGTGAGGCCTGATGACTACGTGGAGTATGCGGTTATCGAGGTGGGAGGGGTGGATC
>JALVPF010000086.1 GCA_027031935.1 Myxococcales bacterium | reverse complement strand
AGGCCCGGGGATCTGGCCGTTGAAGGCAAGCGTGTGAAATGTCACCCCCGGTACAACCTCGTGCCGGTGTATTCCAACCGCCAACCTGAACTCCTTGACCCCCTTGTTCATGGTAGGCTCCAAGGGCTTGGGGTATCTCTTTTTGTTGTCTTTTTTTGCCGATGCGGCCAGAAGCTTCCTCCACGATAGAGTCGTTGCGGCCGCTGCCGCTGACGATAATAAAAACTGACGCCTGTTCATGTATCCTCCTTTTGTGTCTTGCATATCGAAATGAACCAAGTTTGCTTAGAACAAGGTATCACCAATAATCTATGATTGTTACAATTCCCAAGACCACAGTTGCAATCAGAGCAATGAAAACCACCCTTCCCAACCATACATGGAACTTTCGAACCAGCTTCTGTCCTTTCCATTTGCGAAGTTGGGCCAGCCCAAGAAAAGGCATCAACAAAACTGCTCCCGACACCACAAAGCCAATCCAGCCATGTATTCCCACGGGATGCCCTGGAGGATATCCAGTCACCATGTACACTGCCGTAAGCACGCCCGTGAGGAAAAACCACGAAACCACCATGCCGATGGTCCTGTGCCTGACCAACCAGGTCCTATCAGATTTTTTCCACCGGGCTAAATAGATTGCCAACCCGAAGAAGAAGACGCTCAGGACCATGAGCACCGCATGAACAGGCCAGAGTATGGATGAGTCCACCAAAATGTTCTGCTCATTGACGGACGATAGCTTTTGTACTGTGCTGTCGCTCACCTTACGTGTCGATTTTGCATCCTCAGACTCTGCTTTGCTGTCTTGTTGAGCCGCAGGTGGCTGTGTGGTTTTTTCAATTCCCGCATCAGGTTTATTAGATACACCATTCATCATTTTCTGCATGGCCTGTCCAGAAGGCATCTTGTGAGCCGGATGTGCACTTGCAAAAGGGGACAAGATGCCGACCACGGACACTGTCATGACCAGTATTCCTATTAATCTGTACATGCTCGTAACTCCTGTCTTTACCAAGTTCCTCAGTTGCATTTTCTGTGACATGCATCATGCATGCCTGAAAAATCAATACATGGAGTTTTTCCAAAATGCCTTGCGTTGCTCGACTATCAGGTTTTCTTCGTAACTGTTGATTCCAACTCCTCACCGTGGCTTCTGGAGAATAAACGACAACAGGGGGCTCCTTGTCGAATATCCTACAAAACCTTCTCTATCCCCAGGGATTCGATGAAAATGATTTTGCAAAATAAGCAATCCGCGATGTAGGGGTTTTCAGTGATCGCTGGAGAGATCGCAGAAACACCTCCCCCCGGTGGCCCCGGTGGGGGGAGGTCGACCCGCCGTGGGCGGGGCGTTCGGATGGGCATGTGCAGCATACTTTGCCCGATTCGTCATAGGTAAAGACGTCGTAGCGTTCGGGAAACAAGTTTTCAAACTTTTTGGTCTTCCACATCCGACGTTTGTCCATGATCGCAAGCGAGGTGGGAAATCAGTCCGTGGTCTCCCAAGGCTTTATATTCGTGATACATAGATGAGGCACTATTTTTACTCTATTTTTTTTCTGGGTATGAACCTAGTCCTCCATCCGTAAGCCTCATAAGGTTGTTTTCTTTAGAACTGAACAGGAAAGAGTATTTGCAAAATGCCTCAAAGGATATAAGCAAGGAGTATAGGAAACCACTTCGCCCAAATCGTATCGCACCGTGAAAAAAATATGTTTTGATAAACCTTGAAAGGCAGCTTAGGCACATGTGAAGCATGCTGGCTTTTCGAGAACGATTTTTCATTTGTTCTGCAACTATCAAAGCGCGATTGATTGTCTTGCGTAAGGCTGCGGGGTAGCTCCCTATTGGCTCATGCTCAATGAATCCTCCTTTAAGGTTTTTGAATTTCAATCCTCGCCTATCCAACGGTGCGTGAGGACTGTCTGTAGATTTCCATTTGCAAATATCTCTTCTTACAAGCCTTGGGTGCTTCGTCCATTCGTGACCCTTGAGTCCCAGCGGGTAAGGATTGTGACGCTTCAGAATAAAACCATCTGGTGCATTGGGGTTATCTATAGCTTTTCGAATGGCCTTGGCCAGGTCTTTAGTGATGTACTCATCGGCATCCATGGTTAGCAACCATCGACCGTGAGCAAGGTCTTTTGCGTATTGGCGCTGTAGAGAAAATGTATCGTGAAGATGTTGTGCAGAGACCACGCTGTCCTGAAGCGATTGAAGATATTCCCAAGTTCCATCAGTCGAACAGTCGTCGACGACTACAATTTCGTCACAGAATGACAAGCTCTGGATACAACGTTCAATGGTTTTTCGACTATTGAATACCAGCACAGCGGCTGTGAGCGTGTTTTTCGTTCTAGGAACCATCCATGTCTCGTTTTTAAAGCATTTTCTAATCAGCGGGATATACGGCCTCAAGCTCTAAAACGGGGACGGGATGATCGCTGTATCGTCCTGTATTATAAACCCGGTGGTAAGCATCGTCAGGAACATAGATCAGGGAGTCATATTCCCAATATGATTCTTTCCCGACTAAGATCTTATCTATATTGTTACTGAAAATGTCATCGAAGTCAGAAAACGCATTTGGATGACTTTTTCTATTCATATCGCCAGCCCCCTTTTGAATTCTATGTAACATTTTCTACCCAAAAATATCTATCATCGAAAGATTGATGCTGCAACATCAATCTTGGGGGAGCGATCATATACTATGCGGTCTTGCTGACAGCGCGGTATGCCCAAAACAAATCACACAAAACAAATGGAACTTGACATCCTCCCTGAACACTTCTATGTTTGTTCAAATGTAGTGACGAGGTTACCATGGCCACAAAACGTCCATTGAAGAAGTTACCCAGCAACAATACCAACACCTGTGGCGTGTTCTCGGTGGATGAAAAACGACTCAAACTTGCAGCAAAGGGTTTGCCGGACATGGACACGGCAGAGTCCATTGCATCCACCTTCAAGGCTCTGGCACACCCCACAAGGGTCAGAATACTACGTGCCTTAGGCAGCACAGAGCTGTGCGTATGCGAAATTTCCCAGACCGTGGGCCTTTCGATTTCCGCCACTTCTCACCAGCTTTCCCTGCTCAAATCCCGTGGCCTTGTCAAATCCAGGGCTGATGGCAAACAGGTTCACTATTCTCTTGGAGATCCTTTTGTCATCTCCATCCTTGATGAGTGTTCACGTCATTTTGAAAAGCAGGGTTGAACCCAAATCTCTCTCGAAAATTTATGAAGTTGCAGCATCTTCGTAGGCCTGCGGCAGGCGCAGCTGCCCGTAGCTTCGAGCTTGCCGAGAAGCCAAGGGTAGCCAGCCATAGACAGGGCCGTACCATAGAACCTTTCGTAGGCCCGCAGTTGAGAAAAGCTCTTGATCCCGCATACCCAAGACGATTACTCTTGCGTTTATACTTTACAGAAACACCGTGTTGAGAATACGCCGAGGAGTTTGTTTATTGAAAAAATATATCGCAGTTGCCGGAAACATTGGTGCAGGCAAGACTTCCCTGGTGGAGTTCTTATGCAAACGCTATGCGCTGAAACCATTCTACGAACCCAACGACACGAACCCGTATCTCAAGGATTTCTACGCTGACATGAGGCGTTGGGCCTTTCATTCCCAAGTCTATTTCCTGACACACAAATTTCGTCTCCACAAGGAGTTGGAGCGCTACCCCGGCACGGTGATACAGGACCGAACCATCTGGGAAGACGCCGAAATCTTCGCAAAAAACCTTCACCGCTCCCGCTATATAAACAAGCGAGACTGGCAGACTTACTCTGAGCTTTACCAGACCATCCTCCGCGATCTCTCCGCTCCCGATGTCATGATTTTCCTCAAATGTCCCGTTCGTGTCATGAGACAGAGGATCAGACAGAGAGGACGCGGTATGGAGCAGAGTATTCCGGTAAACTACCTGCGACGATTGCAGAGACTATATGAAGAGTGGTTTGATTCTTACTCCCTGTCACCAGTCATAGAGATACAGTCGGACAAGCTCGACTATGTGACCGACTTTGTCCACCGACTGGATCTACTCAAAAAAATAGAAAAATACCTCTGAGCTTATTCATGGACCTCAAAAAATTTGACTCCTATCCTACATGTAGTATCATGTAAGCAATAAGCATACAGGAGGTACAAAATGAAAAGATTCCTTATTCTCATGACCATCTCTTTGGTTGTTTTGTGCATGGTGAAAGGCTCATCCCAGGGAACGGAAAACACACCTGAACAGGTGGCGGTTGAAAAACTGAATCAGGTAGTTGACGCGCAACTTCTCGACAGGGTGCAGCTCCTGGCGCTGGGAGCAGAGCTTTCAGCAGCCATCAATGATTGATATCTCCAGGAATCACTGGAAATTCCCGTCAGGCCAGCTCAATGTGCCTATGGTGACCATATCGCAGATCTGCTCCGCGTCTATGGAAAACGGGCGCTGGACCAACTGGGTCTCGTTGTTGTCATAATCGGTCACATAAATGGTAACGATTCCCTGCGCCTTTCTCTGCTGGGCATCTGATGAACAGGACACTCTGCTACAAGGAAAAAAAATATCGTTACAACACAGGTAGTTGCCTGCCCACAAAGTGGAAGACTGGCATCTGAACTGTATCTTTACCGTGTACTGGCCCATGCCCGGGTTGTCGAAATTTATCTCATCTCCAGGCGCACCCTGGGGTGTGACACCGTCATCTTCCCAGCCGTCGGTCTGGTACACTGGAGAACCCAGCACTCCCCAATCCGGGTTCTCATCACAATCATCTCCCTCAGGGCCATCCTTTGGACAGCATGCTTCAGGAGCCCAGTCGCTCTGGGCACCGGGTTTCAGGAGGTGAATGTCCACATCCACCCTGTTGTCCTCCAGACCCAGGTCATACCAGTCAGCCGTCACCCTGAAAGCCTTGGGGCCCTTGACCAGGATGTCAAAGGTGGCAGACTCGCTGGTATTGGCCGGTGAGTCATCATCCGTCACTCTAAGTCCTATGGTGTAATTGCCCGGATAATCGAACAAAACAGATGCGTACTGATCTCCTCCCCCAATGGTGGGCGGTGCCCCCCTGCCCTGCGGATAGGTAATCCAGGTCCATTCATAGCCTGCAACGCTTCCATCACAATCCCTTGAATACCCTCCGTTGAACTGCAGAGTATTTCCCATGTCCGTCTCGGCATAGCCTGTGTCGTTGCCGCCCTGACGAATGATCGCCGTTGGCGCAGACAGGGCCTGTATGGTCAGCTCGTCATTTGCAGACCAGTCACCGTGATCATCCTTGACCTTCAGGCTCACGGAGTACAGGCCTCCCCTCTTTGCTATCATGAAAGGAGAAGGACTGGAAGCGGAAGACAGTGAAGTCTCAGAGTTTGAACAATTGTCGGCAAGTGGCTGGGAATCCAGGCTCCACTCATAAGCAACAATGTTTCCGTCATTGTCAAAGCTGTCTCTGCCATCCAGGTTTACCCTGTCTCCCCTGTTGACAAGAAGATAATCAGTATTGGATCCGTTGGCCAGGATTATTGCCGTGGGTATGGCATTGCCCTGCACGCCCTCTCCAGCGACCGGTATTTGCACATTGGGGCTAGACGGATCATCGCTGCTCAGAGACAGCAAGGCCGTATCACTCCCCACCTGTGATGGAGAATACCTCAAGGAAAAAAGCTGCTGGGAACCAGGAGAAACCACGAAAGGCAAAGCAGGCAATCCGTCGAGGACAAAGGGGTCCGAAGGAGTCAAGATGACCGAATCCACGGTGAGATCTCCGACACCCACGTTCGATATGGTAATCTCCACGTCCGTAGCCCAATCACCAAGGGGCACCTGACCAAAGTCAATGGATTGAGGCTGTACGTCTATGGACGGGATTCCGGCGCGGGCCTTGAGCAGCACGGTGGCAGGAGAAGAGTCCTGTACGGAGTGAACTATTACCAGGTTTCCCTCATACTCGTTTCGGGACTGTGAATCGAAGGTGACCTCGGCGCTTATGAAATCTCCCTTGTTGATGTAGGTGGGCAAAGCCGAGATGGGACCGCCCCCGGCGTCCAGGAGGTTTACGGAAAACGCAGAAGCCAGCGCTGGTTCCGGTGCCACGTCATCGACCTGCAAAACAGCATTACCAGTACCCTGGTTGCTGATGGTCACAGGAAGCATGGTGGACGTGTTAACAGGTACATCTCCAAAGTCGAGCAGTACCGGATCGATGGCTATGGAGGCTTCGCCCTTGAATTCGCTGATTAGCTTTACATCCAGCTGACCGGAATCGGGATCGTTTGAGAAAATCCTTGCAACAGCCCTGTCCGTAAGCCCATCGGCGGCGTTATACTCTACTACCAGGGTGTGCTCATCACCCGGGTCTATGGTAATCTCTGGCGGGACTTGGGGATGCACGGTGAATTCTTCATCGGGATCATCTGCAAGGGTTACGACAGTGATTACCAAGGGAGCATCACCGGTGTTTTTAATCGTGAGATTTTGGCTTACAGCGACCCCAATGCTTACATTACCGAAGTTCAACTCGTAGGTCAGCCCCTCCGAGTCCTGTCGAATAATCACGTCTCCCCCAAGATGGATTTCCGGTTGAGGTCCCGGGTTCTCGTCAGAGACCTGATCGGATCCATCTGCTCCTGAATCTCCATCCAGGCCCTGTTCTCCGCCATCCACACCACCATCTTTCCTCACACCCTCTACGCACAATCCGCCTTCACAGATCTTTCCCTCACCACAATCATCATCGCTGGTGCAAACCTCCGGGCCCTTGTCTCCACCGATTTCTGTGCAGACTCCATCATTGCAGTATTCTCCTTGGGCACACTGAAAGTCCGACGAACAAGGCTGGCCACCGTCAGGTGCAG
>JALVPF010000085.1 GCA_027031935.1 Myxococcales bacterium | reverse complement strand
GTAGTCACGCAACCGTATTCACAGTCGGTCCGTTGCCATTCGCCGCCGGCGTCACAGGTCTCTAAGTCGCCATCTGTACACCGGGTCTGGCCTTCGGTGCAGGCTGGCTCTTCGATACACTCGGCCTGGCCCGAGACCACCCTGCAGCCGTTGGCGCAGACTTTCTCGTCCCAATGGTCACCGGGGTCCGCACAGGTCTCCACATTGCCGGAAGAATTGCAGCGGGTGTCGCCTATGTCGCATTCCTCTCCGGGGATGACGCATATCCCGTTGCTGCACTCACCGTTGGCGCAGTCTGCGTCCACCAGGCAGTGCAGTCCGTTGGCGCAAGGGGCGCACACCCCGCCGCAGTCCACGTCGGTTTCGTTCTGGTCCTTCTCGCCATCGGTGCAGCTTTCCGGTTTGGTCGTTCCCCCGCTGCAAGCTGCGACAGTAACGGTCAGCCACATCAACGCGAGGCAAGCGGCCAGTGTTGCTGTTTTCATGAGCAATCCTCCTTTTGGGATGGATAGTTCGCCGATCAGGTGTTTCATGATATTTCCTACCTGGTTATTCCCGAAGCAGGTTCCGAGACTAGTCCAACTCAAGCACCATGACGTAGTATTCGGTGCCTCCACCCATGTTTATGGTCAGGAATGGATGCTTTTTGCCTGACTCGCTGGTCGTGGTAGACAGAGAGTAGCTTCCCTCGGAGACCTCCTCATCGATCTCGACTTTCCAAACACCGTCGTACGCCTGCAGCAATTTCCCGAAGGGCCCCCCGTCATCGGTGGCGAGGATCCCTTTGGCCCAATCCAGCCTGATCACGGTGAGATCACCGTTGCGGGCGATTTCGTATCCCCAGCCATAGCCGTCGTTGTCGATGTACAGGCCGCCATTTGAGTCGCTCGCGATCCAGTATCCTGGGATACCGTCTTCGATACCGACGTCGCTGCCACCGCAGGCCGAAATCAATAGCGTCCCTGTAGCAAAAAGAACCAGCAATGTCCTGAAGATAGTCGTTTTCATCACCTTGTCTCCCTTCTTTTCTCGCCGGGCAACAGCTCGGCATTTCGTTGGGTCTGTCAATTTGTTGGGGCTGTCAAATTGTTGGGACTGTCAAAAGCAAGAAGGATGCCAAGGATCGGGCAAGGACACAGACACGCCAAATACTGATTTTTTTCAAAGTAATACGGAATTGGTTTCCGCGAGCAAGCAGGTATCCATCGGTTCGAGGGAGCCGGGATACTGTTCATCGATTGAACAGTATTCATCCGAATTGTTCGGGCCTTGAACAATTCGGAGCAGGGGCTCTGTTCTTGTTGCTACCTCCCGGAATTTCGATAATAATGGCTTTACAACAGCAATTGAGGGTAACTTGAAAAAGCACCTCGAACAACTCGATACCATCGATCCCGACTCGGAACAAGCCGCTGCAAGCGGGCGACGAATTCCCTGCCTGACTATTGCCTGCCACCAAGACACCAGCCGTATCGGAGAGAGATTGCTGCTGTTCGGACCCAAGGGCACTTCCCCCGTCGCCTTATCGCGAACCGGGCCGGCCTTTAGTCATCCGACTGGACGACAGACCGGACCGCTGGCCTCGTTGAACCTGAGCCGTAAACCACTGAAACTGTCCCCGGTGACAGATGGTGGAGTGCTGATAGAAGCCGCACCGGGCGGCAGTCTGCTTGAGATTGACGGTCAGAGGGTGGATAGCTGGCAGGTGATCTCCAGGAATATGCTCGAATCCGGTGTAGTGCTCACCCTGGCGCAAAGGGTGGTGCTGTTGCTGCACACCGTCGAGGATCGCGAACCAAGCGCCGAGTTGCTGGGCCTGGTAGGCCACAACGAAAAGATCGAAAGGCTACGAGAGGGCATCCTGCAGGTTTCCGGGCAAGACGCCCCGGTCCTGCTCCTGGGAGAATCCGGAACCGGGAAAGAACTCGTAGCCCGGGCCATTCACCAGTCGGGTCCCCGCAAGAATCGTGAATTCCTGGCCGTGAACCTGGCAGCTGTGCCGGCTCCGATGGCTGCCTCCGAGTTGTTCGGACACAAGTCCGGGGCGTTTACCGGTGCACAGAGCGATCATCGGGGATACTTCGAACAGGCCGACGGAGGAACCTTGTTCCTTGACGAAGTAGGGGCGGCGGAACCGCAATTGCAGTCTGTTCTGCTGAGAGTGATCGAGACCGGAGAGTTCCGGCCATTGGGGAGCCGATCCTCGAAACGGGTGGACGTCCGTGTGATCGCAGCAACCGACGCTGACCTGGATCGGGCAGTGACCGATGGTAAGTTCCGGGCACCTCTGTACCACCGGCTGGCAAGCTACTTGTTGAAACTGCCTCCTCTTCGGGAACGCAAGGACGACATTGGTCGCTTGCTGATCCATTTCCTTGTGCCGGAACTGGAGAAAATTGGAGCCGGGAATCGTCTGAAGGAACCCCCACGTGGCAAGCCTCCCTGGCTGCCGGCCGCAATGGTGTCGGAACTGATTCGTTATGCTTGGCCCGGAAATGTGAGGGAACTGGCTAACCTGGTCCGCCGCATGGTGGCCGGATTCCACAATAAGGATGCAGTCGATCTTACGCAACTCCTCGAAATCAAGACCGACGCAGCAACAGCACCCAAGAAGGAACGTCGTCCTTGGAGGGGAAACATCGCCGAGGAAGACCTGGTCGTGGTCATGCGCGAACACAAGTGGAGCATAGGGAAGACCGCCCGCCACCTAGGAGTATCCCGGAACACTCTTTACTCGCTCATCGAGCAGAGCCCGTCTATTCGTCTAGCCAAGAACCTGTCAGCTGAGGAGATCACAAGAGCAAGTCAAGAGTGTGGCGGCGACATGAATGCTGCAGCTGAGAAACTCGAAGTCTCCGCCCGGGCTTTGAAGCTGCACTTGAAGAAGCTGCAGAGGTCAGGCAAAAGTGAGGCCTCGACGTGGTGAATCCACTACTGCAGACGATTCTTTGCATCTCCGTGACCTCTCAAGCGATACGGGAAATCTGATTCCAGAGGGTGGGAGATTTTGAAAAGCTTCTGAGCCTTGACTACATCCCTGGTCACCCATACACTGGCGCAACTATCCACGACGAAGAATATATGAAGAATATTGATGAGGAACTACAACATGTCTTGTCTGGGATTGTCTGCTGTTTTCACAAGCCTGGCTTTCTGCTTTACCCTGCTTGTGGCTGCCTGTTCAGGTACTGTCTCCTCGGGACCTCGAGATGGAGGCTCAGACTCTGGTATGGATGGGGGCACGGGCGCCGATGGTGATATCCCCGATGGTGATATCCCAGGCACAGGAGATTCCGGACGATGTCTGACTGATGAAGACTGCCCGGATGGCATGTCCTGCCAAGTCAGTACCGGACAGTGCGTGGAGCGCACTTGCCTGACGGACGGCTGCCCCGGTGGGCAATATTGCGATCCATCCACCCTCGAATGCACCTCGGTAACAACAGGTGACAATCCATTGTATATCGGTGAGACCATCCTGGGGCACAATGTACAGCAACGCCTTGGTACAAGGGATTCAGTTGGAATTCAGGCTCTTGGCTACTACCGTTTCATTGCCGTTACCCATGGCGGCAGGTACATATATGCAGTTCAGAACGAGATCGTTCGCATAGACCAAAACACCATGCGGGTGGAGACAATTGCGGGGCTGGGATGGCCTGGTTTCAAAGACGGTCCGGCAGAATGTGCCCAACTTGCCGTAAACACATACCAGGCTGGCGGCATTGGACTTTCGCCTGATGAAAGATACCTGTATTTTACCGCGAATAATAGAGTAAGACGCCTGGATCTTCAGGGTGAATACATGGAAACACTCTGGCCCGAAGGGGACGATAGTAATTCTGGCCTGAGAGGCCTGACTGTTGGCGCGTCAGGTAATGTCTACTTCAATACCTGGCAGACTTTTTATGTTCTTCACCCGGAGGGCACTCTGGAAGCAAGAGAGATCGATGCAAGTCAGGCATGGTCTGGAAACAAAGGCTCACCACCAGGATTTATCGGTGTAGACGAGGAGCGCGGACTTGCATACGGTCTGGAACGCAACCTCAAATCAGGGGCTCTGTATCGATGGCCCATTGAAGGCGGCAAGGCTGAGTGGCTCAATTACCTGGCAACCGGGGGGCGCGATCCTGAGCAGTACCTTTCAGATGGTCCGGTTGAAAAAATGGACATGGCAAACCCGAGTGGATTGTTCGTCGATTCTGCTGGATATGTTTATATAGGAGCCGGTGATGGCAGGACCTACCGTCGTTATGATCCAGAGACCCAAATCGTAGAGAGCCTGTGCTGGGCGGAGGGATATGACAAGGATCAAAACACCTTCGAGTGGTGTATTGGTGACGGTGAGAGAAACAAGATTTTTGGTACGTGGCCCTCTTTCATAGTCTTCGATACAGGTGGCAACGGCTACTTTGGATGGTCTGTTTGGCCAAGGCTGGTCAGGCTTAGGAGGATACCAAGACAATGAATCTCTTTCCTTATCTCCTGATAGCCTTGTTCCTGAATGCTTCATTGGTCATGGCGCAACCACAGGTGGGCGGAGGCAGACTTGTTACACCTGATGTGACAGTCGAAGCACAGCGTCAGGCGCAGATCGCTTACGGCACTGATGGCTACTTCGTGGTGTGGGAAGGAGGTCTTGGAGGGCATTCGAGTATTCGTGCAGCAAGATTAGGGCAGGATGGTGTCAGCATGGATCCATCCGGGCTTACTCTTACCAATGCTCCAGGGGGCCAATTTGAACCAGCCGTTGCATGGGGGCACGAACATTACATGGTGGTGTACAGCGATCTGAGTTCTGATGACCTGTCGGTAATGGGTATATTGTTGGACTCCAAGGGGGTGGTTCAGGGTGACCCATTCAACCTGTCCACCATACCTGCCACCTCTCGCATGCCTGCTGTGGCTGCAAGCTCTGACGGGTTTATCGTTGCATGGGCACAGGCGGAGCCTACTGATCATGGATTTTACCTCGCAGCCCGAAGGTTTTCGTCCGATGGCCAAGCCATGGACTCGCAACCCCTCCCTCTGACTGAAATGTCAGCCTGGAGTGCCGGTGAGGATTTTGAACACAAGGTGACCGCTTTGGCTGATACTCAAAATATTCGCATAGCCATAAAAGACGATTTGGCGGTGATCCTGTGGCAAGGAACAAGCAAACGAGAGCAGGGAGTACACATCAACCGAGTTTTTTTATCCCTCACAACAGGCCAGGAAATATTTCCTGCAGACAACGCTATTCCAGATGCGCATTCAAGAATCTGGCACCCGGAAATATGTGTACTGGGCCAGCACTTTTTGTTTGTTTGGACCGATTATCGAGACAGGGGCAATCTGGGACTTGACGATTCCAACGCCGGAATCATGAGCGATACTGGTGATGCCGTCTTTTTTTCCATCGCTGAAGATGGAGGTGCTCGAAAGGTCGTTTGGCCCGCCGTGTCGTCCAACGGTTTGATGGTCTTCGCATCCACTGAGAGCGACAGCCATCATCCCCTTCTTGTCAGATCCCTTACGGAAAACGCCACCTCAACGGGTCCTGACATTGAAATAGGTGACGAGGGGGCCTGGCCTACCATGGTCATGGGTTCTGATTCAAATAGCTTGCTGGTATACACGCGAATCAACTCAGAGGAGCACAACGGCCTTCTTACGGCAAGAATAATCATCCCCTAGTCGCCTGTCATGATGGCTTTCCTTCCCCGGCGCAGGTCTGTACCGCCTGCAGCTTCGCCTGGTCACCGGGGAAGTACTTTCGCCCCAGCCAAAGGGCCACGTTGACCAGGCCGATGAGCACCGGTACTTCGACCAGAGGACCGATGACCGCAGCAAAGGCGCCACCGTGGTTGATGCCGAAGGTAGCGACAGCCACGGCGATGGCAAGCTCGAAATTATTGGAAGCGGCGGTGAAGGACAGCGTCACCGACTGGCCATAGGTGGCGCCGACCTTTTTTGACATGAAAAAGGAGATGAAGAACATGAGTACGAAGTAGATCAGCAGAGGAATGGCGATGCGTACCACGTCCAAAGGCAGTTGCACGATTGTCTCGCCCTTGAGGGAGAACATTACCACGATGGTGAACAAGAGGGCGATGAGAGTGATGGGACTGATTTTTGGTATGAACCTGGTGTGATACCACTCCTTGTCCTTGGCTTTGATCAGCGTGAATCGGGTTATGATGCCTGCGATGAACGGAATGCCGAGATAGATGAATACGCTCTTGGCGATCTCGCCTATGGTGATGTTGACTGCCACGCCCTCTAGCCCAAACCAGGTGGGCAGCACGGTGATGAAGAGATAGGCGTAGACAGAGTAGAACAGCACCTGGAAGATAGAGTTGAACGCTACCAGCCCGGCGCAGTATTCGGTATCGCCCTTGGCCAGGTCGTTCCACACGATGACCATGGCGATACATCGGGCCAGGCCTATCATGATCAGGCCCACCATGTACTCGGGTTTATCGTGGAGGAAAGCGACCGCCAGACCGAACATCAGGATCGGACCCGCGATCCAGTTCTGCACCAATGACAGGCCGAGCACCTTGAAGTTGCGAAAGACCAACCCCATCTCCTCGTACTTCACCTTGGCCAGCGGCGGATACATCATCAGGATAAGGCCGATGGCAATAGGGATGGATGTGGTTCCCACGCTGAACTTGTTGAGCAAGGGTACTATGCCTGGAAACACGTATCCTGAGCCAACGCCGATACCCATGGCCAGGAAAATCCAGATCGTGAGGTAGCGGTCAAGAAAAGATAGTCTTCCGGCAACACCTTCTGACTCAGCCATCTTTATCCTCTGCGATCGGCTGCTCGTTTGGCGAGCAGTTCACCACACGAACTCTCTGCATGGTCCCTGCACGTTCGCCACTCGGCAAGCCGCGTGAAGATCTCG
>JALVPF010000084.1 GCA_027031935.1 Myxococcales bacterium | reverse complement strand
GTCCTCTCCCTGTTTCATGAAGCGATCCGCCCTGATCATCTCTTCGCTTCGCTCATCCTCTACCTTTGCCAGGTCTACCAGTCTGCCTGGTCGGTGACAGGCCGACAGACATGCCGTAACACAAGCTGCAGCCATCACAAGATGAACTTTGGGAATCATCTTCATGGTCATGTAAGCCTTCTCCTCGAGAGTCGAAAGACAATTATCACAAGCAGCAGATACAGGTTTGAAAAACGAGCAGCCTGTGAATTACATGAACACCCCACAAAGGCGGAATCTTCGCCTGAATCCTGCGAGATCTTCTGCCCGGACAGGTTCCAGGTGCCGGTGGACGAGATCCTTTGAAAACCGTAATTTTCCATCAGCCCGGGGAATGGAGGCAAGTCGTGGACCCCTTCCGGGCTGTTGTCCCAGTGGCAACCTGTATCCTCGTGGCTCGAAGCACAAGGAGCCCAGGCATCCACCTGGAAGGCAGAGTCCCTGCTCCCATGGCCATTCATGAGCAGTTCCAAGGCCAGGCCTTCGGGAGCCCGGGCTCCAGGCTGCCTCTCAAGATGCAAGATCAAGGAAGTACCTCCCGAAACAGGAATCCGGGTCACCTCCATGGACGGATCCAAGACCGTGGCGCTTTCCAGGACCACCGAATCTCCGGCAAAAACGGAATTATCGGATGGAAGCACACGGACCAGCACATTCTCCAGGGCAAGGGCGGCAACATTATCCAAGGCGATCCTGATGGGCGTAAACCTACCCTGTCCCATGAAACCGAGCGAATCGACCTTCATCTCCACGAAATCCTCCCCCAGACGACATGCTCCAGGCTGGAAGTATTCAATGGGATCCAGCTCCTCGCATCCATCAACCGCCTGTCCACACCACGCTTCCACCACACAGTTGCCAGCATCATCACATACGCCCCTACAGCCCTCGGGGTTGCCACAGTCCTGCCCTTGGGCCTGTGCATCAGCCACACAAACCCCAGCCGATTCGAGACACAGCTGACAATCAGGACAATTGCGAGTGGTACCATGGCATTGACCTTGTTCGTTACACGAGTCACCTTCAGTACACAGCAGACCATCGTCACATGGGGCCCCCGGGTCTGGTACTGACGAGCAAGTGTTGGCGTCAGGATCGCACCAGCCGACGAAACATGGGGGATCATCCATATACGAACAATCCGTCTCCGTGGCTCCAACACACAGTCCGTGCTCACAATGGTCTCCATCAGTACACAGGGAGTTGTCATCACAAGCCATGCCGTCAGCCACAGGCTGTGCCACACAGGCATCCGCCTGCTCGTCACATTGGCCCGTGTTGCACTCATCGCCCATGGCACTACAATCCCGCGCTGTGCCCGGCTGGCAGGTCCCTGACTGGCAACTATCGCCTTCGGTGCAATACAGCCCGTCATCACATGCCGTTCCATTGACCACAGGCTGCGCCACACAGGCATCTGCCTGCTCGTCACACTGGCCCGTGTTGCACTCATCGCTCATGGCACTACAATCCCGCGCTGTGCCCGCCTGGCAGGTCCCTGACTGGCAACTATCGCCTTCGGTGCAATACAGCCCGTCATCACATGCGGTTCCATTGACAGCCTCAACACCGCACAGGTGAGTTGCAGGATCGCACTTGCCATAGTCCATGCAGTCTTGCAGCACACCAGAACAGTTATCATCAGTTATGCACTGACGAAAGATGAGATAGGTTCCACCTGTGCCAACCGCCCAGGCCCTGGAATTGTCGGTGGCTGTTACAGCCTCAAGGTCTTGAACAACAAATTTTTCATCCCCCCACTGAGCCCCGGCATTCACGGTGTGATAGATGGCCCCAGCCTGTCCAACAGCCCATGCCACGTCAGAGTTTCCTGGTACAAAAGAGATGTCATGGAGATCTGCAGTACCAATATTGACAGGACTCCAGGAATTGCCGGACCTTCGAATCTCTCCATTTCCCCCCACGACCCACACCTGCTGATCTGAGTCCAGTGCCAGGGCATAAAGCGTCGATGGAGATGACACCAGGTCGATCCAACTTGCACCACCAGAAGAGGTACCATAAACAATTCCCGGACTCGAACCGCTTATGGTGACCATCCACCCGTTGGATGCGTCCGAAAAGATAAGGTCCCGCCCCTGCCCGTCCAGAGACAGGATGGGGTTCCAGTCAGTTCCCCCATTCGTCGTGCGATATCCGGCTGTGGACATGGAGGCAGAGGCGAGCCAGCCCGTCTGTGACCCCAAGAAGAACACGGACATGAGGGTGGACGAGGTTGAGACGGAACTGGCACTGTCCCAGGTAAGCCCACCATCGACAGTGCTCAACACCACCCCATTTCCTCCTACTGCCCACCCCAAAAAATTATCCATGAAATATACCTTGTAGATATCCTCCGTGGTGGGAATGATTTGTGCAGCGTGCCAATCGGATGCAGAATCTCCACCGTTTTCAGTATATAAAATCAAGCCGTTCTGACCGACTATCCATCCGTGGTTGGCGTCGTTGAAATAGATGTCATGAAAGTCCTCAGTGTACCCCAGTTCAACCGAACCCCAATACCCATCTTGAGCCTGCACCGGTATGGCAAACAAAAAAAGGCAAAGGCATGGCATGTATAAATACAGACTGTTTCTTTCAGGATACGCCATCAAAAGAATTTTACCTTTTTTTGTATCCAACAAGCAACAGGTCAAAAGACCATCTTTAAAGCATGCCCTCAAGTCGGAAAAACACACCCTGCCCACCTGTAATCAACTCTGTCATTAGAGGGTCAGCAATGTCCGACAAGGAATACCCGACGGAAAATCTTACGGCTCCTACGTCATCACCCTGGAGCAAATAGAAGATCTCACCAGCAAACCCCACCCTAAAATCGTCATCTGCCTGGGGAAGAGAGGTAAAATCTCTCGCCCCCATGGCAGATCTAAGCTCCACGGACATTCCCAGGCCTGCCCAGAACTCACTTCCAATCCTCAACATCCCTATAAAACCGCTATCATGTATGGCATCGCGATGATCTCTGAAATCGAACTGCGAAAACCATGGCGCTATAACCACAGTCGGCTGGAAATACTTCGTGGGATAGAAAGCAGCGGCAAGAGAAGAGCTGAAGTAAGTCTCCTGACCTATCTCGGGTTGCGATGTGGTGAAGTTACCAGGACGTTGATCTCTTACCACCGCTGCCCTCAGAATCAACCGTAGCCAGTCCAGGTTTGCAGGGCGCCAGGCTGCTCCTACTGATCCCTCCAGAAATCCTCCGGACGGACTTGTCGTCCTCTGGGATTCTTCCAGCGCCTCCATGGTCTCGGCCCAGGCCAGGCGGCCGCTGAAGGCAAGTCCGTCCACGGGAGCCCATTTGGCGACAAACCTCAAGACCGTCTGATGAAGAGTCTCTGCAGGCAAGGTCTTCAACTGTTGAAAATCCGAGCGGGGCAGATGCTCATCCGCTCTGTATTCGGCTGCTGCAGAGAGAGCAAATTTTCCACCGAACCAGGCCAGACGCCCGAACACCGCATTTCTTCGCGAAGGCGCTGAAAGAACGATGCCCTGATGAAAAAAGGGCGCAAGAAACATCTCGCGCCTGAGTCTATCATTCAAGGCCTCGTGCAGTTCGCTGCGCTCATAGGCAAAGGTCAGACGAACACTGCGGGACACTGGTACACGGAAGGCTGTCCTCTGGCCCAGGGACTGAGTTGCATGAAAATTCTGCATGGTCTGTGTGCTCGACACCACCCAGCCGTTTTTGGCAACACCATTCTGGCCACCCGTAAACCAGCCGCCGGTCAGCCCGGACCTGTCCACGGACATGGTGGTGTGGGCAAAAACAGATGCATCCGGGTTTCGGGAGGTATTGAACCCGAGTCCCAGCAATGTCCCGGTCTCAGGACCCCAACCAGCTTCGAGGCCGAGAAAAAAGTCCTTCCATAACGACACCTGTGTGCCCAGCATGCTGATGGTCAAATCTCCACTGGATCTTCCCGTGCCAGTGGACCAAATGCTCTGTTGATGGCTTGCGAGTACTGAAAATGCTTTATTGATACGCCATGTGCCCTTGGCTCCCAACAACAGGCCCTGTCCTTGGCCAAATACCTCTTCGAATTTGCCCATGGGGTCGCTGCTGCCACTGGAAAAAGCCCCCTCGTATGCACCTTGTAGGGCCATTTCCAGTGACGGCAACACCCTCCAGGTCAGACCAAGCCCGGCATTGAAAAGATCTCCTGACCACATCCCAAGTCCCCCCACCCGTCCCGTCAGCGTCAGTCCATCTGCCAACTGGGCACTTGCGAAAGCCACGGCCTGGTTGACATCGCACAGGGCCAGGTAAGAGCTGTCCGAAAATCCCGTCAGAAACCTTCGTCCCATGACCCTGGCCTTGATTTTGGAAAAATCCAGAACCACACCAGCCTCATAAGCCTCACCCTGGTTCCGCATGGGAGTTTCCAGACCGAACTGAGTGATCCCGCCATCAACGGAATACGCCTGCTGCAGAGCAATGCCGTTGCTTGTGGCCCAGCGCGCCCATGCACGGGAATGAGCGCCCACGGAGACATGGACTTCAGTACTCATGAGTGAATAGTCGTCAGGACCAAGACCAGACTTCAAGGCACCGAATCGCCCACCCAAGCGCAAGCCTTCGAACGGCGTTCCGCGAACCTCTATGGCGCCGCCCATGCTATCACCTTCTGTACCAGAGCCTTGTATGTCGGAGAACTCATATTCCACAACCAACACGGTGGCGTACTGGCCATCAGGAGAAATCCTCAGTGGTCCCATACTGCTCTTGTCCAGAGGTTCGGTGAGCATGATGCGACCGCTGGTCCAGTCAATCTGGTACTCCACGCCCCTGGACAGCCTCCTTGCAGACATTACCAGCCCTGTCCTCATATCGCGTCTCTGCGCTACCACCCTCTCACTGCCCTCTCTTACAAAATCATGCCCGAGAAAATACAGAGTGCCTCCAGTTGCCAGAAATTCTTCATGGGCAGGCAGCGCGCGTGTTGATGAGAGATCATCGTCAGTCGGAACCCAAAAGCCCTCGAGCTTGATATCCAGGTTCTTGCTGTCCATGAAATCTTCCAGGGGACGAAAGACTCCATGGCCACCGTTCAGGGTTCTCCTCCAGCGACCTACCTGCTCTTCTGCGGCATCATCCGTGGTAAAAGCACCCCAGCCCATGAAAGAATTCTTTCTGGCCAATTTCAGAAGGTACTTGGATCCCGTGGGATTGATATCATGGACCCGGGATTCATCAGAGTGTTCGATCCATGAATACTCGGGGTCCACGTCCCTCTGGAAACGCCCCTCATAATCTTCGGGCCTTAGAACATTTACAACAATCTCCTTGGCTGTTCGGCCTTCAATATCAAATGAATCAAAACCACTACCTATAATTAACTTGAAGCCTTCAGGCAAAGACCACTCCATGTATCCGCCCAGGTGACCACCTGCGAACAGCTTGTCTGTGCCTTCGAGTCCAAAGGCTGCCACACCATACAGAGACCCCAGCAGGTGGGTCTTGTCCACCTTCCAGTCCACGGAACCTGAGAGCATTTTCCCGTCTGGCAACTTCACGCCCACGGGTACATGATTCTCGCCTGCTTCCACCAGGATGCTGAAATATCTGGAAAGGGCAGCGCCTGGTGAAACAACTTTTCCTCGTTTGTCCTGTATCTGAAGTTCAACACCTTTTTCCACGAGACAGTTTAGGGAAATCGCGGAGGTTTTCGGTACCTGTCGAAAGTCGGGGCCGGAACACACAGCGAGGCGTTTTGGCATGGTGCTGATGACCAGATCTCCCCCCCTTGATCTGGCTATGCGATGAACCTCCTCCAAGAGAAAATGGACTCCGCCGTCAGCGCACTGCAAGGTGAAAAGATGCTGATTTACGCCTCTGTTCACCTTGATCCACAGCGAAAATTTCCTGTCCCTGCCAAGGTGGAGTGCTTGCCCATCAACGCCCAACATGCAGCCCGCCGGGACCAAACCGCTCAACAAGGTCCTGACGCCTCCGTCCTGAGTAGGCATGAGAATGCCTGCGTGGATATGTCCCAAATCCATTGTCTTGAGCTTTGCCAGATCCACGATGCGACGACTCAGCAGAAAATCCACTCTCACAGGTAATCCTGAGGGCGGGATCTGCACCAACCTGCGCCAGCCTCCCTTCACTATTGTTCCAGCCGGTAGTCTGGAACGGTCCAGGACAAGTATCCTTCCAGACAGGACCTCTCTTCCTGCCACTATTTGCGAGACATGGTACCTTCCATCAGGTCCGGTAAAGACCTCCATGGCCCTGTCCGTAAGTATTCTCGCCCCCTCAACTCCCTCATCTCCATCAGACCAGTCCCCGCTGTCGTCCAAATCGAAAAACACCCTGCCAAGCACCTGGCCGGAATCAATTTTCGCAGCACCGGCAAACGAAGCACAAAAAGAGATCGCAAAAATCACTGTGAAGGGGAAGACAAGTCTAGTGGACCACACGCAGGTAGTGGATATTGCCTGGCGATTGCGTCTTGTGGCTGTCACTCTTTGACCTCGACGACGGCTCCCACCTCCGAGACCACATCGAAAGCGGACAGGGTCGCACTGGACCAGCCTGATGCTCCTGGCAACCACCTGATCATGTAATGTCCGGGAGACACCTCCCGAAGGATTTCCGCTTTACCCACCGAAGCGGAAACCTTGATCTTTCTCCCGCTCAGAGCCTTGCCCTCTGCACTTTTCAAGTGCACATGCACATCCCTCCATGGCTTGCCCTGAATTTTGTCTCCAACTGAGATCGTCAATATCGTGCTGACCGGTGGATGCAAGGCTATGGTCCCAGATGCAACAAGGGGCCTGGCAGCAGGAAGGGACTTTGCCAGTTCCACTGGCAACAATCGTGCACCCTCCCCCTCCGTCAGCCAGAACACC
>JALVPF010000083.1 GCA_027031935.1 Myxococcales bacterium | reverse complement strand
CATGTCTTCAGCATTGACGCATATGCGATAACCGGTGATGTCATCAGGAGCGGTCCCGGACGGAGGGGGATCGTTGGTTCGCAGTCCGGAAGCATTTCCAGGTGAATAGTAATGAATCTTCAGGGCCAGTTGCCCAGGATCCTCAAGACCACATCCAGCAAGCATAAAAAGAATCAAGCCAAAACAAAGCCAAGATTTCGCGAAGTTCATTAGGCGCTCCCTTTGGTAAACCCTTCGGGTCGTCGTTCGACAATGTCGATTCTACTCGTCACCAGGATTTATACCATTGGAAAATCTCAAACGATAGTTTTCACAAGTCTCAGTGGAGCTTGGCCCTGCATAGACCTTGATATAGAAGGTCTTTGTATCGTCCGTGCAAATGCTCACACCCTCTGTGCTGCTTTCTTCGTCCTGGCCACGACATGGACACTGACCCACAGGCTGACCACCTCGAATTTCACTATAGTCATAGTAATGGTCGAAGGAATCGGTCTCCCTGCACTCTGCGGCCTCTGCAGAGCAGCCATTGACATAGACATCCAGCACAAAATTGCCAGGGTTTTGTTCAAACCTTGCAGCAAAATGAAAAGAATCACATGCGTCTTGCAGATCCTCGGCCAGGTCATCGATGGCAGCAACCTTGTACCAGTCCACATCGCCAGGCGGCCACAGATTACCCTCCACCGTCACCATAGACCCACCTTCGACGTTGTCGGGAAGTCCTCCCAGGTTTTCAGCCAGGGCACACTGGTCTGAGATCTGATCAGCTTCCAGTCCTTCGTCGGTGAGTCCATCACAATCGTTGTCCAGTCCATCACAAGCTTCAGGCGAAGACTGATCCTCGCTACCGCCCGGCATGGTGCTGCAATGAACATCAAAATCCGACGCACACTCCACCACTCCTTGACCACACTCACCCTGTCCCACGCAGGTCGTACCAAGGCTATAGCCATCATCCACGGAACCATCACAATCATCGTCCGTGCCGTTACAAACCTCTTGCCCCGGCAACTGCCCACCGGCGCATCCGCTCCAGACACCCTTTTCACAGGATTGAATGCCCTGAACACATGTTCCTTCGTCTACTCCACATGGAAACTGGTCGCCTGGTTTGCATGGACAGACCTCATCGGTCATACCATCGCAATCGTTATCCAGGTCGTCGCAGACCTCTGGCTTAGGCCAAGTTCCCGTGCATTGTCCCCAGTGGCCCTGTAAGCATGTCTGAACTCCAACAACACATTCACCAATGTCCGTGCTACATGACTGCACAGCCCCATCATCACAGCTGGGACAACCCTCGTCTGTCATTCCGTCACAGTTATTGTCCAGGCCGTCACAGTATTCATGTGCCCCCGGGTGAATGGAAGCATTGAAATCATCGCAATCCTCGCCAACCTGTGCACCGTCCCCATCCTTGTCGTTGGGGTTTGAGATATCCACGCATTTTCCTAAAAAACACGTCTGGAACTCTTCCTGGCACGGAGGGTTGCAATCATCGGTTCCGGAATAGACACAGGTGTTGTTCTTGCACACGAGAGGAGTGGTACAATCATCTGTGGAATCACAGAAGTCTCCCTGACCGGCCAAGTCCCCCCCACACTGCACAGCGAGCAAGGTAGACATGGCGACCAAGATCAAAAAAAACAGCCAATTACGAGATACCGACAAATACGCCTCCTAACGGCGGGACGTTTCATAGAATCTAACATGTGTGCACCATGCTGCGCAAGTCGATGGGCTTGCAGTTTTTGCAAACAGCACGGTAAGATAAGTCCATACAATAAGGGAAAAAGGAGAACACCCCATCAAAAAATCCGCCCATATGGTCTCATCAACCTGTCGCTTTGGTCTTTTGCTGCCAGGCCACAGGACTGTGTTTGTGTTCAGGTGCTTGTGTTCAGGTCTTATGTTCAGGCCTTGTGTTCAGGTGCTGGTTCAGGTGCCTGGTTCAGGTGCCACCCTCATGGTTTTTACAGCGAATGGCTCAAGATCGCCTTTGGCCACCCGCAACATGAGTTGATCATCTCCAATTACCGTCACCATGCCTCTTTCACAGCACAAGCGCAGACACTCCTGCCCCGACAAGGACAACCCAGAGAATATCCACCTTTAGCCGTAGTGCCAGGAAAGCAATTGCAGCTATAAGGACTTGGCCTACATCCCAGTGAATATCTAGCGAAAACTGTAAGGTCACGGCCAGTAAAAGCCCAACGAAGGA
>JALVPF010000082.1:1052-2228 GCA_027031935.1 Myxococcales bacterium | reverse complement strand
ACATGTGTCAGTTGCGGGTGATCAAAATAGGAGTGATAGCAGTAAGCGAGTGTGGCCTGGGGGATGACAATGACTGGTTGGACATGGTCGAATCGGATAGCCGAAAGGAATTCGATGGTTCCTTCCTTCAGGATAGCCCCATCATCAGGGTATCGGCCAAAACGCGACGGGGTTTGGACGAATTGGTTGCTGCCCTTGCCCACACAGGCACCGAGGTCACCGTAAAAACCAGTGAAGGACTTGCCTTTTTGGCCATAGATCGCGCTTTTACGATGAAGGGATTTGGCACGGTGGTGACAGGGACCTTGGTATCCGGGCAACTTACCCGTGATGATGCCATAGACGTGATTCCGGATACAGGCAACAAGCTGGTGGACATAAAAATCCGGACACTACAAAGCCACGGCCAGGAAAAAGAAAAAGTTTCAGCAGGCTTGCGCCTTGCGGTCAACCTCACCGGGGTGGACAAGTCATCACTGCACCGAGGTCAGGTCTTGGTTCACAGGGGGACACTGAAGGCCAGCACCGAGTTCGAAGTCTCCTTCAATCTCCTGAAAAACGCCAAGCCTCTGAAGACCGGGAAAAAAATGCTTTTTCATACCGGCACCACAAAAGTCAGCGCTACCTTGAACTCCATTGGAACTAGGCAGATGGAGCCCGGTGAACACACATTCGTAAAAATCCGGTGCGACGAAGCAGTGGCGGCGATGCCAGGCCAGAACTTTATTATTCGCGGATTCAGTACGATTCCGGGTCGAGGCACGACCATTGGAGGAGGAAAGATCTTGTCCATCTCTCCTCCCAAAAGAAAGGCCAGGGAGCTTGCAAACTGGTTGGAGGAACTAAAAGCACTTGACAAGGGAACTGCAGAACAGCGACTGACCATCGTATTGGAACGGGCTGGATATGCAGGAGCAAACCAGGTCGAGCTCGCAGTGGGCATTGGCGAAGGCAAACGCATGGTCAAGAGATTGCTTGCAAAGATGCTGCCTGCCCGGAAGGTTTTCAAGTTCGACAAGGACAGAGACAGATATGTGGCAGCAAACGTGCTAAAAGCCATTGAAGCCAGAGCCATCGAGCTTTTGTCCAGGTTTCATGAAGCAAATCCGTTACTTCCTGGCATGCCAAGCGAACAGCTAAGAAGCTCCATCTACCAGGATATGGATCAGAAATTGT
>JALVPF010000082.1:0-1042 GCA_027031935.1 Myxococcales bacterium | reverse complement strand
CGCTTGCTAATGTCGGAGATGGCTCGCGGCAACCAGGCAGTGCTGGAGGGTGAGTTTTCAAAACTCAAGGAGCATAGGGTGAAGCTCGGCGAAGGGGGAGTCATCCTGGAAGCATCGGTCCTTTCAATATTCAACAAGGCGGGTCTTACACCCCCTCGCCTTGCTGAAGTGGCATCCGAGCTGGACAGTCCTGAGAAGGAAATCCGTGAGCTCCTAAAACACCTGGCAAGAACCGGTCAATTGACACATATCGTAGGCGATATGTATGTTTCAACCACAGAGCTTGAAAAGCTGGAGCAGAAACTCATCCACTACTTGGAAACTCAAAAGTCCATAGACACCCAAGCGTTCAAAAGAATGGTTGGTGCGAGCAGAAAACATGTAATACCCTTGGCAGAATATTTCGACAGCAAGAAGATCACCATACGTGTTGGGGACAAGAGAATGCTCAGGGGACAAAGGAAAACCTAGGAGGAGGTAGGTCCATGGCGACCCATGAAAAAAGACGCACACCAAGAGTACCACTGCCGGGAAAAATAAAGGTAGAGACGGTGCGTGGAACATACACAGCCTTTGGCCGCGATCTTAGTGAAGGAGGTATGGGAATCTATCTCCCCAAACTCCCTCCCACAGGAAGTCCTGTTACGGTAAGGTTCAAGCTGCCAGGATCCGATCAGATGATAGAGATAACCGCAGAGGTCAAGTATCACAGCCGTGGCAAGCCAGGAATATCAGACGACTGGATTGGAATAAAATTTCTGAGGATGGATTCGGTTTGCCAGATGTCCATTCACACCTTCGTAAAGAAAAACTATGACAGCTCCAATCCTCTTCCTCCTGCACCTCCCCCTCCTGGTAAAAAACCTGTATGAAACACGCAAACCCGTTCCTCTTGCCCCTGGCGTCATGAAGCACTAAAAAAACCTATGGAGTTCAAGGCAACATCGACTATGCCCCCTGGCCATAGGCCAAGGGCGAGAATCAAAAGGGACACCAGCCAGGCGGTAACAGTCAAAGGAAAAGATACAAGGACCTCGGCCCC
>JALVPF010000081.1:5660-6949 GCA_027031935.1 Myxococcales bacterium | reverse complement strand
CTGTATCAACAGTAACCCCGCCAAGCTTTGTTATGGAGCGCGCGGCACTTTTAAAAAGCCTTAGCCATGTGCAATCCGTCGTAGAAAAGCGTGGAACGATTGCCGTGTTATCCAACGTACGCTTGGATGCCGATGGTGAAATCGAGATCTTGTCCAAAAAAATTCATCTGGCCAAGGCGGATCTTCGAATCGAACGATTGATGGACATGACGCTTTCCGGATTGCTGGATTTGAACAAGTCATGGGTGGATGGCAAGTTCGCTACAGGTCAACACGACCTTGCGAACATCAGGGCCAGGCTACCCATTGATATTCGAAGACATGTGCCACATGTGTGGGGAAATGTGAAGATACTTGGAAGTATTACAGGAAGGCTCGTTGTTCCCACCGATTACAGGCAATTGCCTTTTTCGGTGGACCTTGCCGTTTTGCATGACAAGCTTGGATTCATGATAGACCCCCTGGAACTGGAGGCGGATGACATACATGGGCCCATTCGGATAAAGGCTGGACCGGCATACGGAAACCAGGTCCAGTCGACCATTCAAATGCATTGTGAAAAAATTCGCTTTGGCAAGGCAAAGTTGCGTGCCTCGGGGGTCGATCTGGTCCTGGCAGGAACTCTGGAAGAAGAGACCTTGAGCGCTGATGGTTCCACCGCCTTCCATGAGATTAGTCTGCCAGGTGGGTGGCCCAAACCATGGCGTGATGTGCGTGTGGATTTTTCATCAAGAGTTTTGGGCTTCAAGGACCTTCGTTTGAACGAGATAAAGTTTATTGCTCCAAGCATGGGCTTGACCATGTCAGGGCAGGGAAAAATCCTCAGGACGGGGGACGTAAGGGACTGGAGTGACCTCCGCATGGCCATAAAAACCCGCACCAGGTTTGACTCACCTACTGCAGTGAGGCTCCCCGGTGGGCTTGAGATGAAGGGTGGGGCTGAGATCCTGTTGGACATAGACACGCTGCCATCAGGGCTTGTGAGTGCAGATGGCGGGGTGAAGATGAGTAAACTCGACCTCAAGTCCAGCTGGTTTTCCATTGTTGACGCAAACGGTGTTGTGCCCGTATCCCAGAAGCTGGGGACAAGACCTTCCTTTCGATTGCTTGGCGATCCCCACAAGTCGCGACGAAGCGCACCGACTCGCTCCTCTGCATATGACAAAGCCCTGTTGCCAATGAAAGGGGCTAGCCGTTCTTTCTTCGTGCGCTTCGTCGCGACTTGTGGGGATCGCCAAGCAATCGAAAGGAAGGTCTTGTCCCCAGCTTCTGGGATACGGGCACAACAC
>JALVPF010000081.1:0-5650 GCA_027031935.1 Myxococcales bacterium | reverse complement strand
CCTGTGGCTGGAAGCCCAGATGAGTGGTGTGGACCTCAGTGGCCTGGGAGCCTTTCATGTTCGGGGTGCAACGGAACTCAGCGGAAATCTGCGTCTGTCTCTGGACTGGAACCACAGGGACCTTTCATCTTCCTTTCACCTTACGAGTATAGGGCGTAGCACCTTGTTGGCTTTGCTGTCAGCTCTGGATACAAAGGGGACAAACAAGGGCCTGGGTGAGTTTCGTTCCTTTGTAAACAAATATGACGTGGTCCCCAAAGAGACGCAAATCGATATTCGTCATGGTCTATTGTCCATGATTATCCGTCTGGATATGGGGGCTTTGGCAAAGACTGTGGCTGGATTCGTCCATGGATACAGAAACGGCGCCTTTTACCTTCCACCAGTGCCCGTGGGAAATATACTGTCCAGGTATCTTCACTACTGAGTCGTCAAGTGACAGATCACGGTTTTTTTTGCCAGGTGCCGTCCTGCTCCTGTATCCACTGGCCGGATTCGGCTTTTTGTCGCCTCATGCGAGCCCATGTCTCTATGAGGACCGCTCTGTCTTCTTCGGTGAGATTTGGGCTGGTTCCGATGACGAACTCCAAGAGGGTTTTTCGCGCAGAGTTTTCCATTGCTATCACTCGTTTGATCAGCTGTTCCTGGTGAGGATCGCTTGACAGATCGCACGGACGCGCCTCGATGCTTGCATGGCGACTTTCGCCAAGGCACCCGGCTTCCTTTAGAGAATCTATGTCATCCTGGATGAACTGCTGTATCTGCCGCGCCTTGAGGGCCAGCGTCCTGAGCTTTGATAATGGACGCCTGTCAGGCCGGTCTTTGTCGCTGGCATGTGGTACTGCCCGAACCGAGGATAGAAGCTGCAGGTCCTTGCTTAGTTCCTCATAGGATCCGATGATCTGATTTTCCAAAGCGGTTCTTTGGTCCACGACCTGTATGTTGGCCCTGACGCAAGCATTCGAAGCAACCCAAAGAACCAAGATCGAAAAGAGCCCCCAGGGGCTTGACCTGGAAAATCCTGAACCTAGAATGCCACTGAAATAATCAAGAAGCTGATTTTGTGGAAATTTCATGGACCAACTGGCTAGGCTTTGTCCTTGCACTCCAGGGGAGAATCGGCGGGTAGCTTGCCATCCGGGAAGAGATTTTCATCCCACTCGATCTTTCGGCAGTATTTTTTCACCAGCAGTGGGCAATACCTGTAACACATGCAGGCACAGCATTTCGAGTATTCGCCATATTGGCACAATTCGTAATCATAAGTGTACTTTCCACCCTCTTCCACCGTGCCAGGGCACTGTTTGCCCCCACCCAGGTCCGTTCCGGCCGAGAGACATTCGTTGGTACACTTTGTATCGTCTGTGGAGGGATCCTCCACGTCTCCACCCCACAGGGACTCATCGTCACATCGAATGTTCTCTTCGAATGGAGCAATTCGTATACATCGATATCCCTTGGGACAAGATGCATCCGAGAGACATTCCTTGGTGCAGTATCCCATGCATCCATAGCCGGCCTGGTCTGCTCCATTGCACTCGTTCCGCACTACATCTGCGTTGCACTGACCGTTCATCACCCTGCTGGCATCTGCCTCGGATGAACCGCTTGGGACCTTCTCCACCTGGGTGGCGGCGCAGATCAGGTTTGTGCACTCCAGGGACGCGAACTGTATGCAATCCAGGGGACACCTGTCATTTCTGGGTTCCTGGCCTGGAGTCAGGCTCGTATCCTGCAAGGGGGCGCAGGCAGGGAAATCGGAACAGTCCGATTGACCATCTTCCTGTATTGGCCATGCAAATGTGCAAGGTTGTCCGATAGGTTCATCACTACATCCATAAAAGCTCATCAAACCCAAAAAGGCTCCTGTGATCCAGATCACAATAACCGAACGTGCCATCCGCATAGGAGTTAACCCTTTCCGCTGCCAGCGTTGTTTTACAGAACAAACATGGCACCGACTGCTGCCAAATACTATGCTTCCAGTCTTTTCCCCCTATCACATATCTCCTTTTTTAGACAAGGAAAAAAAAGTCTTTTCGGCTGTTTCCACGAGTTGCAAATTTGGAAAATACCTTGACACCCCTGCTTTCATCATAATATCCTCTCTCATTGATTATGTTGCGTTTTTTCGCGATGTTAGGCGATGTCAGGGCCGGTTCGTTTATATTGGACTACTAATTGCGCTGGCGGGCCGTTTTAGTATCGTCTGCGAGGCGGCGACGGCCTCGGGGCATAGGGAATCGAGAGGCGACATGAACAGAAAAACCATGTGGCTGGCGGTGTTTTTGGCCTTAGTCTGGATCAGGCCGGTTGTGGCAGGGGAGCAGGGAAGGACACTCAAGGATAGGATAAAGAGCGTCTCCAATAAACTCTATGTCAAGAGTGGAAGGCTGGAGCTGACCCTGCTGCCAATGACCAGCATCAGTCTCAACGACGCATTCTACCAGAAATTTGGTGGTGGTCTTGGTATTGCGTATCATTTTTCCGAGAGTCTGTCGGTGGGCTTTTCCGGCACCTACAACATCAATGTGGAATTGTCCAACGCCTCGTATTACGGACGCAAGGATGAGAATACCCCCAGCGCCGGGAAACGCAACTTCCTCATCGGCCTGGATCTCATGTGGGCTCCTGTTTATGGCAAGGTCAACCTTGCCTCCGAGTGGGTAATGCATTTTGACACCTATCTCTGCGGCGGCTTGGGGGCTGTGGGTTCATTGCAGGTTGATGACAGCACTAATTTTGGCTTCGCAGCCTCCTTTGGATTGGGGATACGTCTGTTCATGACCCGGATGTTCGCCATCAGAGCCGAGCTGGTGGACTATATGGTTTTTAACGACAAGGTGACCTTTGGCTCGGCTGATTTCAGCAAGGAGAGGTCGGATTTTCAGCATCAGTTGATGTTCAACCTTGGGCTAAGCATGTTCTTTTTAGACGGCGACGCGGAGGACTGAGATGAGATCCATTATATACATGGCGTCGTTGGCTTTCGTGTTTTCGCTTGTTTGTTCTCCTGCCGTGCTTGCAGGGCCGGACAAGGAAAGCAAGGCCAAGCATCTGAAGGACGTGGATCGTTCCTCCAAGAAAAAGGTCGAGGTTCGAGAGGATAGAATCAAGAGTGTTCAGCGAAAGGTTTTTTTGAAGCGGCACCGGTGGGAGATGGCTCCAGCCATAACCTTGAGCCTCAATGATGCTTTTTACCAGAAAATGGGTGGAGGTGCCGGTCTTGCATTCTATCCCGCGGACAGTCTGGGCATAGGGCTGCAGGCCATGTATGTGGGTACCGTGCAGACGGATATGGTGGGATATTTTCAGCAGGCTAACCAGGCTTTACCTAAGGTCTCAAATATTCGTTTCTGGATTCTAGGTGACCTCATGTGGTCTCCCATATATGGAAAACTGTCGTTTGTTACTGACGAGATAGTTCATTTTGACGCATACCTGATTGCAGGTTTTGGTATGGTCTATACCGAGACCGGCGCCAAGTTCGCCACCAATTTCGGTATTGGTTTGAGGTATTTTCTCAACTCCTGGCTGGTGTTCAAGCTGGAGGTCAGGGATTTGCTTTACACGGAGACCTTCCGGATGGATGTGCAGCGTACGGAGTTTTCCGATATTCAGAATCACGTGATGTTATCCGCCGCGGTGAGTTTCTTCCTCCCCGTGGATTTTGATTACGAGTACCAGTGAGCAGAGGTGGTGCGATGAACGGCAACACGACAATGCGCTCCTTGGTTTTCGCCGTAGCCATGAGCATGATGATGGGTCCCTTGACCCCTTCGTTTTTACTCGGGTCAGCAAGGGCAGGTGGTGATGATTTTGGCATCGATCTCACCGGTGGCGAAAAGAAAAAGACCAAAAAGAAAAAGAAGAAAACCAAAAAGAAGAAAGGAAAAAAGAAAAAGTCTGCAGCCAGGGCTGATGATAGTGGTGGGTTCGGGTTCGACGCGCTGGATGTCTCGGTCAAGAGCCCGGAAAAGCAGGCCATGGAGAAGGCCCTGGACATGATGCAGAATCAGGATTATGCCGCTGCCGCGGTGGCTTTCTGGGATATATACAACAACCCCCGTGCAAAACAGTATTTCCAAAGCGCGGAATACCAGTTGGCCAAGGCCTTGTACAGAATGCGCATGTATCATTCGGCCCTGCAGCATTTTGGGCAGATTCTGGAGAAGGGGCCCGAGCACAAGTATTTCAAGACATCTCTGGAGTGGCTCTTCTTCATCAGTCACAAGATAAGAGACCAGAGAGAAGTGCTCGATTACATCGCAAGGTATTCAGATGTCGAGTTCCCCAAAAAATACAGGGATGAGTTTTACTTTCTGCTGGCCAAGTATTTTTATTTCCGCGGCCTTGATCTTGAAGCAGGGCGTAATCCCAAACCAGCAAGGAAGCCCAAGAGGGCCAAGCCAAAAGGCGGTGACGAACTGGGCTTTGACTTGGGTGGTGGAGACGAGGACTCTGGTGGCATGGAGGGCCTGGACCTTTCCGGTTCTTCAGAGAGCAAGGAGGACAAGGGGCTGGAACTGGACTTGAGTTCAGGGGACAAAGAGGATTCTTTCGGTCTGGACTTGAAAGTGGAGAAAAAGACGGGCCCCACCGCTCTGCCGACGGATGTGGCTGGAATGCTGTCAAAGGCCAGGGCCATGGTCCTGCAGATCAGCGAGAAGAGCAAGTGGTATCCCAAGGGCAAGTACCTGGATGGGATCATCTCGTTTAAAGAGGAAAATTACCAGGACGCGGTTGAGTCTTTCAAGGAAGTGGTGCGGATTCTTCATCCCAAGAAGGGGCAATTCCGCGACGATCACCTAAGGGAGATGGCATTCTTCCAACTGGCTCGTACCCACTTCGGTCATAAGCAGTTCAACTATGCTCTGTTTTATTATGATCATATCAAGCGGGACAGCATCAATTGGCTCGAGTCCTTGTTCGAGTCTTCCTGGGCCTGGTTCCGCCTGGGCAAGTACCAGAAGGCCTTGGGAAATCTCATTACCTTGGATAGCCCGTTTTTCAGGGATGAGTATTTTCCGGAGGGTCTGGTACTCAAGGCAGTGACCTATTATGAAAACTGCAGGTATCCGGAATCGAATGAGATCGTAAGCGAGTTTCGGGCCAGGTATGAGCCGCTGTTCCACGAGTTGGAGAAGCTGACCAAGAAGGGTTTGGCACCTGAAAAGTACTACAAGAAACTCCTGGCAATCCAGAAAGCGCCTCCCTCTGGCGAGTCCGGTCGCCTTCTGCGAAGGATATTGAAAGTCGCTTTGGCAGACAAGGACCTTGCACTCGTGAACCAGTCCGTGCTGGAGATCGACAAGGAGATGCGTCGTATCAGGCGGAAAAAGGGCGGAGGCTTTTCTTCGAGCAAGGTCGGCACAACGCTCCTGAAACGTCTCGGAGCCCAAAGAGGAAAACTGGTAACCAGGGCCGGGGCGCTAACCAAAGCGCGCCTGGAGCAGGAGAGAGACTTTCTCGCCAACCTCATGACACAGGTCTTGCGTATCAAGCTCGAAAATGACAATGCCGAGTTGGATATGCTCAAGAAGGCAAAAGCCGGCGAGCTGGATCTTGGACCTACTTTGCTTACCTACGACTGGACCGCTGCCACGGATGACGAGAAGATCTATTGGCCTTACCAGGGTGAGTACTGGAG
>JALVPF010000080.1 GCA_027031935.1 Myxococcales bacterium | reverse complement strand
TGTGTGTATCCTGTGTATATGTGTTCAGATCCATGTTCTCATATCCCGAACACTTGATTTTCTTCATGAGTTCGGCGGACATGCCATCTGCCGAGCTAGAGCCGGCCATTCTGAGGCTTACTCCCAAAACAAGGTCATCTGATTTTGAGATGGAATCTGAAAACATCTTGTCCGAATCGTCTCCAGACATCTCATCCCTGTTGATGTCCGGACCGATAAAAAGCATATCGAACACGATCGCCTTTGGATCACCGCGACGAATAAACCTGACCAACTCGCCGTATAATCCCCTGGGCCATGGATATTGCATGTGAAGGGTTCTTGAAACATAGTCCAGGCTGCCCTGGTCGAGCGCCACCAGCACTATGTCTTTGTCGGCAAGGCCTGGCCTTGCTGACACACGAAGCATGGAATCTACGGCCATTCGTTCGAGTGCGCCAAAGGTACCAAAATAGCTCAAGACACAGATAATTATTCCGGCAGACAGGCCTAAGCCCATTCCCTGAAGCGCCCGTCTGATCAGCCACAGACCATGAACCTTGCCCATCTCAAAGCTCCTCGACACCTGATAGTCCCTTTGGCTCTTTTACTGCACATCCAAGGTCAAAACCTGGGTGACCTCCAGCGGCGACTGAGGGTTGGGATCAGGAAGTCCGCAAGAACACTGGTACTCACCATCCGAGTTTACTATCCTTGCAAAAAAGCCGAGATGCATATCTTCCATTGGTCTTGTGTTTCCCAGCAGACTTTCCCACGGGATGGCCACCTCTAGCATACCATCACCCGTTGCCAAATCGGAAGTCTTTATAATGACAGGCAGCCACCTGAAATTACCCGTGTCTGAGATATCCCTGAGACCAGCAAGGTTTCTCACATTTGCATCATCCTCCGATTCATCCACCTGCGCCATGCCAACTGTTCCAAGGGCAAATTCTGCTCCAAAACCAGGATCCACCACTTTGAAACGCGCGGAGATTGCAGAGTCCAGACCCGCTGTTCCCTCGTACCCGGTATTGTCCGTCAACTGGTCCCCATCCCTTATGCCACTTCCCGCCCCATAATCCACGTCGAGATATATTACCACAGCATTGGACGAATCAGGATCGACCCAGGCATGGGCAGCAAGGTACAGATGCATATCGTCGAAAGAGGCATAAACGGCATCGAGCCGATTCGGTCCCCAGTCACCCACAAGCCCGGATGACGCAAGGAGATAGGGCTCGGGCCAATCCACATCCAAAACTCCATCCACCACCGGAGCATGTCTTCGGACGAAAGCAACAGCGTTGGGCAGGGTCAACTGGAACATGCCGGGTTCCTGCTGAACCATGGTCAGTGAAGCCAGGCCAGGCTCATGGGCTGGAGTGTAGAAGTCAATCTCCTGCGCTCCAATAAATTCAGATTCCAGAATTTGATCATCAATGCTCAGCTCACATCGAGGACCTAACCCTTGTCCAAACAGCGAGATTCTTTCTCCCCCCTCGATGCTGGCACCATCGGGATCGAGCCCTGATAAAAACACATCCACATCTGAATCCAAGACCCGCAGGTATCCTGTCTCTTTCACCTGAAATCCATCCAGAGAGCCGGGCCACAGGTCTGCATATGCCCAAGGTCCATCTTTCAAGCGAAAACGAAAAGCATATGAGTATTCCCCTGGATCCAAGGCAGGTAACCACGCCCTGTACTCATCCGCCTCTCCACAATTTGAACACTCACCATGGCAGGAGGCATCTGTCCAGGTCCAGGTAACGGGCTCATCGGAAGGACTGCTTCCTTCAGGCCCCCATCCCAGTTGGGCAAGTACGTCCTGGTGACAGCCGGGGTATTGTGTAATCCCATCTATAAAGACCCTTGCAAACAAGGCGGAGGATGCACCCTGTCCCTGGTAAAGCATCATCCAGGTCGGTTTTTCCAGAAAGGCCCAGATGTTCGGTTGCACGGGCTTGTCACTATACTCGAACCCGTTATCCAGACAATCGTTCGTTCCATCAGGGTTCAGTACACACACAGACACCTTGCCGGCAGGATGGGGAGGGCTTTTACAGTTGATCCTTCGACTGTCTACAAGCTGGACAGATGATGCCCCAAGTCCTCCTATGGTAACACTCGCCCCGTCTGCAAACCTGACGCCGTAAATACTCAATGTATCCCCCCCCTCGGCCCACCTCCTCTCCTCGCGCAACACTCCGACGTTGTCTCCTCGCCTGCCGTACTACATAAGACTACCCCCGAGCACCTAGAA
>JALVPF010000079.1 GCA_027031935.1 Myxococcales bacterium | reverse complement strand
TCCGAAAACATTGTTGGTGCAGCCTTTACAACTGCACTAACAGCAACAAGCAGCAACAAGTGGGCCATGTTCCAAGCGAAAGCATAAGCTGCTGAAATATCAGTAAATACGCAGGGATTGTGAAGAATATGGAGAAAAATAAACAATCAAAAGTGTTGAGATATTCAACAGCACCGTCGGGATTTTCATACAGTTTTCTTTTAAGGTCGCGACTCTCCGAGAACGACTATCTCTGGAGTATTGCGACCTAAGCAATCAGCACCTTGCGTAGGTCCGCGGCAGGCGTAGCTAAGAAATCTTTCGTAAGCCAGCGTGGCAGTTGGGACAGAGCATGGGAGATTTTACGTCGGTATCGGCCACAGTGTTCGAAGCATGCATCACGCAGTTGAGATCTGCACAGTGGACAAGGCCCAGCATGTGCCCCACTTCATGTATGGCTGACTTCTCCACTCGTGAGAAAAAAATCTCCTCATCTGATGGACGACCATAATATTGTTCACGCAGCCGAAAAGTAGATATGACAGCAGCTCGTCCTGACAAACGGGCTTCTCCGAACACAAAGGTCAGAACCGATATAAACAGATCCACGTCTGTAATCGCAAGGATCAGCCCATCCCGCGCAGAATACCTTTTCTCCAGGTATGCGAGCAGTTCCAATGCATCGTACTGCTCGCGGACCTTGTTCAATGCGAATTCCGGTCTTGGTTCACGATCAAGTATCCGGCAGGTCAGATCAAAGCTCGCGCCTACTGCATCACAAAGATTCTTTTCCTGACAGGGGGGGGTTGGTCCAGGGGATACTATAGGGAGTCGAGTCGGCAGCATGGCTGGCCGGGCCACTCAGTTCTTCTTGCCGGGCCTGGAAATACCGTATGATTTCAGCTTGCTGTACAAAGTGGCCCTGTCGATTTTCAAAATCTGTGCAGCGTGTGTAACGTTCCAACCCGTCTCTTCCAGCACCTGCAACAGGTGCCTCTTTTCCGCCTCCTTCAGACTGAACAAACCCTTTTCAGGGGAGGCTCCAGAAACATCTCCAAGATACAGATCCTGGGCTTCAACCTGCTTGCCCTTGCCCACCACCACTGCCCTCTCTATGGCATTTTCCAACTCGCGCACATTGCCCGGCCAATCGTATCTCATGAGCAGGTCCAGGGCCTTTTTGGAAAATTTTTCTTTGTCTCTGCCGCTCTTGGCCGCAAACTTTTTCAAAAAATGTTCAGCCAGGACAATGATGTCATCACCCCTGTCCCTCAAGGCGGGCGAATGAATCTCTACCACGTTCAGTCGGTAGTATAGATCTTCACGAAAAGAACCATCTGCAATCTCTTGCTTCAAGTCACGATTGGTAGCCGCGATCACCCGGGCATCAGTGTTTATCTCGCGATTTCCGCCAAGTCTATAGAAGCTCTTGCTTTCCAAAACCCTGAGGAGATCCACCTGAACCTTGGCATCCATCTCCGCAATCTCGTCCAGAAACAGGGTTCCACCATCAGCCAGTTCGAATTTACCCATGTGCACATGGTCAGCACCTGTAAAGGCTCCCTTTTCATAACCAAAGAGTTCGCTTTCCACCAGGGTCGCAGGAAGAGAGCCTACGGACACGGCTACAAAGGCCTTGTAGCGACGCTGACTATTACGGTGGATGGCACGTGCAATAAGCTCCTTGCCGGTTCCGCTTTCGCCTGTAATCAAAACCGTGGCATCGCTGTCAGCCACCGAAGCCACCAGCTCGAGCAAGTCCTGCATGGGCTTGCTGTTTCCAATGATCTCGTCAAACTCGCACAGAGAGTCTATCTTCTGGCGAAGCAGTATGTTTTCCCTGGCCAGGTTTTGCCGCTCGACTATCTTCTCCACCTTCATGGCCAACAGATCGGGGTCAATGGGCTTGACCAGGTAATCGTATGCACCAACCCTCATGGCCTCCACCGCTGTCTCCACCGTGGCATAGGCCGTAAAGATGATCACCGGGACATCCTTGCCCATTTCGAGGGTTTTTCTCAGAACCTTCAGCCCGTCAACGCGGGGCATCTTCAGGTCCACCAGTAGCAGGTCCCAATGTTCCTTGCCCAACAAGTCAATGGCCTGCTGACCACCTTCTACTGCTACAGCATCATAACCGGACTTCTGCAGCCAGATAGACACGGATTCCCGGACAATTTTTTCATCGTCCACAACCATTATTCGTGCTGATGTGTTCATCCGGCGCTCCCATCATCCTCGCTCTCGTACTCCTGAGCTCTATTGAGTAT